>CANKLV010000027.1 GCA_947483415.1 Chitinophagaceae bacterium
GCTGAAACAACCTATTGTTTTCACTCCAAATGAAAAAGTAGATTTGATTTCTTTCTTGCTGACTTTAAATGATCGATCATTTGTATTTAATCCCAATTATTCATTTATAAAATAACAAAATGAAAAACATATTCATCATTAGTCTTTTTTCTTTTTTCATAATATCAAAATCATTTGCACAAAATGATACTACAAGTCTAGATTTTTCATTAAAAAATGTGAATGGAAATATTTTTTCTTTGAAAGATTATTCAAATGCGAAAGGATTTATCATAATCTTTACTTGTAATCATTGTCCTTTTGCAAAACTATATCCGGAGCGATTAAATAAATTAAATAAGAAGTATCATCATAAAGGATTCCCTTTGTTGGCAATAAGTTCAACGGATACGATATTATATGCAGAGGATACTTATGACAATATGGTTATAAAATCAAACAAGGAAAAGTTTAATTTCCCTTATTTGTATGATGAAACGCAATCAGTAGCGAAATTGTATAAAGCAGAAAGAACGCCTCAGGCATTTGTGTTGTATAAAGAAAATAACAATTGGGTTATAAAGTACAACGGAGCCATTGATGATAATGGAGCGGAACCGAAAAAGGTAAAAGTGGATTATGTATCTGATGCGGTGGATGCGTTGCTTAAAAATCAAAAGGTTTTAATTACAGAAACAAAATCAATTGGGTGTAAAATTATGTTTAGAAATCAGGTAAAATCATCAATGTAAAATCCCTTTTTTGAATAAATCAGATGATATTATTTTTCTACATTCATCAGAATTTAGCAACTTGCAGTCCTTTCGCAAAACGTCAATTTTAATTTGGTACAAAATTTGCAATCTTTCCAAACGCTTGTTGGCAGTAAAGATTATTTTAATTTTTCGTTTCAGTTTACATGCTTAATTCGTATTCAACTTCATTATCGTCTAATTCAGCAATCTTAATAAAGTTAAGTTTTTCAATAAGTTTTATTGCTCTTTCATTTTGCTTTGTTGTTATTGCCCAGATACGTCTTAGTCCAATATGATGTCGTCCAAATTCAATGGCTAACAACAATGCAGAAGTCATATAACCTTGTCCACGATATTGGGGTATTAAAACACAACCAAGTTCTCCTTCTCCTTTGTCAAGTCCACGATAGTAACCGCAAGTGCCAACAATTTTGTTCGTTAATTTATCTGCAATGCCCCAATGAATAGAATTTCCATCTAAATAATCTTTATTTATTTTGTTTTGCATTTCTGTTACTTGTTTTATTGTTGTTGCTTGAATAGCGTCATAAAATGAAATTCCAATAATGTCATCAATGTCAGAGAATTGAATTTCTCTTAACGATATTTTATCGTCAGAAATACTTGGAAAGTTGTCGTATGGTGGGAGGTTCATTCTGATTGTGCCTTGGTCAATGCTTACTAATAACGCCAAAAAACGCGTTCTGTTTTATTTCGCATATTTAATACCGATTGGATATCTGTAATGTTCCAATGAAATTGTCCCAAACAGCTACCACATCGGCATTATACAAGAAAAGTATGGACTAATTTATAATTCAAATTAGTATAACAAAACACTTTGACTAAATATTTTCGAAAATTAAAAATAGTTTGTATATATTTTTTGTAAAAAAGTTAATTCATATTTTTTAATGATTATGGCAAATCGAAATTTATTTTACTTAATTTTTATCGTTTCCTTTTTGAATTATTTTACCCTTCCGTTATAACTCTAATGCCTTTTTCTTCAATATGGATAATTCTTTTTTTATAGAGATTTCCAATAGTCATTTTGAACGTTTTTTTACTCATTTCAAAAACGGCATAAATATCATCCGGATTGCTCTTGTCGTTGTATGGTAGGAAGCCATTGTTCTCATTTAATAAACGAAGGATTTTACTTGTTTCGTCTTCAACCCGCTTGTATCCAGATTTTCCAACAGCCACATCTATTTTATTTTCTTTTGGGTGTATCTTTTTAATGAAACCTTTAAAGGAATCTCCAGATGTGATGTTTCTATAAATTTCATTGTGATGTAATACTCCTGTATGTACGTTGTTAATGATTACCACATATCCAATATCTGTTCTTCTATACACCAATAAGTCCACTTCTTCCAATTCAGAAACCGTTAAGTTTTCATTGCTCAAAAAACGTTCTACTCTTTCAGTTGCCGCTATTCGACCTGTTTGTTCATCCAACACAATTTTCACCAAGTACTCACCTTTTGGAATCATTTTTTGTTGCTGCTGAGAAATCGGAACAAATATATCTTTCATTAGTCCCCAATCTAAAAAAGCACCCTGCGCATTTGTGCTTACCACAGCCAATTTTACGATATCACCAAGAATGCCTTTTGGTTTCTGTGTAGTTGCAATCAATCGCTCATCGCCATCATGATAAATAAACACATTTATTTCATCTCCAGGATTAAGTTCAGCAGGTACAAATCTTTTCGGCAATAAAATGCCATCATTGCCATCATCCAAATAAACCCCAAACTCAACAACCCTTAATACTTTCATTTGATTGTATGTACCTACTTTGATCATCTTTTTTTTATTGCAAGATACGTACAAGATTCAAGGATATTATTGATTAACTTCGCTCAAAAAATAATCATTTGAAATTTATAGATTTTAATCTCGACAGTCGATTGATGGAAGGTATTGATGCTGCTGGATACGAAGAAGCTACACCTGTTCAACAAGAAGTAATCCCACATATATTGGCTGGTAAAGACCTTATCGCTGCTGCGCAAACCGGAACAGGAAAAACAGCTGCTTTTCTATTGCCGTTAATTCAGAAAATAATCACCTCTCCACAAACCAATAATTCAATCACTGCATTAGTTATTGTTCCTACCCGTGAACTTGCGATTCAAATTGCACAACATTTAGAAGGGTTTGGTTATTTTGCTGGCATTAGTTCAATTGCGGTGTATGGAGGTGGAGATGGAAACGCTTTTATACAAGAAAAAAAAGCGTTGAGTATGGGTGCTGATATTGTGGTTTGCACACCCGGAAAAATGCTTTCTCACATAAAAATGGGCTATGTAAAGTTACAGGATTTAAAATATTTGGTTTTAGATGAGGCGGATAGAATGTTGGATATGGGCTTTTTTGATGACATCATGTTTGTGATTAAACATCTTCCAGCAAAGCGTCAGAATCTTTTGTTTTCAGCCACCATGCCACCAAAAATTAGAACTTTAGCCAAATCGATTTTACATCAACCTATTGAAATCAATATTGCGATTTCTAAACCACCTGAAAAAATCAATCAGCTGGCATATTTAATTTACGAGCCTCAAAAAATTCCATTGGTTTCATTTTTACTCAAACAAACCAATTTCGACAATACACTAATATTTTGTAGCAGTAAACTCAGTGTAAAACAACTTACAAAAGAATTGAAACGATTGTCTTTTAAAGCCGATGAAATACATAGTGATTTGGATCAAGATAAACGAGAATCAGTGTTAAGTGATTTTAGAAGTGGTAGATTGCCTATTTTGATAGCTACTGATATTTTAAGTAGAGGCATTGATATTGATAACATTGAATTGGTGATCAATTTTGATGTGCCACATGATGGAGAAGATTATGTTCATCGTATTGGCAGAACTGCACGTGCTAAAGCCAAAGGCTCTGCATATACACTTGTAAATGTTGCTGAACAAAGAAAGCTTACTGTTATTGAGCAATTATTAGGACATGAAGTTCCTAAGGGGGAAGTGCCTTCAGAATTGGGCGAAACACCCAAAAGGTCAACAAGCAACTCAAATCAGCATTCTAAACGTAGGCATCATTTCAACAAAAAATAGGAATTGCATTTATAATTAATTGGTTTGCTTCAATACCTTTGTAAAAAAGTTAATTCTTATTTCAGCAAATTCAAACATATTATTATCTCCCATAGAATATCTAAAAGGGGTTACTACCTTCAAAGGTGATTTGTTGCGTAAAGAGCTACACATTTTTACGTTTAAAGATTTACTAGAACATTTCCCCTTTCGGCATATTGATAAAACCCATGTTGACACAGTTGCAAGTTTAAATCATAATACCGAATACGCACAGATTGCAGGTATCCTTTTGGATTTCGAAATCCTTGGTGCACAAAGAAGTAAAAGATTAGTTGCACATTTGAAAGATCAAACTGGAATTATAGAATTGGTTTGGTTTCAAGGTATTGGCTGGGTAGAAAAATTATTACAAGTAGGGAAAGCATATTTGGTTTTTGGTAAGGTTGGGTTTTTTATGGGCAAACCACAAATTGCTCATCCAGATGTAGAAGTGTACACCACACAAAACGCAACTGGGAAATCTCATCTCGAACCCATTTATCCCACCACTGAAAAGCTTAAGGCAAAAGGATTACATGCAAAAGCAATTGGCAATTTAACACAAGAATTATTTAAACAAATTTCTGAAAAAGACGTTTTAGAAAATCTCCCAGAAAATATTTTACAACAATATAAATTGATTGGTCGTTATCAAGCTTATCAACAAATTCATCTGCCTACCAACATGTCTAATTTTCATCAGGCCACACGTAGGTTGAAATTTGAAGAGCTTTTTTTTGCCCAATTTTCTATTCAACTTATTAAGCTTGGTCGTCAGCAATTCAGTCGTGGATTGGTTTTTGAAAAAGTAGGAAAATTGTTTACAAATTTTTACGAAAACGAAATTCCATTCCAATTAACGGGTGCCCAAAAAAGAGTTTTAAAAGAAATTAGAAAAGATACCGCCAGTGGTCGCCAAATGAATCGCTTGCTTCAAGGAGATGTGGGAAGTGGAAAAACAATGGTTGCTTTATTGTCGATGTTGATTGCTGCGGATAATAATTTTCAAAGTGTGCTTATGGCACCGACAGAAATCTTAGCACAACAACATTTTAATACCATTAAAGAACAGTTGAAAAATATTGATATTAATATTCAATTGCTTACTGGATCTACAACAGCAAAAAATAGAAAACCAATTTTAGCAGGATGTGAAGATGGAACTGTGCAAATATTAATTGGTACACATGCCGTTATTGAAGATAAAGTCGTTTTTAAAAATTTAGGATATGCTGTTGTAGATGAACAACATAAATTTGGTGTAGCACAAAGAGCAAAAATTTGGAAAAAGAACACCATTCCACCACATATTTTAGTGATGACGGCTACGCCTATTCCACGTACGCTTGCGCTTACTGCTTATGGCGATTTGGATTATAGTATCATTGATGAACTGCCTCCTGGAAGACAACCCATTACTACTATTCATCGATTTGAAAACGGAAGGCCACAAGTGATGGACTTTATCAAAGAGCAGTTAAAACTTGGAAGACAGGCATACATCATTTATCCATTGATAGAAGAAAGCAGTAAAATGGATTACGAAAATTTAATGAAAGGATTCGAAGAGGTAAAAGCATTTTTCCCAGAACCTAAATACTGGATTAGCATGGTTCATGGAAAACAAACTTCGGAGTTGAAGGATTCCAACATGATTAAATTTTCAACTGGAGATACGCATATTTTGGTTGGAACTACCGTAATTGAAGTTGGGGTAAATGTACCCAATGCAAGTGTAATGGTTATTGAAAGTTCAGAAAAATTCGGATTGTCGCAATTGCATCAGCTTAGAGGAAGGGTAGGGAGAGGGGCAGAAAAAAGTTATTGTGTTTTAATTACTGGGAATAAATTATCTAACGATGCCAGAGAAAGGATTAAAATAATGACAGAAACCAATGATGGTTTTAAGATTGCAGAAAAAGATTTGGAAATTCGTGGTCCAGGTGAAATGGAAGGAACCCGACAAAGCGGAGCGCTTTTATTTAAATTGGCAAACATTGTAACGGATAAAAATATACTTGAAGCGGCAAGAGATTCGGTAGCCAATATTTTGGAGAAAGATTTTGAATTGAACGCTCCTGAAAACCAAGTAATTAAAAATTATCTACAATTACAAAAAGCTAAAACACAATGGAGTAAAATTTCGTAGATTTTTTATTTCGTTAAAATTGAAGAATTTAAACTTTACCAAATTAAAGTTGTTTTATTATTGATTCTTAATTTGTAATTTGTATAAAATAACTCGACTTGTCTAATTTGCCTAAAATATTAATATTCCTTTTTGCTTTTTTTATCTGGCTAAATAGCCAAGCTCAAATAGAATTTGTAGAAAATAAAGGTCAATGGAATGAGGCGGTGAAATACAAAGGCGATTTTCAAAATGGCGCTTTCTTCCTCGAAAAAAATGGGTTTTCTGTATTACTTCACAATCAAGATGACTGGCAAAAATTAGCTTATTATGTTCACGGACACAAAGACAGTGTCATGGACTTGAATGATAAAATAATTTTACATTCTGCAGTATACCGGGTTTCCCTTTTAGGGTCATCTGAAAACGCAATTTTACAACCTGAAAAAATTGCCAATTCATACAACAATTACTACTTAGGGAAAGACCAATCAAAATGGGCATCCGGTTGTAAAATATATCAATCCGTAACCTATAAAAATATATATCCCAATATTGATGTACGTTATTATAATGAAGGTGAAAATTTGAAATATGATTTTATCGTACATCCTGGTGGAGATCCTTCTAAAATATTAATGAAATATGAGGGTGCTGAAAAAGTGTATGTGCAGCAAAAGTCCTTAATGATCAAAACTGCAGCAGGCTCCGTTAAGGAATTGTATCCATACAGCTATCAAGCGAATCCTTCAGGAAATCGAGATGCTGTAACCTGTAATTTTTCAGTGCACAACAATGTAGTTGGGTTTAAATTAAAAGATTACGATCCAACAAAAATCTTAATCATTGACCCCGCAATTATTTTTTCTTCATTTACAGGAAGTGCGGTAGACAATTGGGGATACACAGCTACACCAGGGCCAGACGGAATTTTTTATGCTGGCGGAATCGCATTTGGAAATGGCTTTCTCACTTCAACAGGGGCATTTCAAACAACTTATATTGGCGGCGTAATGGAAGGTGTTTTGGATGGGCACGATATTGCCATTTTTAAATTTAATGCTAATGGTACCAATCGAGTTTATGCCACTTATTTAGGAGGTAACGGCAACGAACAGCCGCACAGCATGATTGTAGATCCTAGTGGAAATTTAATCGTTGCAGGCCGATCGTTTTCTGATAATTATCCAACAACAGTTCCTCAAATTGGTACTGGTGGAAATAATGATATCGTGATAACAAAGTTTAATGCTGCAGGAACCGCTTTAATCGGGTCAATAAAAATTGGCGGCTCAAATAATGACGGCGTTAATATTCGCTCAAAATATGAGTCCCCAGATGGTGCAGATCGTTTAAGAAGAAATTATGGGGATGATGCAAGGAGCGAAGTAATCATTGATAAAGACAATAATATAATTTTGGCATCTTGTACCCAATCAAATAATTTTCCAACAGTTGGACCTTCATTAAATACCAATAATGCTTTTGGTGGTGGATTACAAGATGGGTTGATTTTAAAATTCAGTCCAGATTTATCTACCTATTTATTTGGTAGTTTTTTTGGGGGATCAGGTGATGATGCATGTTTTGTAGCAAGTATAAATCCAATTACAAATAATTTGTGTATTGCAGGCGGTACAACAAGTACAAATCTTCCAGGAGATAAAACAGGTAGTTTATATCCAAATTATAAAGGCGGTATTGCAGATGGTTTTGTGGTGCAATTGGCAACGGATTATTCAAGTATTTTAAAAACCACTTATGTAGGCACTTCAGGTACAGATTTAATTTATGGACTAAAATTCGATAAGCTTGGTTATCCTTATGTAATGGGCACTACAACAGGGAATTGGCCTGTAATAAATGCGGCATACAGCATTGCAAATAGCTCGCAATTTATTTGTAAACTAAAACCTGATTTGTCCAATTTTGTTTACTCTACTATTTTTGGAAATGGAACATTAGCCCCAAATATTTCACCGATTGGATTTATGGTTGACCGTTGTGAAAATGTGTACGTTTCTGGATGGGGTGGTGGAATTAATGTGTACAAAAGTTATACTACAGGAACTACTTTTGGTCTGCCCTTATTAAATCCACTTACTTCGATAGGTGCGCCTGATGGCGAAGATTTTTACTTTTTTGTACTAAAGAGAAATGCTGCTGCTTTGTTGTTTGGCTCCAATTTTGGGCAGTACAAAGGCAACACAGGCGACCATGTAGATGGCGGTACCAGTAGGTTTGATGAAAATGGGATTATTTATCAGGCATTGTGCGCGAATTGTAATGGTGGTGCAACTTTTCCAACTACATCAGGCGCTTGGAGGCGAATCAATGGCAGCGCTAATTGCAACGAAGCCGCAGTAAAAATTGAAATGAATTTTGCAGGCGTTGTTTCTGGAATACAATCTACAATAAACGCTGTGATTAATGATACCGCTGGATGTGTTCCTTTTCGCGTTGATTTCAGAGATACCTTAATAAAAGCAAAAAGAATTTATTGGGATTTTGGAAACGGACAAAAAGATACGACCAATGCACCAAACTTCAGCACCTTTACAACCTATAATACCGTCGGCACTTATTTGGTTAGGATTATTGCAGAAGACTCATCAACTTGCAACATTCGAGATACCAGTTATTTAAAAATAAAAGCAGGAAACAATAAAGCCACACTTGATTTTATTGCGATTAAATCTTTGCCTTGCTCGAGTTTGAATTATACGTTTACTAATTTATCTTCTCCAACTTTTGGAAATTTTAATGCTCAGAGTTTTGTATGGAATTATGGCGATGGTTCTGCTCCCGACACATCATTTAATGGACAACACACATATTCAGTCATCGGGAATTACACCGTTACACTCACATTGATAGATAATAATTTTTGTAACAGTCCGGATAAAAAATCCATTACGCTTGCCGTAAATCCATTGGTGGAAGCTAAGCTCAGCACAGCACCTGAAGGATGCGCACCTTACCTTGCTTTCTTTCAAAATCAATCAACCTCAACAGATGTAACATGGGAATTTAGCGATGGTACCACAACCAATGTTGAAAATCCAACAAAATTATTTTTATTCCCTGGTATTTATACCGTTAGAATAATTGCCAGAAATCCAAACACTTGTAATCGAATTGATACGTCAGATTATTTCACCATTATTGTTCATGATATTCCAAATGCAAGTTTTACTTGGCAGCCCAATCCGCCACAAACCAATACGTCAACTATTTTTACCAATCAATCAACAGGAGCGGTTTCTTATCAATGGAATTTTGGCGATGGGGTTTCAGCTATTTCGCCAAATCCCGCACACCAATATATTTCAACAGGAAGTTTTAATGCCTCATTGATTGCTACAAATCAATTTGGGTGTAAGGATACATTTTCGCTTACAACATCTGCACTTATTGATCCGCTACTAGATGTGCCTAATGCGTTTACCCCTGAAAAATTCGGACAAAATGCGATAATTAAAATAAAAGGCTTTGGCATTGGAAAATTAGATTGGAAAATATACAACAGATGGGGGCAATTGGTTTTTCAATCTACAGATATTTATAAAGGTTGGGATGGTTATTTTAAAGGAAAATTACAACCAATGGACGTTTATGCATATACGATAGACGCTGTATTAACAAATGGGCAAAAAATTAGAAAAACGGGAGATATCACATTGATAAGATAAAAAATGAACAAATTAGTAAACTCATATCAAAAACAAACGATGAAAAAAAATTCGATTTTTTTCATGCCATTGATGTTTGTTGTATTGATATCAATGCCAAAAATAATTATCGCACAAGATCTACATTTTTCACAATTTTTCAATTCACCATTAAGTACAAATCCGGCAAATACGGGGTTTATACCTGATGCAGATTACAGAATTGGGGCACATGTACGAAATCAATTTAGTAATATAATGGCGCTACCTTATAAAACGATTAGCGTTTTTGGTGATGCGCAATTGTTTAGAGATAAATTTGAAAACGGCTGGATGGGCTTGGGCTTTTTATTATTGTCTGATGAGGCAGGTGAGGGCAATTTAAAATCGACAAAAATATATGGATCTTTAGCGTATCATCAAATGCTGGGTAACAGCAGTTTATTGAGTGCTGGATTTAATTTGGGTTGGGCTAACAAAAGCATTAAAACCAATAACCTAAAATTCCCAGATCAATTCAATGGTCATTTTTTCGATATTACATTACCAACAATTGTAATATTTGCCAACACACAAATAAATTATTTTGATTTACAAGCGGGTGTCAATTATGCCTATTTTCCAAAAGAAGATGTTTATTTAAATGCGGGGTATTCAATTCATCATGTAAACCAACCCAAAGAAAGTTTTTTTTCAAATGCTTCAAGTGGAAACACCATTGCAATTCGTCATATTGGATTTGCAAATGCAATGCTTAAACTAAACAAAAGTATCATTTTGCAACCAAGTATATATTATACCAATCAAGCCACTGCTTCTCAAGTTGTTCTTGGCTTATCTACACGAATCAATTTAATTTCTGGTGGGGAAACTCAATTTATTACGGGTGTTTATTGTAGAAATAAAGATGCGATCATTCCTTTATTAGGGTTCCAAATCAAAAATTTACAATTCAATTTCAGTTATGATGCAACGGTTTCTACCTTAAAATCATACAATAAATCCATGGGTGCGGGTGAAATCTCCCTGATTAAGAAAGGATTCTACCCAAATACGCCTTATCGTCAAGCACTTTGCCCAAGTTTTTAATATTTTTTCAAACAAATAAATGATACTCCTTAAAATTCACGAAATTTGTATTTTTTATAAAACAGAAATTTGCCATGCACGATTATTCAGGTTTAATCATTCAATTTGAAGAAATAATAGGGAAGGAAAATGTATTTTTTGATGCAGAAAGTAAGGATAAATACGCCCATGATGAAACCGAAAACCTTCATTTTATTCCAGATATCATTATAAAACCAAGAACAGCCGAAGAAATCAGTAAGGTTATGAAAATTTGTAACCTTAATAATATCCCTGTTACACCACGAGGAGCAGGCACAGGATTGAGTGGTGGTGCGCTTCCGCAATTTGGAGGCTTGGTTATTTCTTTTGAACGAATGAATGCCATATTAGAAATCGACGAAAGAAATTTGCAAGTAACCACAGAGCCTGGTGTAATTACGGAAGTGTTGCAAAATGCGGTTAAAGAAAAAGGTCTTTTTTATCCGCCAGATCCGAGTAGCAAAGGAAGTTGTTTTATTGGCGGTAATATTGCCGAAAATAGCGGCGGTCCTAAAGCGGTAAAATATGGCGTTGTTAAAGATTATGTTTTAAATCTCGAAATGGTTTTGCCTACAGGTGAAATTATTTGGACTGGTGCAAACGTACTTAAAAATGCCACGGGTTATAATCTTACACAATTGGTCGTTGGTAGCGAAGGTACATTGGGATTGGTCACTAAAATTGTTTTGAAATTATTGCCTTTTCCAAAATTTGATTTATTGATGCTTGTACCTTTTAATAATCTTGAAAAAGCAGGAGAAGCAGTGAGTGCTATATTCAGAGGGGGGTTTACGCCAAGTGCATTAGAGCTTGTAGAAATAGATGCGTTGAAAATTGTAAGCAAATTTGTAGATAGTTCGGTTGTACCTGTAACCGATGAAATGGCGGCACATCTAATCATTGAATTAGACGGCAATCATTTGGAAACGCTCATGAACGAAATGGAAGCGATAGCCAACTTGCTCACAGATTTTGATTGTGGGGAAGTTTTCTTTGCGGATGATGCACAACAAAAAGCAGAACTTTGGAAGTTACGGAGAAGGGTATCCGAAGCGGTAAAAATTGATGGTTACACTATTGAAGAAGATACAGTAGTACCGAGAGCAGAATTGCCTGCATTAATTAGAGGCGTTAAAGTTCTAGGACAAAAACATGATTTTAATGTGGTTTGTTATGGACATGCAGGAGACGGAAATTTACATGTACGTATAAAAAAATCAGGAAGCATTTACAGTTTAAATAACCCAGATGTTATCCCAATTTTAAGGGATTTGTTTGCGCTGGTAAAATCGCTTGGCGGTACAATAAGCGGCGAACATGGCATTGGGCTTATTCAAAAAGAATACATGGATATTGTGTTTCCAGAGGTTACTTTGGAATTGATGAAAAATATCAAAAAAGCATTTGATCCAAATAACATTTTAAATGCCGGAAAGATATTCAAATAGAATGCTTAAATTTAAAAAGTATTACTAAAATAAAAACCATGCATAAAAAATATTTTCTTCTTGTTTTATTATTATGTTCTTTAAATCTTTTTGCACAAGATGACGAGTCGGTTGGTTTTTTTAAAAAGGAGAATTTATTTACTGGTGGAACGGTAAATGCTGGATTTGGCAACACGTTCACTAACCTGGGGATTGGTCCTTACATTGGTTATAGCTTTAATAAATATGTAGATTTTGCGATAAACCCAAGTATAAATTATATCACGGAAAGAGATTTTGGAGGTGTACAGGGGAATCGATTACGTCAAACTCTATACGGTCCAGGCACATTTATTAGGGTATTTCCTGCAAAATTTTTATTTGCCCATGCTCAATATGAGTTCAATTTTTTAAGAACCAAGTATATGCCTTTTGGTACATCAAGCGATGTAGGGGTTGAAAAATATAAATATGATGCCCATAGTTTTTTAGTAGGTGGAGGTATTTCAAATGGAAAAGATTTCCCCGAACAGAAATCGTACTATTATTTTTCAATCTTATGGGATGTAGCGAATTCCCCATATTCCCCATATAAAGATAATCTAGGAAGGTCTGTCCCTATAATCAGAGCAGGTTATAATATTGCACTTTTTCAAGGCAGAAAATAATCGCAATAGGATTCAAGGTTGACATTTTAAAAGCTAATTTGATTAACTTCATCAATATTATTTGTTGAATTAAACTCCTATTTGATGTCTCCCATAGTTTTATTTTCCTTTGTTGTAGGTTATTTTGTGTTGCTGTTGACTGTTGCTTGGTACACGTCACGTGGATCCAATAACGAATCTTTTTTTATTGGCAATAAAAACAGCAATTGGATGTTGGTGGCATTTGGTATGATTGGCACTTCATTAAGTGGTGTAACTTTTGTAAGTGTACCTGGTGGCGTGGGCAGCGGAAATTTTTTCTATTTTCAAATTGTATTGGGTTATTTGTTGGGTTATTTGGTTATTGCTTTTGTATTGATGCCCTTATATTACAAAATGAACCTCACCAGTATTTACACCTACCTCGAGAATCGTTTTGGTGTAGAAGCACATAAAGTTGGGGCTACATTTTTTATCGTTTCTCGTGCCGTTGGCGCTACTGCTCGTCTCTATTTAGTCATCAATATTTTACAGCTTTTCATCTTGGATAAAATGGGAATTCCGTTTATTGCAACAGCGCTTGTTATCCTTATTTTGATTTTGTTGTACACTTTTGAAGGAGGCGTTAAAACAATTATTTACACCGACACTTTGCAAACCACAGGCATGTTGCTTGGCTTGGTAGTTTGTACCATTGTAATTTTAAAAGCGATAAATCTGGATATTTTTGGCGCGATGAACGCCTTGCAACTAAAAGGTTATTCCCGAGTTTTTAATACTGATGTGAAATCCGGTTCGTTTTTCCTAAAGCATATAATCGGAGGGATGTTTATTGCCATTGCCATGACTGGACTTGATCAGGAAATGATGCAAAAAAACATCAGTGTCAAAAATCTTAAAGATGCTCAAAAAAACATGATGAGTTTTACCGCGGTTTTAATGCTGGTTAATTTTCTATTTCTTTTCTTAGGCGGAATACTTTATCTATATGCAGCGCAAGCCAATTTGCCAACCGATAAGCCAGATGATTTGTTCCCAACAATTGCACTGAGTGATGCGTTTAGTGGATCAATCGGCGTTCTTTTTATCATTGCCTTGATTTCTGCATTATTCCCTAGTGTTGATGGTGCCATTACTTCGCTTACGTCATGCTTTTGTATCGACATTCTCAATATGAATCAAAGTGATGCATCTGAAAAAGTAAAAAAATCAAAAAGATTAAAAGTGCACATATCATTTGCAATTCTGTTTTTTATTTTGGTGCTTATTTTTAAAGCAATAAACGACAAATTAATTATAGATTTCATCCTCAAATTTGCAGGAATAACTTACGGACCTTTGCTGGGATTATTTGCTTTTGGAATACTTACACATAGAACGTTATCTGGGAAATGGATCTGGTCTGTTAGTTTATCTGCACCATTAGTGGCTTTGTTTATTGATATGTTGAGCAGTCCTGAATGGTACGAAAAGAAATTGCACATCGAATTGGGATTAACCAAACTTTCTGAGCAAATTTTCCATGGATATAAAATTGGAAACGAATTGATTTTAATTAATGGTTGTTTAACCTTTGTTGGTTTGTTAATGATTTCAAAAAAAATATCCAAATAATTAAATTTGATGGAAATTCTGAATCCTTTGGCGGAACAATATTGTACTGATTATTCAAGCAGTCAGGATGCGCTTTTACAGGAAATTGAAGCAATTACTAATCAACATCACGGTCACGCACATATGCTTAGTGGCAAATGGCAGGGAAAGTTTTTAGAGATGATTAGTTTGATGATTAATCCCACGAAAGTATTGGAAATAGGGAGCTTTACAGGATTTAGCGCATTAAGTTTAAGTAAGGGACTAACAAATAATGGGCACCTACATACCATAGAAATTAGAGAAGAGGATGCTCATACAGCACAACAATTTTTTGAAAAATCTAGCGTTAATAATCAGATTACATTACACATCGGAAACGCAATAGACATCATTCAACAATTGGATGAAGTTTGGGATTTGATATTTATTGATGCAGATAAAGTAAGTTATATTGAGTATTACGAATTAACTTTACCAAAATTAAAAACAGGTGGTTGGATTTTAGTGGACAATGTGTTTTTTCATGGTCAGGTTTTTGCTGAAACAGTTACAGGGAAAAATGCCAAAGCTATTGATGCTTTTAATAAATACGTAGCATCCGATTTACGTGTTGAACAAGTAATGATACCCATAAGAGATGGATTAATGTTAATTAGAAAATTATAATTCGTGCAAAAAATTATTTTAATATTCTTAAGTTTTTTATTGATGAATGTGGTTGGTGCTCAAAAAATAACTACAGCTCAATATATTGAACGATATAAAGACATTGCAATAAAAGAAATGATTCGTTCTGGGGTACCTGCTGCAATAACTTTGGCTCAAGGGGTTTTAGAAACAGAGAGTGGCAATAGCGTACTTGTTAAAAAGTCTAATAATCATTTTGGAATAAAATGTAAAGTAGAATGGATTGGGGAAAAAGTTTATCACGATGATGATGAAAGTGGCGAATGTTTTAGAAAATATGATAGCGCATATTTAAGCTATATAGATCATAGCGATTTTTTAAGAAATCGAGCACATTATGCATTTCTATTTAGTTTAGACCCTTCAGATTATAGCGCTTGGGCGCATGGTTTAAAAAAAGCAGGATATGCGACAAATCCTAGATATCCTCAAATACTAATAAAAACAATCGAAGATTATAACCTCAATGAATTTACTACAGAAACATTAAAAGAAATTCCGGATTACAGTGTGTATGCAATAAATAAAGAAAAAAACAAGCCATCAATCGTGAATCAATCGGTTGAAAAAATTGGCAATTTTATTTTCCCCTCACACATCAAACCCAAAGCTTATAATGGATTAAATGCAATTTATGTGGATAGTGGTATTTCATTGTTAGCCATCGCAACAAAATTTGGAATAGATCTTGCGGATTTGCTTGATTATAATGATTTGTATGAAGACGGCATCATTGAAAAATCATCTTGGGTTTATTTACAAAGAAAAAGAATGGAGGCTCTTGCAAAAACATATAAAGTAAAAAAAGGGGAAACGGTTTATGATATTGCTCAAAATGCTGGAATCCAAATAAGTTATTTAATGGCGTTTAATGGATTAAATGAAGCGGATGAATTAAGACCTGGTAGAATTTTATCACTGAAATCTGAAGTAATTGTTGATGATGAAGTAAAACCAGAGCCCCAAAAACTTACATCTCAAAAAAATACATCTACAGTTAAATATCATGAGGTAAAGCCGAATGAAAATTTACAATCCATTTCAAAAAAATACAATGTTGATGTTGAAGATTTAAAAGAATGGAACAATTTAAATTCCATGAAATTGAAAATTGGGCAACGATTGATTGTTTCAAAATAATTAAATATGAATACGATTCAGGTTCACGATAAATCATTCATTAGCTTCTTAAGTCATGAAGAAATTCTTACACAAGTAGAGCGAATTGCCCAACAAATAAATACTGATTACAGTGGTAAATGTCCATTATTCATAGCTATTTTAAATGGTTCATTTATGTTTGGATCCGACTTATTTAAATCACTAGATATTGAAGC
>CANKLV010000028.1 GCA_947483415.1 Chitinophagaceae bacterium
AGCCATACAATTTCTGTACGATGCGTCATTAAAGAAGTAATGTTTCTATCACCCAAATGAAAAACCCTTTCAATAATTTCTTTTTCGTCCTCTTCAATAGACCCATGTTCACTTCCTTCAGATATCATCATTTTTATTTCTTCTTCTGTTACTGCATTATCTGAAGGTTTTTTTATGCCAAATATTTTAAAAATCAAGTTGGTGAAATTGGATAATAGCCAAACGAATGGGTAAACAATTTTTGAAATGACATTCATTGGTCCGGCAGCAATACGTGCAATTTTTTCTGCTTGCATTAAACCCAATTTTTTAGGAATTAATTCGCCAAAAATGATGGATAAAAATGTTACAATTACAACTACAATGGTTGTTGAAAGAGAAGCCGCATATGTTTCTAAACCAGGTATTGTTTTTAAAAATGGCTCTAAATCTTTTCCAAATTTTTCACCAGAGTAAACCCCCGTTAAGATGGCAATACCCGTCATGCCAATTTGCGCGGTACTTAAAAATCGCTCTGGATGGTCGATTAGCAATAAAGCTGCTTTTGCTTTTAAATCGCCTTTGTTGGCCAAACTTTCCATTCTTGATTTGCGGGCACTGATTAATGCAATTTCACCTAAAACGAATAATCCGTTGAAAAAAATGAGTAAGAGTAATATAAAAATTTCCATAATGAAACAATAAAATGATTGGCATAGGCCAAAATATCCTTACAAATATAAGGGTTGAGCTACTTGTTCGTTGTATTCAATCTATTTTATTTTAATAACTGCGTATTTCGATGTTACTGATTTTCTGGTTTTTGGATTCAGAAAAAACAACGACAAACGGGTTATACCAAAATCTTCGCCCGTTTTTAAAATGGTAAATTCTTTTTTAGAGGGAGTGAAATCCTTCAGCTTTTCCTCGCTTGTAATAATGTATTCACCGGACTTAATGGAATCCAAATTATTTTTCTCTCGAATAAAACCATCCGAGTAAAATTGAATGCTTCTCATTACTGAAAACTGATACGTAAAGACAGTATTCGGATTGATATGATTTTTTTTGATGTATTTTCCAACATTACTTCCTATTTGATATTCAAGAAGCGCAGGGTATATAGCTGTATTTAAAAATAAGTTGATGGCAATTATTGTATAAACGCAAAGAAAAATTAGTTTGTTTTTAAAGTCTTTTATTTTAATGAAAAAATAAATCATCAATAAAAATAAAACAACAGACAAAATTGGAAAGAAAATAGATATGGATTCAAAAGGCATTTTCAACAAAATAATAATTATCATCCAAAGCATTGTAAATATTACGAAATGCAGATTTGTAGATAGTTTTAGCCATTTATTAGAATGACTGTGGTAAAATAAATGATTCAAATAAACGGCAGTTATGATGGCTGCATATGGGAACCCTACAAATATATAATGCGGCAATTGGTATTTGCTCATGCCCAATGACAAGTAGGTGAGTATAAATCCGCCTAAGCAAATGGCTTCTGCAGTTTTGTTGATGGCGAATTTTTGTTGAACAATATTTTTTATTTGCCAAATCAAAGCTGCAATAAAAAATAAAATCCAAGGTAAAAATGACCATAACATATTTTGTAAAAGGAAACCAATTCCCGCTCCGTTATTCCACACCGATTCGCCTGTTATTCTTCCAAAACTTTGCGTCCAATAAAAAAAACGCAAACCCGAAACACCTGTTTTGCCATTAACTATTTTGTCTGGATGTAAATCAAATTGATCGTAAAGCCCCCAACTCATTGGTATCAATAAAGCACCAATAATCAAAATGGCTAAAATGTATTCCCATTTTAAGAATGCTTTAAAATTTCGTTGCAGTAAAAAATGAATGAAAAATCCAAAGCATGGAACGAGCAGTGCTATAGGTCCTTTTGTCATCATACCCAAGCCAATGCCTACACTTCCCAAAATAAAATGCCATATTTTATTTGTTTGAAACCAAGCGGCTAACTGCCAAATACTAAATGCTACGCAACCCATTAATATCGTGTCGGTTCTTACGTCATGATTCATTAAGAAAAAACCTTGTGATGTAGCCAGAATCAAAGCGGAAAGCAATGCCGTCTTTTGGGTATAAAATAATTTTGCCAATTTGTAAGTAGATAAAACAGCTAACAAAGCAAACAGAAATGACGGTAAGCGATATGCGAAGTTATTTATGCCAAATATTTTCATGCTTAAAGCACTTATCCAGAATAGAAAAGGTGGTTTATCAAGGTATTCAATGCCTGTATCGTAAATATGCAGGTAATTTCCGCTACGTAACATTTCCCTGCTCATGGATGCATATTGAGCGGCATCTACATCCATGATGTTTATGCCAAACCCAATTAAGTATACCAGCAACAAAGAACCTGCAATCAATAAATGATTTCTATTCATAAATGTTATCTAAATGATTTCTATACAACCTTCCCTGCGTTTAAAAAACCTAGCAGTTAAATATCCAATACTACTTCCCAATATTGCACCACCAATTACATCAAATGGGAAATGAACACCCACATAAACTTGTGCAAAACATATAACCGATGCCCATAAAAGAAATAGATAATTAAACTTACCCCATACTTTTTCCAACGTCATAAAAATAAAAACCGCGATTCCAAAATGGTTGGTGGCATGTGATGATGTAAAACTTCCGTTTTGTCCACAATGATCAACCAACAAACGAATACTGTCTGCAAGTTCGGGATTGTTGCATGGTCTTAATCTTCCAAAAAGAGGTTTGAATATATGGCTGCTTATGCTATCTGTAATGCCAACCGTTAACAACAAAGATCCAATCCAAATAGCTGCTTTTTTCTGGAAGTTATAAATCGCAAATAAAATAATGAACAAATATAAAGGCAACCAAAAAAGAGGCTGGCGAATAAAAGGCATTATTGAATCAAAAAAAGTATTGCTGGCTTTTTGATTAACTATGCCAAATAAATATGTATCAAAATCAATTAGCTTTTTAAACATTTCAAACGGTTATTTCTATTCAATTTGATATTAGATTATTTATTGAAAATTTTTATACTATTTTCTCTGCAACAAAAATTAATCTTGGAGAATTATTTGCATCAAAACTGTTTAATTGATAATCTCCAAAAACAACTTTTATTTTTAGCTGATGAGGCAAAAGCATTGCTTCAAAATCAGCTAAAGTAAATTTAGAAACGACTTCTGTAAAGGCAATGGCTTCATTTAGAGCAGGATCTTCAATGAGGATTTTTTTATAAAACTTTTGTTCATCATGCCATCGCGTAATGGTAAAGGCAACATTATTTATCAATTCTTTACTTTCATGAACCATATTTTGTTCGGTAAAATGCACATTTAAATAATCAACAATCAATTTACCCCCATTTTTTATAGATTGAGCAATAGACTGAATCGCGTTGTTGTTTTCTCTTTTAGTATTAAAATACCCAAAACTGGTAAATAAATTAAATGCATAATCGAAATAATTGATCCAAAAAATCTCACGCATATCGTGTTGATAAAAATGCAGATTATCTTTTTCTTGCTTTAGTGCTTCTTCAATACTGGCTTTACTAAGGTCGATTCCGGTAACATCAAATCCCAAATTAGCCAATTGAATGGCGTGTCTGCCTTTGCCACAGCCAATGTCAAGCATATTTGAATTGCTTGGTGGGTTTAATTTTTTTACGAGCTTATCAATAAATAACGATGCTTCATTATTATCTCTGTTTTTATATAATTCGTGATAATAAGTAGTGTCAAACCAATTTTTAAACCATTCTTCTTGCATATTGCGAAGATAATATAAGCGATTGTATTAGAAATAGATTAAAATATATAGGACATTATCCACAAAATGCTCAATGATGCAAATCTTCAATGAATTTTACTGCCAACTCTTTGTTATATTTGTCGTCTAAAATTTGATGTAAATATGTCGTTGATAAAAAGTATTTCAGGTATTAGAGGTACTATTGGTGGTAAAACGGGGGATAATTTAACACCCTTGGATGTAGTGAAATTTACTGCTGCTTATGGAACTTGGTTATTGCAAAATTCTTCAAAGAAAAAATCAAAATCACCGTCAAAAGTAGTGATAGGTAGAGATGGAAGAATTAGTGGTTTGATGGTTAAAAATCTAGTTGCTTCTACATTAATTGGATTAGGTATTGATGTTATAGATTTAGATTTCAGTACTACACCTACTGTGGAAATGGCAGTAACCTTATTAAAAGCAGATGGCGGTATTATATTAACTGCGAGTCACAATCCCAAAGAATGGAACGCTCTAAAATTATTAAATAACAAAGGCGAGTTTATCAGTGGAGAAGAAGGGAAAATGATATTAGATATTGCTTCAAATGAATCTTTTGAATTTATACAAGTAGATCAGCTAGGCAAAATTGTAGCAAATGATGAAATGCTGGCTACGCATATCGATTTAGTAGCCGGCTATGAATTGGTTGATAAAAAAGCCATTAAAGCTGCAGGATTAAAAATTGTAGTTGATGCGGTAAACAGTACAGGCGCAACTGCCGTACCTGCTTTATTAAAAGCGTTGGGTGTAGAAGATGTAGTGGTTATAAATGGTGAAATCAATGGTCATTTTGCCCATAACCCAGAGCCATTGCCTGAACATCTTACAGAATTGAGCAGAGCAGTTATTTCAAATAAAGCAAACCTTGGAATTGCCGTAGATCCTGATGTAGACAGACTTTGTTTTGTTTGTGAAGATGGAACCATGTTTGGCGAAGAATATACTTTGGTTGCCGTAGCTGATTATGTGTTAAGTAAAAAACCAGGTAATACTGTTAGTAATTTATCATCTACAAGAGCTTTAAAAGACATTACACTAAAACATGGCGGTATGTATTTTGCTAGTGCAGTAGGAGAGGTAAATGTTGTAAATAAAATGAAAGCTGAAAATGCCGTTATTGGTGGAGAAGGAAATGGTGGAATTATACTTCCTGATTTACATTATGGTCGTGATGCGTTAATTGGAATCGCTTTATTTTTGACTCATTTGGTAAAAAGTAAAAAAAGTACAAAACAGCTTCGAAACATATATCCAGATTATTTTATGAGTAAAAATAAAATAACGCTTGATCAAGGAGTTGATGTTGGCTTGGTTTTCGATAAAATTAAGAAAAAATATAAATCCAACCCTGCGAATACAGAAGATGGTTTGAAAATAGAATTTGATAATGATTGGGTGCATCTTCGAACAAGCAATACGGAACCGATTATTCGTATTTATGCTGAAAGTAATTTTGAAACCACAGCTGATAATATTGCTATGCGTCTAATGAGAGACATACAGGAGTCATTGGTATAGTTTCGGTTTGTAAAATTTAAAATATCTATATGAATCGCATTTACTTCGACAATGCAGCTACTACCTCATTAGATAATGAAGTACTGCAAGCAATGATGCCTTTTTTGACCGAAAAATTTGGCAATCCTTCTTCTATTTATTCTTATGGAAGGGAAACAAAAATGGCTATAGAATCTGCTCGTAAAAATGTAGCTAAAATTTTAAATGCACATCCTTCCGAAATATTTTTTACCAGTGGAGGAACAGAAAGCAACAATACGGCAATTTCTACATCGATTAGAGATTTAGGATGTAAACACATTATAACGTCAGCAATCGAACATCATGCGGTAACCCATCCCGTAGAACATTTTGCAAAACAGTTTCGAATTAAAGTAAGCTATGTGAATTTATTGCCAAACGGGCATGTTGATATCTTGCATCTTGAAAAATTACTTGCTGATAATAAAGAAAAAACCTTGGTGACTTTAATGCATGCCAATAATGAAATTGGCAACATAATGGATTGGCATATCGTAGGAAATATTTGTAAAAAATACAATGCTATTTTTCACAGCGATACGGTACAAACGGTTGGACATTACCCCATTAATTTAAAGAAAACACCGATACATTTTATCACGGGTGCTGCCCATAAATTCCATGGGCCTAAAGGTGTGGGCATACTATATATCAATGAAAATGTGCGCATCAGCCCGTTTATTTTTGGTGGCGGACAAGAAAGAAATATGCGCGCAGGCACAGAAAATATTTATGGCATTGTTGGATTTTCAAAAGCTTTGGAACTTGCAACGATTAATCATGATTCGGATAAAAACCACATTGTAGACATTAAAAAATACATGTACGATCAACTGAAACTTAATATTAAAGGCGTAGATTTTAATGGGGATGTGTGGGGACAGAGTTTATATACCGTTTTAAGTGTAAGTTTCCCCAAAACGGAAAAATCAGAAATGTTGCTGTTTAATTTAGATATCAATAATATTTGTGCCAGTGGTGGAAGTGCTTGCGCATCCGGCGCAGAAGCAGGTAGCCATGTAATAAGGGCAATAAATAATAATCCCAATCAGATAACAGTTAGGTTTAGTTTTTGTAAACACAATTCAAAAGATGAAGTTGATCTAGTCATACAAAAACTTAAAGAAATTCTTTAGTTTAAACTGAGTTTTAAAACTGGTATCCCAACTTTTCAATTAAGGCATTAGGCAATACCGGTAGTTTTCTACGATCAATTAAAAAACTATTTAATTGTGAAATTTCTTTAAAAATGTAATGCTTATCCATCGCGCCTTGTAAATATCCGGCACCTGTACTTCCGCCTGTTCCAACTCTGCTGCCAATCATTCGTTTTACCATGTTGATGTGGCGATATCTCCAACTACCCAATTGATTATCTATCTCCAACAATACATCTAGCAATTGAAAAGGCAATTCCAATAATGGAAACCCTCTATACAACATGATGAACAATGCAGATCTGCAAGCTTCTGGCGATAAATTTCTTTCGAATGTATTTTCTGCTCCGTAAAATAATTGTTTAAAAATAGTATTGTTGTTTTTCTCTGCATCAGATAAACTATCGGTGTATATTTTTTCGTATGCATTCCAAAATTCGTGGTTGGAACCTGCATCTGTATTAGACCAAGTATTTTTATCATTTAAAAACGGCATCCTTTCAAGCCATTGATTAATCAACATTAAAATAGATGGTTCTTCTTCTGCCGATTTAATCGTTTTTATATCTTCTTCACTCAATTGGGACGTGTAATAATTTTGTCCATGACGTTGTTCAAATTTCAAACCAAGTTTGGCTTCAATGATTTTAAACTGCCAACTCTGAAAACCAGATGCAGGAAGTAGCATATCCCTAAAATCTAAAAAATCCATTGGTGTCATGGTTTCCAAAATGTCAATCTGATGAACCAATACTTGAAGAATCGTTACCACTCTCTTCATCCGATGTACAACAGTTTGCAAATCTCCGGTATTGTCATTAAGCGTAGGCTTCATCATGATTTCTTTTACCGAATCCAATTCAAAAAGAATTTGCTTAAACCAAAGCTCATATGCCTGATGAATGATGATAAACAGCATCTCATCATGAGCTGGATTTTTTCCTTCTTTAAAACTTTCTGGATTTTGAGCGCGGATAATTTTATCTAACTGAAGATATTCACCATAATATACCGGTTGATGTTCCATTGATTTTTTTTACAAACTTAGGGAATTTGATTTTGTTGTTAAACCGTTTGAGATAGATTTATCTAACTGCTTATAATATTGAAAACTTTTCTTGATAAAACATGATTTATCGGAGTAATATTGTTGTTCCTCTTCTTTGTTTGAAAACATTATTCTCGTCATAATACTGCAGCACCCAAACATAAGTTCCAATGTCCATTCTTTTTGCATTGAACATGCCGTTCCATTTTTTTGTCCAATCTTCGGTATAAAAAATTCTTTGTCCAAAACGATTGTAAACACTGAATTTCAACGACTTTGCCTTGTATGCATTCAATGGGTATAAAAAGTCGTTTAATCCATCGCCATTTGGCGTAAATGCATTTGGCACATCTATATAACAATTCCAAACAATGGTAGCTTTTAATGTTGCGGTATCTAAACAGTTGATGTTGTTTTTGACTACTAGTTTTATTAGCGCATAATAATTTGAAGATATAGCGGGCAAATAAGTTTGGGAAGGTGGCAATTGACCGGAGAAAGTATTACCATTTCCGAAATCCCAGTTCCAGTTGATGATTTGTCCTATGCTGGTATCAGTAAATTGTAACACATCACCAGGACAAACAAATTTTTCTCCAATAAAACCTGCCTTTAAAAAATTGGTTAAGTTCACAGGCGCGTTGCTTGTATCAAAGCAAACCCCATTTCCAACAATCAGCTTTACCTGCTTGATGCCAAAAACAGTGTAATAAACAATTGGGTTTTGCAAATTAGAACCTGGTTGATTTTCAAAGCTCCAACTCCAAAAATTTACGCCGTTTGCCCCATTGTGATTGAATTTTATAGTATCTGTTTTACAACCTAAAAATATCGTAGAATTAAAATTAGCGTTCACTGTATCTTTTATTTCAAAAGGAATGAATTGTCCAGCAGGTGTTTCTTGCGTACATTCATCAAGTAAAGTATTTCCGTCGCTACCTCTATTAAGTGTTATTCTAAAATTGCCTGCACGTTGAAGTGGCGCCGAAAGTTGTATGATTATTCTTGTAGTTCTACCATTGATGCAAATGCCAGTAGCAGAAGCTATCGAAACCGGATAAGTGCCTGTAATACTGAAGTCGCTGCCATCAGGAGAAATTGAACTGCATTTAATGGACTTTCTAAAAATCAACTCCAATTGATTGGGTGCGCATTTGGGTTTGGTTAAACTATCCATCGGTGTTGGCAAAATGGGTAGAACCGTAAGTGGGATTTGTGAGCCAACAGGGATGTTATCTCCACAATTATCAACTATGGTATTAGCATCCGTACCGTTATTAATGGTAATGATATAATCTCCCGGAACAAGTGCATTTGATAAACTAATCAATACAGAATCGGTATCAAAGCCCTGAGTACATCCAATAGCGGTAGCGCTAATTACATTGGCAATCGGTGGAGATATGCTGAATTCGGAGCCGCTTGCTGTAATAGATTTACATTTCATCTTTTTGTTTAGCTTGATGCTGATAACCGTTCCATCGCAATCCGCTTTAGCCGAAACCATTTGTGGGTCTGTAGGGTCGGTAATACTTCCTGTGCCACCACCAAACGATAATGCGTAGCCACTTTGTGAATCTGTAAAATGACTGATTAAAAGTAAATACTCATGCCCTTGTATAATGAATGGCATTGAACTAAATAATGGAACGCCAGGACCTTCGCAACGGATTAAAGAATTTCCTGCTGCAGATGCACCTGTGATACCCACTTCACCACTCCAATTACAAGCTACAAACATTGAAATGTCAGAATATACATTTGCAATATTTCTGTTGGTTACATCAAATAACTGCCAGTCGTAATCATCACCAAGATTATCAGGTCTAATCACAAATCCAAGCGTACCAGATGTAAAGCAAGTAAATTTATACCAGTATGGATTTTTATCTGTAAACAAAGCATTTGGTCCGGTACAACGAGAAACAACGGTGGTGTTTCCACAAATATTTACAGAACCTTGACGAAATGTATCGCTTTCGCAAACCGGAAATGCCGTGCTTGGATTTTGTCCTAATGTTATGCAAGGCTGCGCTTGGAGCTTTAGTGCAAAAGCGGTCGACAAGAAAAATAAACAAATAAATAATTGTTTCATAATGAGTATACAAGATAAGCCAAATCGTGAATTGAATTCAAATGTTTGTAATCGGTAAAGAAAACCATTAGTTGATTTTATTTTTAATTTCTTGCAATTTTAAAAGCGCTTCAACGGGTGTTAATCTGTTGATATCTACATTATTCAACAATGTTCTTATTTCCTCAAAAGTCATTGAATGTGCATCAAAAATACTCAATTGCATTTTTGGATTGTTGATTTGTTTAATGCTGTTTTGGAAATTGTTTTCATTTCCGTCTCTGCTTTCTTCAAGTTGTTTTAAAATTTCATTAGCACGGTTAATCAATTCTGGTGGCATACCGGCCATACGGGCAACGTGAATACCAAAACTATGCGTGCTTCCGCCAGCGGCTAATTTTCTGAGAAATATAACTTTATTCCCAACTTCTTTGTTGGTGATGTGATAATTTTTTATGCGATTGAATTTGTTCTCCAATTCATTGAGTTCGTGATAATGCGTGGCAAAAAGCGTTTTTGGCATTTGCACACATTGATGCAGAAATTCTGCAATACTCCAAGCGATTGAAATTCCATCGTAAGTAGAAGTTCCTCTACCAATTTCATCCAATAATATCAAACTTCTTGGGGTAAGATTGTTGATGATGCTTGCGGTTTCATTCATCTCTACCATGAATGTACTTTCGCCACCACTTAAATTATCCGACGCGCCTACGCGGGTGAAAATTTTATCTGTAATTGGAATTTCTGCAGCTGATGCCGAAACAAAACTGCCCATGTGCGCCATCAACGTAATTAGTGCCGTTTGACGAAGGATGGCACTTTTACCACTCATGTTTGGTCCGGTTAAAATAATGATTTGTTGCTCGTTGTTATCGAGTAAAATATCATTGGTAATGTAAGATTCTCCAATTGGTAAATTTCTTTCAATAACGGGGTGTCGACTATCTTTTAAAAACAGTTTCGAGCCATCGTGCATTTGAGGCTTCTTGTATCCAAATTGGATGGCATTGTTGGCAAAGTTTATCAAGCAATCCATCACCGCCATAATGTGACCATTCACTTGCATTGGTGCTATGTAATCTTGTAATTCATTTAATAAGCTCGAAAAAATCTCTTGTTCAATTTGAATGATTTTATCTTCGGCACCCATGATTTTTTCCTCATACACTTTCAGTTCTGGGGTGATGTATCGTTCAGCGTTGGCAAGGGTTTGCTTCCTAATCCATGTTTCGGGAACTTTGGCTTTATGAAGGTTTGTAACTTCAAGATAGTATCCAAAAACATTATTAAAACTAATTTTAAGCGAAGAGATGCCTGTAATTTGTGCTTCTTTTTGCTGAAGCTCGATGAGGTAATTTTTACCACCAGTTGATATTGCCCTAAGCTCATCCAATTCGGCATGAATTCCTGCAGCAATCAAACCGCCTTTTGTGGAAAGAGCAGGCGGGTTTTCTGCAATTTCTCTGGTTATTTTTTCTAAGATATATGGACAATGATTTAAAGCATCACCCGAACGTTTAAAGAAATCGTTATTAATGTCAGTGCAAATGGTTTTGATTTGTTGAGCTTGTAAAAGCCCTTTGGCAACTTGCAAAACTTCACGCGGATTGATTTTTTTTAAAGGAATTTTTGCAGCTAATCTTTCCACATCGCCGGCTTGTTTGATGTGTTGTGTGATTTGGTTTCTGATTTCGGTATTCGCAATTAAAAACTCAACCGCATTTAATCTTTCGTTGATACTGATGATGTTATTAAGTGGCATCAGCATCCATCTTTTCAACAAACGTGCACCCATAGGAGACGTGGTGTTGTTGATGGTTTTGAAAAGCGTTTGTGCTTGATCGTTATTTGAAATAAGTTCGAGGTTTCTAATGGTAAATCTATCCATCCACAAATGATCATCTCGGTTGATTCTTTGCAACGAAGTGATGTGTTGCAAATTGGGATGTTCGGTATCTTTCAGATAATGTAGAATAGCACCAGAAGCCATAATACCTAATGGGAGCTCTTCTACACCAAAGCCTTTCAAACTATGGGTTCCAAAATGTTTTAATAAAATTTCTGAGGCATAAGCTTCGGTAAAAATCCATTCATCCAACGTGTACGTAAAAAATTGATTACCGTATGTTTCCTTGAAATGTTTTTGTTTGTTTCGCTGAAAAATAACTTCGGCTGGTTGTAAGCTTTGCAGTAATTTATCCGTGTACTCTTTATCACCTTCTGCAATAAAAAACTCACCTGTTGATATGTCTAAAAAAGCGATACCTGTTTTATTTTCTTCAAAATGCAAGGCGGCTAAAAAGTTGTTGCTGCTGTGTTCGAGTAATTTGTCGTTTACGGCAACACCCGGAGTAACCAATTCGGTAACGCCTCTTTTTACAATTCCTTTTACGGTTTTTGGGTCTTCGAGCTGATCGCAAATGGCCACACGGTAGCCAGCTTTAACCAATTTGTGTAAATAAGTATCCAGCGCATGATATGGGAAGCCTGCCAATTCTAATGAAGAAGCGTTTCCATTGTTTCTTTTGGTTAATGTAATACCCAAAACTGCGGAAGCATTCACGGCATCTTGTCCAAATGTTTCGTAAAAATCGCCTACCCTAAACAATAAAATCGCATCAGGATATTTCGCCTTGATGGCATTATGTTGTTGCATTAAAGGGGTTTCGCCACTTGCTTTTGCCATGTCGCAAATTTAGTTGATTTAAAGATTAATTGGATGTGACAAGGCTAATTCTAAATAAAATATTCTAACTGTTTGGCTTGTGATAATTTTGGGAGATAAAATTAAAAAGTTAAAAGTCAAAAATGAAAGGTAAAAATTCAAAAATGGACTACCACAAATCCTACTTTTTACTTTTTACTTTTGACTTTATTAAAATCACACATAACTTAAAAATGCGATTCCTTTATTTTTTAACATAACTATTAAACACATCAATGTTGAAAAAATTAGATTGAAGGCTTATCTTTGGCACACAAAAAAATAAAATAAATGAAAAGAGTATTGCTGACATTGCTTTCGTTTTTAGTGTTTAATGTTGTTTTAATGGCGCAGCCACCCAAAGGAATGGGCAAAAATGATGCAAATGCAAAAAAGATTTTAGATGCGGTAAGTGTAAAATTTAAATCTTATAAAACATTCCAAGCAAGTTTTGTATTGAAAATTGAAAATGCATCAGGGAAAAGTTTGGGTAACAAAACAGGCACTGTGTATATGAAAGGGAATCGTTACAAAATAAATGTATCTGGTCAAGAAATATTTTCTGACGGGGTAACAATTTGGACCTATGAAAAAGCATCAAATGAAGTAACCATAAATAAAATAGATCCTTCATCAAATGCATTAACACCTCAAAAGCTATTTACTAATTTTTACGATAAAGACTTTTTATACAAATTGAATGGAATGGTAAAAGAAGGCGGGAAAAACATGCAAGAAATAGAGTTGACGCCGATAGATAAAACCAAAACCTTCCACAAAGTTTTGTTGTATATAGATAAATCCATGATTGGGTCAACCAAAATATTTGAAAAATCAGGATCAAGATACACCTACACCGTAAGTAATTTAAAATCAGACGCTGCGCTAACGGATCAATCATTTGTATTTGATGCCAAAAAATATCCTGGTGTGGAAGTGGTGGATTTGAGGTAGACTGCCCCCTCAATCCCCCAAGGGGGAAGTTCAAGTATACAAAATAATTGGAATTGTCAACTGTGAAAATCTTGAATCACACGATAATAAAGCTCCCTTCACCTTTTGGGGAAGGACTGGGGATGGTTTTTTTTGTTTCGCGCAAAGCTCGCAAAGGACAGCCCCCTCAATCCCCCAAGGGGGAAGTTGAAGCATTCAAAATAATTGGAATTTTCAACAGTGAATGTCTACAAACTCACGATACTCAAGCTCCCTTCACCTTTGGGGGAAGGGTTGGGGATGGGGGCTTCTTCCCCCTTGGGGATCGAGGGGGCTGTTTTGAAAAATTCCCTAACTTCACTCCCTAACTTTCATAAACTATGATTGATGTTTTACCAGATTTTACAATGTCGCCCAAAATAGATCAAGTTGGTGTTGAAGAACGTGCTTCACGTTTTACAAAAAGAAGTTTGAAAGGCAATACCAAATTAAATGGATTAATGCTTGCCTTAAATATGATTGATTTAACTACCCTTGAAGGAAAAGATACCGAAGGGAAAGTGAAGCAACTTTGTTATAAAGCCATGCATTTACACGATGCATACCCAGGTTTGCCCACAGTTGCCGCAATTTGCGTTTATCCATCTATGGTAGGAATTGCAAAAAAAGCATTAGGCGATTCAGGAATAAAAGTGGCTTCAGTAGCAACTGCTTTTCCCAGCGGACAATCCACTTTGAAAGTAAAAAAAGAAGATACAAGATTTGCCATTTCAAAAGGCGCAGACGAAGTAGATATGGTGATATCAAGAGGGAAATTTCATCAAGGCGAATACAACTTTGTTTATGATGAAATAGCGGCCATTAAAGAATTATGTGGCGATGTAAGATTGAAAGTAATTTTGGAAACTGGCGAATTGGGTTCGTTGGATAATGTGCGCAGAGCTAGTGATATTGCCATGTATGCAGGTGCTGATTTTATCAAAACATCAACTGGAAAAATACAGCCTGCAGCAACTATGCCGGTTACCTTGGTGATGTTAGAAGCCATCAGAGATTTTTATTACAAAACTGGAAAGAAAATAGCCATGAAACCTGCCGGTGGCATTTCTAAAGCAAAATTAGCTTTACACTATCTGGTCATGTTAAACGAAGTGTTGGGTGAAGAATGGATGAACAATGAATGGTTTAGATTTGGCGCAAGCAGTTTAGCCAATGATATCTTAATGCAATTGATGAAACAAAAAACAGGGCTGTATCAGTCGGGAGATTATTTTTCGAATGATTAGGGGAAGAAGGTTCAAGAGGTTCAATGGGTTCAATGAGTTCAAAAGGTTGGGAGGAGAAGGTTCAAAATGTTCAATGAGTTCAATGAGTTCAAAAAGGTTGGGAGGAGAAGGTTCAAAATGTTCAATGAGTTCAATGAGTTCAATGAGTTCAAAAAGTTGGGATTTTGGTAGGGGTTGAAAATATTCAACCCGTAAATAAGTTCAACCCGTACTAAATAATATTAAGCAAAAAATGTGTGTACTTTGTGGGATGTTAAATAGGTTTGAAAAAAGAACCTATGTCAACAATAAAAAGATTTGAAGAAATAATATCTTGGAAAGAGTCGAGAGTGTTGAATCGTATTATTAGGGAATTAATTAGAGGAAAAAGATTTCAGCGTAATTTCAGTTTGATTTCACAAATTGAGCGTTCTGCAGGATCAATTATGGATAACATTGCAGAGGGATTTGAAAGAGGTGGCAATAGAGAATTTATTCAGTTTCTATACATATCAAAAGGATCGTGTGGAGAGTTGAGGTCTCAAATTTATAGAGCATTGGATGAAGGTTATATTAATAGCGAAGAATTTAATTTGATAACAAGTTATTGTATAAAAATCAGTAATTTAATATTTAAACTAATAGAATATTTAAAAAACTCAGAACTAAAAGGTCAAAAGTTTAACAAGGTTTAGCATTCAAAAAAAACCTTTTGAAAGTTTCTTCACACGAAGACTCAAAGGCACAAAGGCACAATGTTTTCTTTACAAAAACAAAGTTACTAATTAATGGAAAATGCTTCCAACCTTTTGAACTCATTGAACTCATTGAACTCATTGAACCTTTTGAACCTCTGAATTAAAAAGAACGACATGGCCACCACCCCAAAAAACACCATCAAACTCAAATTCGATTCTGCTCGAAATTTGGATCCTGCTCCGGAAAGTAAAAGCATCGCAAAAATTGCGGATCGCTATGATTTGTTTATTAATGGGAAATTTGAAAAGCCAAATTCGAAAAAATATTTCGATACCATAAATCCTGCTACGGAAGAAAAATTATCTTCTATAGCATTAGCCAATAAAGCTGATGTAGACAAAGCGGTTGTAGCAGCAAGGAATGCTTATGATAAAGTATGGAAAAAATTGCCTGCAAAAGAAAGGGCAAAATATATTTTTCGTATTGCTAGAATTATTCAAGAGAAAGCTAGAGAATTGGCGGTTATTGAAACGTTAGATGGTGGAAAACCAATTAAAGAAAGCCGTGATTTTGATATTCCAGCAGCGGCAAATCATTTTTTTTATTATGCTGGATGGGCAGATAAATTAGAATA
>CANKLV010000029.1 GCA_947483415.1 Chitinophagaceae bacterium
AATCGATCAAATGGACTTGTCACTTTACTCAATGCCAAACTACTTACATGTGTATATATCTGCGTTGTCCTCGGACTTTGATGGCCTAACAATTCTTGTATGTAACGCAAATTTGTACCGGCTTCTAACAAATGTGTGGCATAACTATGACGCAACATATGCAAATTAATGTTTTTTTGTATACCAGCATCAAGCACTGCTTTTTTTATGACCAACTCAATCGCCCGTTCAGAATACTTGCCCCCAAACTGTCCCTCAAACAAATACATTACTGGTTTGTACATCTCATAATATTTGCGCAACATGTCTAAAATTAATGGCGACAATGGTACCATCCTATCTTTTGCCCCCTTGCCATTTTTTATCAATATCATCATTCGCTTGCTGTCGATATCTTCTATCTTTAAATTTAATAGTTCTCCTCTTCTTAAACCTGCACTATAAATTAAACTTATCATCGCCTTGTGTTTAATATTTTTGCAAGCATTAATTATCATCGCTACCTCTTCCTCGCTAATAACCTTTGGCAATTGAAATGGTTTCTGTGGTCGCATTAACTTTTCTACATCTAACGATTTATCCAACTCATGACCATACATTATCTTAAGTGCATTGATAAACTGAGATTGATACGACACCGACAACTTCTTTTCTAATACATATTCTATGTTGAACTTTACCACATCATTATTCGTTATCTCACTTATTTTTTTCTCAGGATAAAAATTAAAAAATACTTGCAAACATTTTGTATAACTGTCTATCGTTCGTTCACTATATCTTTTGATTCTCATCAAATCAATCATCTTATTCAGCCCATTTTGTACTTCAATTTCTAACCGCTCATTGTTTGTGATAGATCCCTTCACGTGATCAACTTTTTGTAACCCAAACTTTTCTCTATTTACGTCATTGTCTGTAATTAACCAACTCCTTAATCGATAATTCCATTCCGCTCCCGGTATTTTTCTAATCATTATTATCCAATCTATTCGCTTTTCAAATTGCACACTTATTTTATTTTTTCCATCGATGTTAATAATCGAAATTTTCCAATTGGTTGGTACGTTCATTTTTTAACCAAATGTAATTTTCGTTTTTTCAATAAATCCTTTTTTATACTAAAGTTTATTCAGCTACACCATAAGTTTTTTTATAAAAAGGGGATTAGTATTTTAAAGCAAGTTTTTTCATGAATGATTATTTAAAGAGGGTTGAATTTATTTTTTTCTCAATGCACAAAAAATATAGTTTATTTTCAAAACTATTCCCCCTCACCCCGCAAAACTCACCTTCCCCATACCAACATTCGGTGTGCTCTTACTTCCATTTCCAAAACAGCTTCCATCTCCAGCAACCAATTCGTTTGCCAACAGAGCAAACAATATCGCTTCCTTCGCATCAGGGTTTATTGAAATGGCTTCAGTGGTGTCTATTTTTATTTCAGTCAAATTGGTTTTGATCGTTTGCATTATCAGTTTGTTGTGCACGCCGCCACCACTGATATATACTTCGCATGGTTTATCGGATGTTGTAAATTCTTTTATCGCAGAAGTAAGTAGGGTAGCAGTAAACGTTGTTAAAGTAGATACTACATCTTCATTTTTTTCTATTTTTATTGTATTGTCTAAAATGATTTTTTCTACCCATGCTATGTTAAATAACTCTGGTCCTGTGGTTTTTGGAAATGCAGATTTAAAAAATTGTTCCTTCAGCATTGCTTCCAACAATCCATTTATTACATTTCCACTGGCTGCAATTTTTCCATCAACATCATATTTTAATGGCGAAAAATGTTGCTTCACCCAAGCATCGATCAACCCATTTCCAGGTCCAATATCCGTGCTTAACAAATCTTCAAAACTTCCATCTGCCGGAATATAAGTAAGGTTGGAAATGCCGCCGATGTTGACTAATATTCGATCCACTTTTTTATCCGCAAACAATATATAATCTCCATATGCCGCCAATGGTGCACCCTCGCCACCCGCAGCCACATGCTTTTGCCTAAAATCACTAATGGTAATGATACTTGTATGATGCGCAATATGATCGCCATCGCCTATTTGAAGTGTTGCATTTTCGTGTTGTGCTTGTTGGTGCAGCCTTTTGGGCGCATGGTATATCGTTTGCCCATGACTGGCGATTAAATCAATTTCATTATGTTCAACATTCCATATTTTTAATTGCGCATTGATGATGTTTGCATGTTGTCTCGCTATCCAACTGTTCAACAAACATAATTTTTCCAGATTCACCGTTTGTTTGGAAAATACTTCTCTCACTTCATTTTTAAAGGATTCGCTATAATCATAGGTTTCAAACGCCAACAATTTTAACTGGGTTTCTTTTCCATGTCCACTTACTTCACACAATGCCATATCCAATCCGTCCAATGAAGTACCGCTCATTAGTCCAATTATTTTTCGGGTTTCTTTTTTCGAAATCTTACTCAGTTTCTGAATTTGGTGCTGCACTTTTTTCGGGATTTAAAAATTGTAAGTTTCTTCTGATGCCGCTATATTTGCTTCTTTTAATGGGAGAGTCTTTGAAAATGATTTTAAATTTTTCTTCTGTTATCGCTTCCCAGTCTTTTGTTGTAAATGAAATGATTTCTGATATCGGTTGAAATTGCATTTCTGTTGTAGGTTTTGAAAATCGATTCCAGGGACAAACATCTTGGCAAGTATCACAACCAAACATCCAATTGTCAAATTTACCCTTCATGTTTTCCGGTATCAACGCATCTTTTAATTCTATGGTAAAATAGGAGATGCATTTGCTGCCATCTACTTCTTTGTTGGGCATGATCGCTTCTGTAGGACAAGCATCTATACATTTTGTGCATGTTCCGCAATGATCAAATTTAGCGCTAACATCATATTCTAACGCTAGATCCACAATCAGCGTAGCGATAAAGAAAAATGAACCTGATTTTTTGGTGATTAAATTTCCATTTTTACCTACCCATCCCAAACCAGATTTCGTTGCCCAAGCACGTTCAAGCACGGGCGCACTATCTACAAAGCCACGTCCTTCAATGGCACCTAATTTTTCGCGTAATAAATATAAAAATTCATGCAACTTGGATTTTATCACCTCATGATAATCTTTGCCATAAGCATATTTGGATATTTTATATTCTTCAGCAGATTGTTTTTGTTCAGGATAATAATTTAAGAGTAGTGTGATTACTGATTTTGCACCAGGCATTAATACTGTTGGGTCGATGCGCTTTTCAAAATTACGCGACATGTATTCCATGCTGCCCTGCCTGTTTTTATTCAACCATTGCTCCAATCTTCTGGCATCTTCATCTAACTTTCCGGCTTTCGCAATGCCACAATAATCAAATCCTAAACCTGTTGCCATTGATTTTACCAGCAAACTGTTTTGAAAAAGTTGATTTCTATTGGCATCTAATGGTGTCATGCGTTGAAAAATATTTTACTCGTTTTCTTCTAAATGTAGTTTATGAAAAAAACGATGCAACACAGGCGTGAGAAAGATTCCAAATGTGCTTAGAAAGGTAACGCCGCTAAATATCGCATATATCGAAGCAAATACCTTAGCCGCTTTGGTTAGCACAATATTATTATCGACCACATGTCCCATTCCACTTAATATCATGGAAGCATTCAACAAACTATCATACCAATCAAATACGGGGATGGTTAATTTATAACCCAACATGCCTATAAACAAACTGAAAACTAAAATTACAAGCGCAATTAATGCATTGGTTCTTAAACGTTTTCGATAAACATGTATTGGTGCTAATTGCTGTTTCTTATGTTCGTACATAACGCTAAAATTATTTCTTAAAACTGATGTCGTAACCAAATAATCCAATCAATTCAAAATATCCAAATGAATGTTTTACAAAACTGTTTTTAAACTGAGTGGTGTTTGCTAATGCGTTGGTATATTTTACAAACCCCGTTTTAGCTGTACCTTCTATAAAAAATCTTTTTCCAACATAATATCTCGCGCCACCTTCCGCACTTATGTTATATCCTGCAATGTGAAATTTGTTATTCAATCGATCGCCTTTCCATGTGAAGTCAGTTCTTGGAATATTAATTCCAGCGCCCAATTTCCCAATTAAATTCAACATTGGTCGGTTGCTTTTTTGTTTTTTCAATATATTTTTTTGCCACACATAATTGAAATGTAAAAAATTCGCTCCGTCGGTATGCTCAATATGCAAAAAACGATTTCTTTCTAATACGCTGTCTCCATTTACAGCTTGCCCTTCGATGGTACCGGTTACCAATACACGCTGATTGGCATCTACTACATATTTTGCATGATCAAAATTGATTTCTATGGCACGGGTTTTAGAATCATTTAAATAAAAACCAATTCGGTAATTATATTGTGGTATCGAAATGTCTAATGGACTTTCATATATCCCTTCCATATCTGGCTTATCGCTTGCTCTTACATTGTGCAATATGAAATTACTTCCATTATTCAACTTAAAATGTAAATTACTTTTGGTGTACCATTCTGTATTATATCCCCATTGAATATACATGCCGGTTATTTTTAACTTCTGAGCAACCGAAGTTTCTGCTAAAAATAATATGACGATAATAATGATGAATTTGGTTTTGAGCATGCTTAGTCTTTAAATTGATGGTTCAAAACTATGATAAGTTTCATCAACATGTACTACTATTATCACATCGCTTCATTTTTTTTACTCGACTTTCGTTACTGAGGCGTTATTATATTATCCTTTGTTTCGCCTTATTGCCGCATGAAAAAATGTCGCTTTTAATTGAGGTTTCGTGACATAATTACAATAAAATTGAATTGGATTGTCTTTTGATTTGTTTGAATTTGAAGTAAACAAAATAATAAACACATGAACCTAAATAATTTTACCATCAAAGGCACCGAAGTGATTCAGCAAGCACAACAGCTTGCCTTTAATCAAACAAATCCAGCGATAGAAATCGAGCATATTTTAAAAGTGATGCTCACCATGGAAGATTCTTCCATTGAATATCTGCTCAAGAAAAATAACGTTTCCATAAATATATTAGATCAAAAGTTGAACGAGCTTTTGCAGAAATTGCCACAAGTTACCGGCGAGCCCGCACAATCATTAGGCAGAGAAGTGAATGCAATGATTTTAAGAGCAGGGTCTGTATTGAAATTGTTTTCTGATGATTTTGTTACGCCCGAACATTTATTGCTGGCTATTTTACAAGGAAAAGATATCGTTTCTAAACTTTTAAAAGATGCCGGGTTAACCGAAAAAGGATTGATTGCAGCCATTACAGAACTTAGAAAAGGCAGCTCCATAAAATCTCAAACACAAGAAAATACATTCAACACGCTTAATAAATACGCGAAAAATTTAATTGAGTTGGCGCGTGCTGGAAAACTGGATCCAGTTATTGGTCGTGATGAAGAAATCAGAAGAACGTTACATATTTTAAGTAGACGATCTAAAAATAATCCCATTTTAGTAGGAGAGCCAGGTGTGGGTAAAACGGCCATAGCTGAGGGTTTGGCCATGCGGATGGTTAATGGCGATGTGCCCGACAATTTAAAATCGAAAGTAATTTATGCGTTGGATATGGGACTGTTGATTGCAGGAGCAAAATACAAAGGCGAGTTTGAAGAGCGTTTAAAATCTGTTGTTAAAGAAGTGGCGGATAGCGATGGCGAAATCATTTTATTTATAGATGAAATACATACCCTTGTTGGTGCGGGTGGGGGAGATGGTGCGATGGATGCTGCTAATATTCTTAAACCTGCTTTGGCTAGAGGCGAACTCAGAGCCATTGGTGCCACTACATTAAATGAATATCAAAAATATTTTGAAAAAGATAAAGCGCTCGAACGTCGTTTCCAAAAAGTAATGATTGATGAGCCCAATGTGGAAGATGCGATTTCCATTTTACGTGGATTAAAAGACAGGTATGAAAATTACCATCATGTTAGAATCAAAGATGAAGCCATTATTGCAGCAGTTGAACTTTCTAATCGTTATGTAACCGATCGTTTTTTACCCGATAAAGCCATCGACCTTATTGATGAAAGTGCGGCGAAATTGAAACTCGAAATGAATTCAATGCCAGAAGAATTGGATAAATTAGAAAGGCAAGTACGTCAACTTGAAATTGAACGCGAAGCCATTAAAAGAGAAAGTGACGATAAGAAATTAAAAGAGTTGAACACTGAAATTGCGAACCTCTCCGTTGAAAGAGATACCTATCGCTCTAAATGGAATCAGGAAAAAGAAATTGTAGAAAAAGTACAAACTGGAAAATCAAATATTGAAGCTTTAAAACAAGAAGCCGAACAAGCCGAAAGAAATGGTGATTATGGTTTGGTGGCAGAAATTCGTTATGGTAAAATCAAAGAGCAAGAAGAAATTATCAAAAAATATACCCTTGAATTGGATGAGCTTTCTGAAAAACGATTGTTGAAAGAAGAAGTTGATCGCGATGATATTGCCGAAATTATTGCCAAAACCACAGGCATTCCAGTTTCAAAAATGATGCAAAGCGATCGAGAAAAACTGTTGCACTTGGAAACTGAATTGCATAAACGTGTGGTTGGACAGGAAGAAGCGATTGAAGCGGTTTCGGATGCCATTCGTAGAAGCAGAGCGGGTTTGCAAGATCCCAAACGACCAATAGGTTCATTTATATTTTTAGGTACAACAGGTGTGGGTAAAACCGAATTGGCGAAAGCTTTAGCCAGTTATTTATTTGATGATGAAAGCATGATGACAAGAATAGACATGAGTGAGTATCAGGAAAAACATGCGATCAGCAGATTAATTGGTGCGCCTCCAGGATATGTGGGTTTTGAAGAAGGTGGACAACTTACAGAAGCCGTTCGCAGAAAACCGTATTCTGTAATTTTATTGGATGAAATTGAAAAAGCACATCCTGATGTTTTCAATGTCCTTTTGCAGGTTTTGGATGATGGAAGATTAACCGATAACAAAGGCAGGGTGGTGAATTTTAAAAACACCATCATTATCATGACCAGCAATTTGGGCAGTCAAATCATACAAGACAATTTTGAAAATGTAACCGAATTAAATAAAGAATCTGTGGTGGAAAGTACAAAATCGGAAGTAATGGTGATGTTGAAGCAAACGATTCGGCCGGAGTTTTTAAACAGAATTGATGAGGTGATTATGTTTCAACCGTTGATGAAAAACGATATTCGAAACATCATAAAAATTCAATTGGATGGATTGAAAAAATCCGTTTTAGAATCTGGCATTCAATTAGAATTTAGTGATTACGCGCTTGATTATCTTTCAGAAAATGGATTTGATCCTCAATTTGGTGCACGTCCATTAAAAAGATTGATTCAAAAAATGATTGTAAATCCACTAAGCAAAAAGATTCTTGGCGGAGAGGCTGAAAAGTCAACGCCTGTGGTGGTCGATGTTTTTGATGGGTTGGTTGTTTTTAGAAATGAAATGGCAATCGTTGACAATTCTATACTTAACTAAGTAGTTTAAAAAATGGGGAAAAACACAATTTTAACATTTTGATAATGAATCTTAAAAAATTAGAAATCAATACATTAGATGTGAATAAACCTCGATTTATACACATTGGTTTTGAAACTATTTAAATTTTACTATCTTCAGCCGATTCGAAAATTTGAATCTAGTTAAACAAATTAAAAGCAAATGTTGTTTGATATTGAATAACAGTAATAAATAAAAAAAAAGGAGCAGAAAATGGCATTTAAAAAAGAGGTTTTAGAAATTATTGAACCAAGAGATGTTTTTGTTGGAAACGTGAAAGCTGAAGTTACATTAGAAGAATTTGGCGAATACGAAAGCGAAGTTTGTGCAAAAGCAAATGAGGTTGTAAAGCAATTATTGGAAGATTATGATGGAAGAATACGTTTTAATTTCCGTCATTTCCCACTTACCAAGATCCACCAAAGAAGTTTGAAAGCTGGAGAAGCAGCAGTAGCAACTGCTCAAGAAGGAAAATTCTGGGAAATGCATAATATTTTATTTGCAAACAGAAGAAATCTTGGTACCACCAGTTTGAAACTACATTCTAGAGAAGCAGGCGTTAGCAGCAAAAAGTTTTTGGATGATTTGGTAAACGCAACTTTTGGATGGCAAGTACAAGGTGATTTAAAAGAAGGAATCGACAGAGGCGTAAAAGACGTCCCAACTTTTTTTGTAAACGGAACTTTAGTAACGGGTAAACCAACTTACGAAGAGTTGAGTAAAGCTATTGAAGCAGCGTTGAAGAAAGTAAAGAAAAAAGCACCAGCTAAACAAAAAGCATAGTCATTGTGCCATTGGTTGTTTTATTTCAACATTTTTATGATGAAATAAGCAGTAATAGCCACAATAATTAAAATGGTAAACGTAATATATATCCATGAAGGCGTAATAATCTTCATGGATTTTTTATGTCTTTTACGGAGTTGTTTTTTTAAATCAACGTTTATTTGATGTAATGTAATTGGTAATTCATTTTGATTCAGTTGAACCAATCCTTCTAATGCATCTTTTGTAAATTCATCAGCGTCTAATTCTGCTTCAATCTTTTTGAGATCGTCTTCAGAAAGGTCGCCGTTTAGATAATTCAATATTTTTTCTTCCTCTTTTAAAGGTTTATTTTCTTTCATTTTTTTGCTGTTTTTCCATGATGATCTTCAGGTTTCTTTTTCCATTTTGAATATAGCTTTTTACTTCACCAATACTATATTTTGTTTCTGCTGATATATCCTGATAACTTTTTTTCTGTAAGTAAAAAGATTCAATACAAATTCGCTGTTCATCATTTAGTTTAGTTATAGCCAGATGCATCATGTCAAGTTCGTGATTTTTTTGGATAAAATCTATGCGATCTATCAATTCGTCTGTACCAATATCATTGTGGTTAAGTTCTTTTAAGTGAGGTTTCTTTTTTCGTAGCTCCATTAAACAATGGTTTTTTGCCACCATGTACAACCAGCTTTTAAAATAGTCTATTTTGTATTTTGGGATTTCGGCAATTACTTTGATAAATACTTGTTGAACAGCATCTTTTGCATCTGATTCTTGTTTTAAATATTTCATACACAAACCAAATACAAGTAGGGTGTATCTGGGTAAAAGTACCTCAAGCCATTTATTATCCTGATCATTTCTGTATCGGTCTAATAATTCTTGGTCGGAATATTGATCAACTATTTTTTGATTCAAAATAAAAATTTAAAACCTTGATGATTGACAACTCGAAATTTCACAAAAAAGAACCGAATTTTTATGATGGTTTACTTTTTGAAATTGGCGTTTCTTGAAAATTGTTATTGTGTTCTGTTTGTTGATTCTTTTTATCCTTGCTTTTCGGCTTATCTAAAAACAACATTTTTACCGCTACTAAAATCAATAAACAAGCAAATATTTTTCGGATGACATCTTGTGGCAAGTCCAATGCTATTTTACTTCCAAAGAAACTTCCTACAATAAAACCAATGGCCAATATCAACACTATTGAAAAATCTATATGCCCTTGTTTGTAATATTGCATTACGCCTAAAATGCCAACAGGAAACATAATCAGCGCAAGCGAAATGCCCTGAGCTTGAAGTTGTGATTTTCCTAAAAAATAGATTAACGCGGGTACAATGATTATTCCGCCGCCAATGCCCACTAATCCACCAAGCATTCCTGCAGCTGCACCAATAATGAGCAGTATTAAAATTGTATTTAAGTCCATTTTATATTGAGTTTGTGGCATTTTTATAATGATAATTTTAATCCCAAATATGCAGCTAATAACCCTGAAATGATGCTAATGCCAATATACATAATGCTTTCAGCGATTTTTCCATTTTGCAAAAGTTGTACGTTTTCTATACTAAATGATGAAAATGTGGTGAATCCGCCACATACGCCAACCGCAAAAAATGAGCGCCATTTGGCGTCCCAAACTTGATTTTTCAAACCATATCCAATGATTAAGCCAATCAAAAAACTGCCAATGATGTTAATGAAAAGTGTTATCCAAAAATTCTGATTGATTTTTATAAACTGATAAGGCAGGTATCTCAGGACTGTTCCAATAAACCCTCCAATTCCAGCAAATAATAAATTTTTAATCATGAACTTTTATTTGTTTTCTTCTGAAGTGTAGTTGTGTTTGAAATCTACATACCAAACTTGTTTCACCTTAATTAATTTTATTTCCATCGGCTTCTTCATATAGTCGTTAGAATAATTTATGAGTGTAGTAGAATCATTGAGTTCTTTAAATTCATTGATTTCGTAACTGGCTTTTTGGTAATGCTGCTTTTTATCATCCGGCATTCTATTGTAAAATGTTTTGAAAGCAATGAACAAAGAAAGGTTTTCTGCATCTTGATATACCAACGTTTCAGCCATTTTGAAATCGCCAATCATGCTCGATTTTATAAATGCTCTTCCTGTATCCATTGCGTTATCCGGACGTTTTTCTGTTTTTGAATTACATGCTGAAAATATTATCCAAGCAACGAAAAATAAAATATTGATTGATTTCATTATGATTATGTGTAAATGCTTTTTTAAATTAATTGTCTAAGGTTTTTTGTACAGAATCCAACTTTTGTAAACTTTTTAGCATTTCATCTTTTAAAGAATCGAGGGGCAAGTTTTGAATACTTTCTAATTCTTTGTCCATTTGCTGACCTTTTTTTCTACCTTCTTTTTTAATCTTGTCTAAACCCATTTTCATTAAAGTTTCTGCATCAAAAGCTACTTTCCAATCTCCTTCTTCTTTCTTTAATTTTAATGGAATAAACTCATTGCTGTTTTTAATAGATACTTCTACAATGGCAGAATCACCTTCTATTTTAGGTTTTCCAAATTGCAATCTTGATTTATCAAACATAGAACTATCCATTTTTTCAATTTGAAAATTGGCAGCAAGACCAATCATATCCAAAATAGATTCACTTTTTTTTGTTGCGAACGATTTAGCTGTTTCAAAATCTTGTTTACTCAATGCATCAAAAAAAGATTCGACAACAATTTCAGGTTTTTGGGTTTCGGAATTACAACCATTTAAAATTAGCAGGCCGGTTATAAAAAGTGCAACAATTGTTGATTTCATTTTGAGATTTGTTTTTAATTATTCTGATTTTGGTTGTTTTAATTCTTTCTCTTTTGCTTCTTTTTCTTTGGTGGTTTTTAAATCATCTTTATTGTACGCTTTGATGATGGATTTCACCAAGCGGTGTCTTACCACATCTTCTTCATCAAGTTCAATGTAAGAGATTCCATCAATGTTTCTCAATAAACGTGTTGCCTTAAATAAACCACTTTGCTGATTTTTGGGTAAATCTATTTGGGTTGGATCGCCCGTAATTATCGCCTTTGCATTTGGTCCAATACGGGTTAAAAACATTTTAATTTGTAGGTCATTGGTATTTTGTGCTTCATCCAAAATGATAAAAGCATTATCTAAAGTACGTCCACGCATATACGCTAATGGTGCAATTTCAATAATTCGGGTTTGCATATAATAACCCAATTTGTCAGCAGGAATCATATCGTCTAGTGCATCATACAAAGGCCTTAAATACGGATCAATTTTTTCTTTTAAATCACCAGGTAAAAAACCCAAACTTTCTCCAGCTTCTACTGCAGGGCGTGTTAGTATGATTTTTTTAACGAGTTTATTTTTTAAAGCCCTCACCGCAAGAGCAACAGCCGTATATGTTTTACCTGTTCCTGCCGGTCCAATGGCAAATACAATATCGTTTTTGTCGCAAGCATTCACCATCAATTTTTGATTTTGCGTTCTTGCACGAACTGTTTTTCCATTTGGCCCAAATACCAACACATCGTTTGGATTTTTGTCAACAAAATTGTCAACGGATTTATCATCATCCCCACCCAAAATTTGTTCGAAATAATTCTCACTCATATTTCCATTACGCTGCATGTATTGTACAAGCAAGTTTATTTTTTCTTTCGCAATATCGATTTGATCTTGCGCGCCACTTAATTTAACTTGCGTACCTCTACTTAAGATTTTTAAAAGTGGGAATTTCTTTTTTAGCATTTCAAGTTTTCCATTGTTTACGCCAAAAAATTCAATTGGGTTAACGGATTCTAAGTTGATGATTGATTCTGTCAAAATAATTAGTTTTTAATTACTACAAAAAAATAATTGCAGCAAAAAGGTGATTGAATAAATGATTTAATTAATCATTTCAAATTTAACCAATAGATTTTGAAAACGAAAAACAATATTTGTTAACATTGGATGTTTTGTGGGTTTAACGGTTTAAATCACTTCGTTGGTTTAAATGGTTTAAATCGCTTTACTGGTTTAATTTGGAATCAACAACCACTTGAGACTCTTTTTTGTTTCACGCAAAGCTCGCAAAGGAGCAAAGACGCAAAGTAAGACGGTTTCAACCTTTTGAACTCATTTAACCTTTTGAACGTATTGAACCGTCCAGTCGGTGACTGGTAACTTTTGTAGACACCGGTTTGAAAACCGGCGCCAATGAAAACAGCAACTTCGGCAGTCGAAAATCCCTAACCTTTTGAACTCATTGAACTTATTGAACCTCTCAAACCTCTCAAACCTCACAAACCTCTCAAACCTCACAAACCTTTCCCTCAAAACCTCCCCACCAATTTCAAATTCAATAACCTCGGAGTTAGCGTGTTGGGTAGGGCATAGGTGTTGTTGGCAAAATCTTTTATAAGCTGATATGAAATGGTATTGGCTTTATTTATTAGGTTAAATACCTCTAAGCTTAACCAAATGTTTTCTACAGATTTAAATGGGCTATGACTTCGTCTTACACTTTTTTCACTTAGCAATAAAGCGCTAAAACCTACGTCTATTCTAATGTATGGGTCTACAATTAAGCCGTTTCTGTATTTTGTAGAATTGGGAATATTGTAAGGCATGTTGCTGCCGTAAAGCGCGTTGATATGCACTTTAAAGTTTTTGTTGGTGGCCAAATAATCTTGTAAAAATAAACCTACGGTAATCAATCTGTCTGTTGGACGGCGTAAAAATCCAATGCCGTTTTTGATACTGTCTGTTACAATTTGATCATCTGAATTTGCGTTTATGATTTCACCAGCCGCATTTTTATATTGATAAAAATAATCGTTGTTGATGTTTTCTTTGGTTTTCATAAATCCAATGCTGATCCAGCTTTCAGCATCTTTTACCAACTCACTAAATAACCTCAAATCAAATCCTGAGGCGTATGCAATGGCATCGTTGTTGCCAAAATATTTAATCTTTACATTATCTACATCGTAAGGGTTGATTTGTTTCATCGACTTGTAATAGGCTTCTGCGCTTAGTCTAAATGGTTTTCCACTCTTCCCAATAATCTGATAATCCATTCCACAAACCACTTGGGTAGATTTTTGTGCCAGTACCGCTTTATTTATTTCACCATTGTATTTTCTAAGCTCTCTGTAAAATGGGGGTTGGTTATAAACGCCAAATGATGTTTTAAATACAATGTCATTTTTCCAGTTGGGTTTCCAATTCATTTGCATTCTAGGACTAATCAATAGTTCGTTATTTAAATTGTTGCTATGGAAACGAACCCCCAATTGCATATTTAAGTCTTGCTCTGTTTTTATAAGATGAATGTTATCCTGTATAAATCCACTGTATTTTAAAATGTTTAGGTTTGTTTTGCTGCTTATCGAACTGAATAAATTTAAATTCGATGGACTGTAAGGAAGCGAATATCCTGCTGAATCTTGGTATTCAAATTGTTTGATAACGTCTGTAATTATAGTGTTTTCAATATTCGTTCCCCATTGAATAAAATGTTTGTTCTTTTCAAAACTGCCCCGATGTCCCGCATTCCAATTTGTAATGGTTAATTTATTTCTAGCATACTGTTGATATAGTCCTGCGCCTAAAGGGTTTACAATTTCTCCATACGTGCTGCTGCTTTGGTCGAAATCTCTATCTCCAAAAAGATAGGCGCCTGTGATGTCGTAATTTTCTTGTTCTTTATCCAAAAATTTAGACAAAAGCCATTTTAATTTTAAAGATTTTGATGGAGTGTGTATTAAAGTAGCTGCAAATAAACTGGTGTAATATTTGTCTTTTTCTGCACCTTCAAAATAGGTGTCTAAGCCTAGGTTTGAAGTATAAAGCGGAGAGAAAACAGAAGACGTTTTTTTTACGGATTCTGGAAAATACGTAAATCTAGAACTGGAAAGAATGCTTAAAAATTCTGCTTGAAAACGATTGGAGAATTTATATGTAATTAAAGATTGTAAATCTGAAGCGGAAGGAATATATGCTCCGGTTATGGGTTGACTTCTTAACAAATTTTGATTGGTTTTGTTTCTTATGCCCAATAGAAAACTTGCTTTTTCATCTTTTATTTTTCCACCCAAAAACAAACCTTGTTCCAATAAACTTGCATAAACACTACCATTAAATGCTGTCGGTTTTTTGTATTGAATATCCAATACGCTACTCATTTTGTCGCCATATTTTGCTTGAAATCCACCGGTATAAAAATTTACATTTTTAACCATTTCTGGGTTTATAAAACTTAGTCCTTCTTGTTGTCCATTACTCACTAAATATGGTCTGAAAATTTCGAAATCATTAATGTACACAAGGTTTTCATCGTAATTTCCTCCTCGTACATTGTATTGAGATGTGAGTTCATTATTGCTGCCTACCAACGTTTTAATAATTCCTTCCACGCCACCAGTTACGCTAGGCAGTGAAATTGCATTTTGAGGATTTATTTTGATTAAGCCATTTTCTTTTCTTTCTTTTTCATCTGTAATGATAACAGCGTCCAATGTTTTTGAAAGCTCATTTAGTTGAATGATGATATTTATTTCTTCTCCATTATTTAGAAAGAAATTCTTTTGCATTTCTGCATAACCGGTATGTGTGAAAATAAGCGCAAATGCTTTTTGTGCGGGTACTTTTATTAAAAATGTCCCACTGTCTGAGGTGCTAATGCCTTGGGCTTTTCCAAGAATTAAAACGTTAGCATTAGCAATGGGGACTTCATTGTTATTTAAAACAACGCCTTTTATTATCGCATTTTGAATTTGAGCAAACAATGCGAAAGGAATGAAGAAAATAATTATGGTTAATAAATGCTTCTTCATAGTTCGCTTGATTTTACTACTAAATTGCTTTTAAAGCAGCAATCGTATTGAATGGATTTTCCGATTTGAAAACGGTATTTCCGGCAACCAATACATCAGCACCTGCATCAATAATAAGTTTCGCATTTTCAAGCGTTACTCCACCATCAATTTCGATTTTTACATTCAGCAATTGTTCATTAATCATCTCTTTCAACTGCTTAATTTTTAGCAAAGTTTGTCCTATGAATGATTGTCCACCAAAACCAGGGTTTACACTCATCAAACAAACCACATCAATATCTTTTAAAATATCTTTCAATCCATCTACAGGTGTATGTGGATTTAAAGCTACGCCCGCATGCATTCCCAAAGATTTTATTTGTTGAATATTTCTATGTAAATGTTTACAAGCTTCGTAATGAACGGTTAAGTTATTCGCACCCGCTTTTTGAAATGCTTCCGTAAATTTTTCGGGCTCTTCTATCATCAAATGCACATCACAATATTTACTTGTAGCTTTTGAAATAAAATCTACAATCATTGGGCCATAACTGATGTTTGGAACAAATCTCCCATCCATTATATCTAAATGAAACCACTCTGCAGCGCTTTCATTTAGCATTTTACAATCTTGTTCGAGGTTTAAAAAATTTGCAGATAATAATGATGGTGCAATAATTGCCATGGGGTTTTATTTTTAACGCAAGTTAAA
>CANKLV010000030.1 GCA_947483415.1 Chitinophagaceae bacterium
AACATTTACTTGATTATTTTGATTCCAATCATAAGGAACATTACAAATTGTTTTCAAAATCTATTTTTGGTGGCAAATTAAGAATAAATTTGTTTATAATATGGAAACGGACTTTAAGAAAAACGAACTAAGTGTTCAAATTGGCAATAAACAAATTTTATCTATCGCTTTACCCATCACATTGGCGATTTTAGTGCCCCAATTAAATTTATTAATAAATAGTATTTTTTTAGGACATCTGAGCAGAGAGGCCTTAGGAAATGCAGGGATTACTGGAATTTTTTATATGATTTTTGCAGTAGCCAGTTATGGATTAAATAGTGCCATGCAATCCGTTTTCTCGGGATACGCTGGTAGTAATAAGCCAGAGCTTTTTAAATCAGTACTTTCACAAGGCATTAGAATTAGTTTACAGCTTGCATTTTTTTTCATCTTGTTCACTTGGATTTTCGCACCATTGATTTTAAAAAATGTAGCGGATCCATTATCCTATCCTCAAGAAATGTCTTTTTTGAGGATTCGTATTACAGGCCTACCCTTCCTTTTTCTTTTTCAAATGGGAAACGCATTTTTGATTTCTTCTTTAAATAGTAGGTTGCTCATCATTGGTTTTGTATTAGAAGCGTTGATTAATATTTTATTTGATTATCTACTCATTTTTGGAAAGTTTGGATTCCCAAAAATGGGATTTAATGGTGCAGCACTAGCATCAGTTATTGCTGAATGCTCGGGTATGGTTGCAGTTTATTTTGTAATTCATTTTTCCGGTCTCAAAAAGAAATTTTCTTTACTTTCTACGTTTTTATACAATAAAGAAATAAGCAAAAAAGTGATTCGTATTGCATTCCCATTGATTATGCAATTCATTATTAGTCTTACCACTTGGTTTGTATTTTTTCTGTTGATTGAAACCCGTGGTCCTATTGAAAAAGCAATTAGCAATACCATGCGAAATGTGTTTGGATTAGCCGGTATTTTTATTTGGGCTTTTGCCGGAACATGTAATAATATGGTGGCTAATTTAATCGGACAAGGCAAACAAGATTGGGTAATTCCAACGGTAAAACGCATTTCATTGTGGAGTTTGGGCTCATGTGCTTTGATTGTTATGCTGCTAAATATTCAACCATTATTTTTCTTTTCTCTTTTTGGTCAAGATAAATCATTTATGGAAATAGGAATCCCAGTTATTCGAGTGGTTTCATTAGGTATGATTTTTATGAGCGTTTCAAATGTATGGTTAAATGCAGTTACTGGAACTGGAAAAACGAAAATTAGTTTAGCGATTGAAATAATAACTATTGTCCTTTATTTAATTTACACCTTTTATTTTATGAAATATAATTACATATCCTTAGCAATGGCTTGGAGTAATGAATTTGTATATTGGTCTTCAATTTTATTGCTTACTTCGGGATATATGTTTTCAAAACGTTGGCAAAAAAATACCAATAATTCAGAATAAGTTCGGCAATAAATTGGTAATTTACTGCATCGTAATAAATCTAAGTTTGAGCAATAAAAATCACATTTTTGATTATTTCTCTTTTTAGTTTGATTTTATAATTTTCTTGATTACTGTTTTTAATTTTTATATTTTTAGCCCTTGATTAGCAAAGAAACCATACAGCAAATTCAGAGTAGAATTGATATTGTCGATATCATCAGCACCTTTGTGAAATTAAAAAAAAGAGGTACTAATTATCTAGGTAATTGTCCGTTTCACAACGAAAAATCACCTTCATTTACCGTTTCTCCTTCGAAAGAAATTTACAAGTGTTTTGGTTGTGGTAAAAGTGGCAATTCCATAGGTTTTGTTATGGATCACGAGAAATACAGTTATGTTGAAGCACTTCGATGGCTTGCTACAAAGTATAATGTTGATATTGAAGAAACGGAAACTTCACCAGAATTTAAGATCTTACAACAAGCTTCCGAAAGTTTATTTATCATCAATCATTTTGCACGGGATTATTTTTCAAATACGTTATTTGAATCAGAAGAAGGAACAGATATTGCTATGAGTTATTTAAAATCAAGAGGGTTTAATGAAGAAATAATTAAGAAGTTTCAGCTGGGATATAATCCACAAGCGCGGGATGGTTTTACACAAACTGCGATTGCGGCTCAATACAATCAAGAGCTATTAGTTAAAACTGGACTTGTTGCTAATCGAGAGGATCGATTGTCGGATAATTACCGTGGCAGAATAATATTCCCCATTCACAATCAAAGTGGAAAGGTACTTGGTTTTGGGGCAAGGGTGATTAAATCAAATGACAAGGCGCCTAAATATATCAATACCCCTGAAACAGAAATTTACGTAAAAAGTAAAGTGCTTTACGGTGCATATTTTGCTAAATCGGCAATTGATAAAACCAATGAATGCATGTTGGTAGAAGGATATACCGATGTGGTGAGTTTGCATCAAGCCGGAATTGAAAATGTAGTGGCAAGTGGAGGAACATCGTTAACAATAGAGCAGCTTCGGTTAGTAAAAAAGTACACTAAAAACCTTACCATTATTTATGATGGCGATGGCGCCGGTATAAAAGCGGCCCTAAGAGGATTGGATTTAGCCGTTGAAGAAGGACTGGACGTTAAGCTGGTATTGATTCCAGATAATGAGGATCCTGATAGTTATGTACATAAAATTGGAAAAGAGGCGTTTATTGAATTTGTAAAAAATGAAAAAAAAGATTTTATACTTTTTCAACTTGAAATTGCCTTAATGGATGCGAAAGGCGATTCAGCAAAAAAATCGGTTGTTGTAAACCAAATTGCAGAAACCATTTCAAAAATTAATAAATCCGAAGATTTTACAAAACGCCAAGATTATATAAGAAATGTTTCTGAAATCCTAAAAATTGAAGAAGCTGGTTTTAATGCTTTAGTGAATAATATCATTCGAAACAGAATTTCAAAAGAAGAAACTAAATCCAATGGCATAAATGCTCCTGAAGTTGAGCCCGAAGTGCTATCCGATTTTTTAAATAATGTAGATGATTTACTCAACAAAGACGAGCGTCAAGAACAAGCATTGGTGAGAAGTTTAATAGAATTTGGCCAGAAGTTTTGGGACGAAAATACAACAGTAGCTAATTACATCATTTCTGTACTTGATGAATTGGAAATAAATCAAATGATAGAAAATAAATTGCTAATAACAATTATAGAAGAATATAGAAAAGCCAATAATGAAGGCGCTTCTCCCAACGCAAAGTTTTTTCTATATCATAATGATGAAACCATAAAAAATATGGTCATCAAATTAATGGAGGAAGAGACGGAAATTAGTCCCAATTGGAAATATTACTACCAAGGTTTTATAGCTACAAGAGAAGATTTGTATAAAGAAGAAGTGAGTTCAACTTTGAATTATCTTCAATTGAGGAAAATAAAAAAGTTAATCACTGAAAATCAGGTGGAATTAGAAAAGACAAATGACCCTGAACAGCAATTTGTTTGCATTCAAATCCATCAGATGTTAAAGAAAATGGAGAAAGAAATTACCCATCAAACTGGAATGGTCATTTATAAATAGGCTTACACCAATTCCATTTCAGCATTTGCCAATTTATGACGTGGAACACTGTTACTAGTGGATTGTGCTTCACCTTCCAATTTGAAATTTGTTGCACACCAAACGTTGTCCATCTCAAATTGTTCGATTGCTTCCAATTGAAAATCTTCAACAACCTGCCAATGAAGCACCCTGCATAAATCAGAAGCTATTTTTGCCGTTGGTTTTGGATGAGCAACCCATAATTTTGTATTTACATGAAGTGCAGGCATAATTTCTGTAATGATGTCATTAAGTTGTTTTTGACTAACGGCAAAAACCAAGGCAAAGTCTACTTTTTTCACACGAAGTAATGGGGTTATACTTTTTGAAAATGAAATTTTCATAAATTGTTTTTCAACAGCAGATGGTAAACCTTGTATTAGAATATTTTTCTCGTTGTTGTACTGAAGTTTTTCTAGAACAGTTGGAAGTGCCATAATGAGAAAATATTTTTTATTAATAAAGTATAATGAACAATTTTAATTGCAGTAAAATAAAATCAAAAATTAAATTAAAATTAGACATCAAAAGTAAACAATTATTACCCTAATTGCAATAATTATGATGAATAATTGTAGATTTTATGATTAATATTTGCATATAAAATTTGTGGTATTGCCTATACGTTCGTATTAATTTTGAATTTCAAGACCGATTAAGGATCATAAATACAATTTTATTGGTGCTTATAAAATATCATTGCCTCTTCCATATTTTCATTTAATTTTTGTATTCTTTTTTCATTGGAAGGATGCGTTGCAAGCCATTCAGGCATCTTGTTTTTATTTTGGCTATCCATTCTACTCCAAAAAAGAACAGATTCTCTTGGGTCATAACCAGCCATTGCAGCAAAAATGATTCCAAAATGATCGGCCTCTAATTCATGGTTTCTAGAATTAGGTAAAAGCACTCCAAGCTGAGTTCCTGGCATAAATACCGCGTTAAATATGCTATTGGTTTGTTTGTTATTTTTAGTAAACGCATCTCCAGCAACTTGAATACCTTCAGCAATAAAAGCCTGACTTAATCTCTCGTTTCCATGATGGGCAACTGCATGTGTTATCTCATGTCCCAACACAACAGCTAGTGCATTTTCATTTTTGGTTACATCAAGTAAACCTGTATACACAACTACTTTTCCGCCTGGCATACACCAAGCATTAATTTCAGGACTATTTACCAAACTAAATTCCCAATTATAACCAACCAATTCATTGCTTAATCCTTTTTGATGATAATAATTTGTAATTGCATTAGAAATTCGAAGCCCTACCCTTTTTACCATTTCAGCTTGCTTGCTGCTTGCTACAGGTATTACTTTGTTTTTATTTAAAAAACTTCGATATTCTGTAAGTGCTTGTTTTTGTAAATCAGCTTCTGGGAAAAGATTGAGTTGACGTCTTCCTGTAATCGCATTCCTTTCGCAAGAAATAAATAAAATGAAAAGAAAAAAGCTAAAAATGCGCACTGTATATTTTTTAAATAAATGAAATTGTATTTTAAAACGAGTTTAATGCTAGTTTTTATTTTTTCTGTCTCGATATTTCAGCATAGGAACCCTGTTTTCAGCACCTTTTATGATACGGCTGATGTTTTTTTGATGTGTGATAATCACCATAACAGCGACCAATAAAGCAAATATTCGATAAGTCATCTCATGTTCATTCCAAATCCACAATACAGAAATAGGAAGCATTATGGCACCTAATATAGAGCTTAAAGAAACATATCGAGTTAGGAATAATACAACTAAAAAAACGCAAATACAAGTAAACGCTATAAAAGGTTGAATAGCGAGTATCATACCCAATAAAGTAGCAACTCCCTTTCCACCTTTAAAATCTGCAAATACCGGAAAAATGTGACCTATAACCGATGATAGGCCTAAAGCAATCATGAAGTTTGTTCTTTCTAATTCATTACTAATGTAATAAGGAAGTAAATAAAAAAGACCAACAGCTAGCATACCTTTTAAAACATCCATTACCATAATAATAATACCATACTTAGATCCTAATATTCTGAATGAATTGGTAGCGCCCATATTACCACTTCCGTATTCTCTGATATCTATCCCAAAATATTTACGACTTATGATTAATGCGGAAGGTATTGAGCCAATTAAATATGCTGTTATAATTAATAGAAATTCTTTCATGTGTATCTGTAATCGTTATTTTTTTTCTTCAAAAGACCTTTAAAAACGAACGGGATTTAATTTTGCATATCATAATAAAGAGTTGTCCGTTTAAAAAACAATAAATCAAATATAGAAAAATAACTCCAAATTATTAACAATTAAATAATATAGCGTAAATGATTACCCTATTGTGCAGTAAATTACAAGCCAGTTTTCTTTGGATTTCATTTGGATATTTTGGAAATGATGCTCAACTAATGCAGTGTAGATTATTTCTTTATGCTCTATCAAAATGCCACTAAACAGAATTTGAGTTCCTTTTGTAGTAACTTCTAAAATATTTTTTAGTTCTGAAATGATCACATTCAAATTAATATTGGCCAGTAAGATGTCCACTTTTTCATTGTTGTTTTTACAGTGACTATCTAAAACGAGTATTATCTTTTTACAATGGTTTGCTTCAATGTTTTCTGCCGTATTATCATAACAAAGTACGTCATAATCAATGGCAATAACTTTTTCTGCGCCTAATTTTTCAGCTAAAACCGCTAAAACACCTGTGCCTGTGCCGTAATCTAAAACAATTTTATTTTCAAAATTCAACAAACTCATTTCCTGAATCATTTGAAAGGTTGTGGGATGATGGCCAGTACCAAAACTCATTTTCGGCGTGATTAGTAAGTCAAATTTTGCATCATTGTTCATTGGGTGAAAATTCGCTCGAACACAAGCAAATATTTGCGGATTATCAATATATGGCACAACTATCGGTTCAAAACTACTTTCCCATTTAGCGTTCCAATTTTCATGCTGGATTGATGATTTATTGAAGCTTAAGTTCGATTCATTTAAAAAAACTTCGAACGCATCAGCATCAAACTCGTTTTGATTCACGTATGCTTTTAATATAGTCTCTTCTTGAAGGTATCCTTCAAAATTAAAGGTCATTATCAATGCAAGAATCATTTCAGCATGTTCTGAATTTTGCGTTTGTATGTTGTATTCTAAATGTGCCATAATAAAAAAAGCTGTTGCAAATTAAATGAATGCAACAGCTGTAAATTTTAAAAAATAATTAATTAGTTGTTTTCTCCTTGAGGCTTTGCAGGTGCTTCAGGTTTTGGCATCAAAGCTTTTCTGCTCAATTTGAATTTACCTGTTCTTGGATCTACTTCAAGTAATTTAACTTTTACTTTTTCTCCTTCTTTAAACAAACCTTCCATGCTATCAAGGCGTTTCCAGCTTATTTCACTAATGTGTAACAAACCTTCTTTCTTAGGTAAGAACTCAACAAACGCACCAAATTCTTTTATACTTTTGATTGTTCCTTCGTAAGCTTGACCTACCTCTGGAACAGCAACAATACCGTTTATCCATTGAACCGCTCTGTCTAAAGTAGCTTTTTCTTTAGAGAAAATGCTTACTTCACCATGGTTATCCACTTCTTCAATATTGATGGTTGTACCTGTTTCACGTTGAATTTCTTGAATAACTTTACCACCTGGTCCGATTACAGCTCCGATATATTCTTTGTCAATAATCAATTTAACCATACGAGGTGCATGTGGTTTCACATCTTCTCTTGGTGCTAATGTGCAAGCATGCATCGCATCTAAAATATGTAAACGTCCTTTTTTAGCTTGACTTAATGCTTGACGCATTACATCCATACTTAAACCATCTACTTTAATATCCATTTGAACGCCACAAATTCCATCTCTAGTTCCAGTTACTTTAAAATCCATATCACCCAAATGATCTTCATCGCCTAAGATATCAGTTAATACAGCAAATTGATCGCCTTTAGTGATAAGTCCCATTGCAACGCCACTTACATGTTTTTTCAACGGAACACCCGCATCCATTAATGCCAATGAACCCGCGCAAACGGTAGCCATTGAAGAAGAACCATTACTTTCCAAGATATCGCTTACCACACGAACGGTATAAGGATATTCGCTACCTGGCATCATTTTCTTCAATGAACGCATAGCAAGGTTACCATGTCCAACCTCTCTTCTACCAACACCTCTCATCATTTTTACTTCACCAGTACTAAATGGAGGGAAGTTATAATGTAAAATGAATTTAGAATATTCTGAAGAGTGCGCACTTTCAACCAATAATTCATCTAAAGGAGTTCCTAAAGTAACTGTTGTAAGTGATTGAGTTTCTCCTCTTGTGAATAATGCAGATCCATGTGGAGTTGGCAATAAATCAATTTCCATTTCTAATGGTCTGATGTCTTCTGTTCCTCTTCCATCCAATCTTTTGCGATCATTTAATATCATGTCTCTAACCACATAATATTGAAGGTCACCAAAATAATGACCCACTAATGCTTTGTCTTCATCAGGTAATTCACCCAAAAATTCAACAACATCTTTATGTAAATTTTTATATGCATCACTACGTTCATGCTTTGCAGAAGCAGAAGATGAAATTTGATACATTTTTTCACCAGCGAATGATTTGATTTTTTCGTACAAATCTTCGTTTCTGTATGGTTTTGTATATTCTCTTTTTGAAGTAATGCCAACCAAAGCTCTTAATTCTTCTTGCGCTTTTACTTGAATTCTGATTGCATCGTGTGCGATTTCCAATGCTTGTATCAAATCTTCTTCTTGACACTCGTTACTTTCACCTTCAACCATCATTATGTTTTTGTTGGTTGCAGCTATGATGAATTCTAAATCGCTTTCTTTCATTTGAGAACGCGTTGGATTTATAATCATTTCTCCATTTACTCTTCCAATTCTAACTTCTGAAATGATTTCCATAACTGGAATATCAGAAACAGCAAGTGCAGCTGATGCAGCTAAACAAGCTAATGCATCTGGTAAAACTTGGTCATCAGAAGAAATTAAACTAACCAAAACTTGAACATCGCATAAATAATCTTCTGGAAAAAGTGGACGCAAAGCACGATCAATTAATCTTGAAGTTAAAATTTCATAATCGTTTAATCTAGCTTCTCTTTTAAAGAATGAACCAGGAACTCTACCTGCAGATGCAAATTTTTCTTGATAATCAACTGATAATGGAAAGAAATTTTGACCCGCTTTTGGTTCTTTATTGGCAACGACTGTTGCTAAAATGATACAATTCCCTTGTCTTACTGTAACGGCACCGTCTGCTTGACGAGCCATTTTTCCTGTTTCGATCGTAACCATACGACCACCGCCAATATCGAATGTAACGGATTTTGATTGTAAAAATGACATGAATAAAAATTTAAACAACGACTACTAATCGTTGATGATTAAAATTAACCATATACAAAGAACAAATCCCAACAGTTAAATACAGTTGGGAAATATTCAAATTTGTAAATGAAAATAAAATTATTTACGAAGACCTAATTTCTCAATAAGAGCTCTGTATCCGCTAAGATCGTGCTTGCTTAAATAAGTCAATAAACGCTTACGCTTACCAACCATCATCATCAAACCTCTTTGTGATGAGAAATCTTTTTTGTTTACTTTTAGATGATTTGAAATGTGATTGATACGCTCTGTAAGCATAGCAACTTGTCCTTCAATTGATCCTGTGTTTGTAGCATTACCTCCGTAAGTTTGGAAAATGGTAATCTTTCTTTCGCTTGTTAAATGAGACATTTCTTTGTTTTTTTTTAAAACCCTGTGTTTTAATTCTGTTTTTATCGGATGCAAATGTAATGATTCAATTTGTAAATCAGTAAGATTTTTAGAATAAATATTCAATAACTCAGTTTAAAAGCTGCAAATTTGTATTATGACATTAAGTTTTGCCATTATTGGTTGCGGAAAAATAGCCAAAAGACATGCCGAACAGATTGCAAGGGTTGGGAAATTAATCGCCGTTTGTGATGTTGATTTTCAGCGTGCCCAACAATTGGCTACTGATTTTAACTGCAAAGCTTACCATGATATTTCGGAATTAGTGGCTGTAGAATCCAATGTGGACGTGGTTTGTATCTGTACACCCAATTATTTGCATACACAACAAACGATAGTTTCTTTAAATGCAGGTAAACATGTATTGTGTGAAAAACCATTGGCCATCAACACTATAGATGCTGAAAATATGATTCAAGCTGCATTGGCGAATCAAAAAAAACTATTTGTCGTAAAATCTTCAAGATATACTCCGGTTATCGAGGCATTAAAAAAGCAAATTGACTTGAGTGCCCTTGGAAAAATATATAGTTTTCAATTGAATTGTGTTTGGAATCGCCCCAATCAGTATTATTCGGAGAATTGGCGAGGTACAAATGAGCAAGATGGCGGAACTTTATTTACCCAGTTTAGTCATTATATTGATGTTTTACTTTGGTTGCTGAATGATGATGCGGAAAGTTTTTCTGGATTGAGGTCCAATTTGTCAAATAAAGACATTGATTTTGAAGATACTGGTGCTATTTCGGTAAAAATGAAATCTGGTACAATTGGAAGCATTCATTATACGGTAAATGCTTTTTCAAAAAATCAAGAAGTATCATTATCCATAGTGGCAGAAAAAGCAACCATAAAGCTTGGAGGCGAATACATGCAAGAATTACTATATCAAATGCCAGAGATTATTGATTTAAAAGCGTTGGCTCCCAATCAGTTGGCAAACGATTATGGGGCTTATAAAGGATCAATGAGTAATCACAACAAAGTGTACGATAATTTAATTTTGGCATTAAATGGCAAGGAAAGTAAACACATTGATGGCAACTCTGCGCTGAAAACCGTTACATTTATAGAAAATATTTATCAGCAAATTCCGCTTACAAATTGAAGCATTTAGTATTTACAGTTATCAATGAGCTCAATTACGACCAGCGAATGATTCGTATTTGTGAAACGCTTTCTATTGAGGGGTACAAAGTTTCATTAATTGGTGTTCAATTTTCAAATTCACCCAAATTGATTGATAAAAATTTCAGTCAACAAAGAATAAAATGCTTTTTCAAAAAAGGGTTTGGCTTTTATGCAGAATATAATGTCAAGTTGTTTTTTACCCTACTTTTCAAAAAAGCAGATTTGTTTTGTGCCATAGATTTAGATACCATAATGCCAGTTTACTTTGCAGGGAAACTGAAAAATAAAGCATTGGTTTATGATGCACATGAATACTTTTCTCAGCAAAAAGAAATAATCACAAGGCCAAATGTTTATAAAATTTGGCGCTTTATTGAAAATACTTTTGTTCCAAAATTTCAAAACGGATATACCGTATGCAATAGTATCAGTAATGTTTTTAAAGAACTATATAAAATAAAATTCGAGGTAATAATGAATGCTACCTCAATTAAAACCTTAAGTAATAAATCGCCCAAGAAAGATAAATTAATTTTATATCAAGGCGCGGTTAATGAAGCTCGAGGTTTAGAGTATTTAATTCCTGCCATGAAAGATATTGATGGCATTCTTCATATTTATGGCGATGGGAATTTTATGGAACAATTAAAAACAATTATACAGAATCATTGTTTAGGAGTAAAGGTAATTATCAAAGGCAAGGTATTTCCTGAAAAATTGCATGAAATAACCGCCCAATACTATATAGGTTTAAATTTGGTTGAAAACATAGGACTAAATCAATATTATTCTTTGGCAAACAAGTTTTTCGATTACATGCACGCTGGAATTCCTCAAGTTTCAATGAATTTTCCTGAGTATAAACGCATAAATGATCAGTTTGAAGTCGCGATTTTAATAGATGAATTAAACCCAAACTCAATTTCCAAAGCAATTAATGCACTTTTGAAGGATGAAGAAAAATATGCTCAACTTGTTCAAAATTGTTCCGAAGCAAAAAAGGTTTACAATTGGGAAAACGAATCAAAGAAATTAATTAAATTTTATAAAAATATTTTTGAGTAATAAACATATACATATTGTTACACATGATGTACCATGGCCAGTTGATTTTGGCGGTGTTGTAGATCTTTTCTATAAAATTAAAAGTTTACATGAAAATGGCATAAATATTCATTTACATTGTTTTATAAAAAATAGAAAAGAGCAAAATATTTTAGAAAGGTATTGCAACAGTGTACATTATTATCCAAGAAAAAAATGGTTTTCGCTTTTACATTTTAATATTCCTTTTATCGTTCAATCCAGAAGAAGCCATTTACTTCTTGAAAATCTTCAAAAAGACAACTACCCTATTTTATTGGAAGGCATGCATTGTACATATTCGTTATTTACTGGAGCACTTAAAAATAGAAAAGTAAAAATAAGGTTGCACAATATTGAACATACTTATTATTTGGAATTGGCAAAAAATGAACGCAATTTTTTTCGAAAATGTTATTTTAAGTTCGAATCCTTTTTATTAAAAAAATACGAGAAAAAATTAGCTTCAATAAGCGATTATTGGGCTGTAGCGCATTCAGATGTTGAGATATTTAAACAGAAATATAATGTAGACGCAATTCAGTTTTTACCTGTATTTATTCCTTGGAACAATCCTACAAGCCAATTAGGGTTAGGTGGTTTTTGCTTATATCATGGTAATTTATCTGTTAATGAAAACGAGAACGCCGTAGAATGGTTATTGACTCATGTATTCAATCAATTGGAAATTCCTTTTGTAATTGCAGGAATGAACCCTTCTAATAGATTAAAAAATTTGGTTTATCAATACAAGCATACTTGTTTGGTGGAAAATCCAACCGAGCACGAAATGAATGATTTAATTAAAAAAGCTCAGATTAATATTTTACCTTCTTTTAACCGTACTGGCGTAAAATTAAAATTGTTGAATGCCGTTTTTAATGGTCGTCAATGTTTGTTAAACCAAGCTGGTATAATTGGTTCTGGTATAGAATCATTATGTGAAATGGCTGAATCTGCAGAAGAGTTTAAAATAAAAATTAAGCATTTGTTTTACCAAGAGTTTACAGAAATGATGTTACAGAATCGCAAAATAACTTTAATGGATACCTACGACAATCAAAAAAATGTGCAAATGATTATATCATGGGTATCGTAGCATTGTCCCATACTTTCCCGTTTTCTGTTTTAATAGTTCTTGCTGGAAATTTGTTGATTACCATATAGTCATGAGTTGCCATAATAATACTGGTATCAAAATCTCTACAAATATGGAATAGGAGCTGCATGATTTCATCGCTTGTTTCTGGATCTAAATTTCCAGTTGGTTCATCCGCTAAAATTAATTTAGGCGAATTCAATAAAGCTCTAGCGATATCTATTCTTTGTTGTTCTCCCCCACTAAGTTCAAATGGCATTTTGAAACCTTTTGATGTAAGATTTACTTTTTCCAAAACATCGGCAATCTTATCGTTTATTAGCTTTTCATCTTTCCATCCAGTAGCTTTTAATACAAATATTAAATTGTCATTTACGTTTCTATCTGTCATCAATTGAAAATCTTGAAATACTACACCTAAGTTTCTTCTTAAAAAAGGAACTGTTTTCCAAGTCAATGTTTTTAAGTCGTGACCAGCTACCCAACCTTCACCAGATGTTAATTCTAAATCACCATAAAGTGTTTTCAATAAACTGCTTTTCCCTGTTCCTGTTTTCCCTACTAAATAAACAAATTCTCCTTTTTCAATGGAAATGTTTACATCACTTAATATTAAAGTTTGACTTTGGTAGATATTTACATTCTTTAATTCAATAATCGATTTAGACATGTGTATGTTTTAGCGTTTTTAAATAAAACTATTTCAAATTTAAAGCATCAACGTTTAATAAACAATTACTTCATTGGGTAAATGTATTTCTAATGAATTTTTAACATCTGTTTCTACTCTTCCAATAATTTGTGCATCCACATGAAATGATTTTGATATGGCAATGATTTCTTCTGCATGTTCTGGACTACAATAGATTTCTAGTCTACATCCCATGTTGAACACTTCATACATTTCTTTATTGTTGCTGCCACTGTTTTCTTGAATAAGTTGAAATACTGGTGGTGGTGGAAATAAGTTGTCTTTAATGACTTTTATATTTTTCGCCATGTATTTCATGCATTTTGTTTGTCCACCGCCACTACAATGAATCATTCCATGAATTTTATGAAAATGATTTTCCAGCAATTGAATGATGATTGGGGCGTATGTTCTGGTTGGACTCAACAACATTTTTCCAATATTGAGATGTTGATTATTTTCAATTGGATCAGAGAGTTTGTTTTTTCCGATATAAACTACATTTTCGTTCAGATTTGTATCGTAGCTTTCTTTGTAATTTTCGGCATAAAACTTACTTAAAGAATCATGACGAGCAGAAGTTAATCCATTGCTGCCAATTCCGCTATTATATTCGGTTTCATAACTTGCTTGTCCATAACTAGCTAACCCTACAATTACATCTCCCGGTTGTATTTTATCGTTAGAAATAATTTTGTCTTTTTTCCAACGGCTTGTCATGGTGCCATTAACCGCAATCGTTCTAACCACATCGCCTACATCGGCGGTTTCGCCTCCCAGATAATGAATGTTAACACCATAAGTAGCCAATAGATCAAAAAAAGCCTGACTGCCATTGATGATTTGATCCAATACTTCCCCTGTAATTAGATGTTTGTTTCTATCAATCGTAGAGTTAAAAACTAAATTATTGTAAATACCCACACAAAGCAAGTCATCCAAATTCATTACAATAGCATCTTGAGCAATACCCTGCCAAATAGAAATATCACCAGTTTCTTTCCAATATAAATAAGCTAAAATGCTTTTGGTTCCTGCTCCATCAGCATGCATGACATTTACAAAAGATTCATCCATACCCAAATAATCTGGATAAACCTTACAAAAAGCATTATTAAAAAGGCCTTTACTTAAGTTTTTTGTTGCTAATAAAACGTCTTCTTTGTGTGCAGATACACCACGTTGATTATATAAACTCATGTTGCAAATTTAAGCTCCAAAAATGAAATTATCATTTATAAATTATCAATTAGTTTTGCAATAGTATAAAATAATGAAAGTACACCATAACATATTAGTGTTGCCTGAATTTGAACGTGCTGTTTTAACCATAGGCACTTTTGATGGCGTGCATTTGGGGCATCGAAAAATTATTGAACAATTGGTAAATGAGGCCAATCGTGTCGATGGAACTTCTATTGTTTTAACTTTTTTCCCACATCCCAAACATGTTGTTGGCAATAATAGCGAGGCAATTCTATTATTAAATACCCTTGAAGAAAAAGTGGATTTGTTGAGAGAAGCAGGCGTTGACCATTTGGTGGTAACCCCATTTACAACTGCATTTGCTGAATTAAGTGCCGAAAGTTATATAAAAGACTTTTTAGTAAAATCATTTCATCCTAATTCTTTAATTATAGGTTATGATCATCGATTTGGAAAAAATAGAATAGGAAATTTTAATATGCTTGAGAAATTTTCAAGTGAACTTGGATATAAAGTAATAGAAGTTCCAGAACATATTTTAGCGCATATCAAAATCAGCAGTACACAAATTAGAAACCAATTGCTTTTGGGAAATGTAGAACAAGCAAATGAACTTTTGGGCTATAACTACTTTTTTTCAGGTACAGTAATAGGTGGTGAAAAACGTGGTAGAACCATTGGTTTTCCAACAGCCAATTTATTGATTTCTGATAACGAAAAATTAATTCCTGCAGATGGCGTGTATGCAGTTGATGTAAAAATAGAAGGAACAAGTATACGATATAAAGCCATGATGAATATGGGTACTAAACCTACATTTGATGGAAAAGTAAAGAGTATAGAAGTAAATATTTTCGA
>CANKLV010000031.1 GCA_947483415.1 Chitinophagaceae bacterium
CCTTTTAAGACAGCCTCTAAATTTTTTAACCTTTACTCTTGGTTTTTCAGGATTGGGTTTTACTTATGGGGAGTAAACGTTTCCTGCTTTTAGAGTTTCTTTTTCATCGAAAAAGAAGTGGGTTTTAAAATTTTACAGATTTAAAGAAACCTGTTGTTTTTTTACCTGCTTACTTTTATTTGGAAAGTAAGTGGGCTTGGATGTTGGATCTACCGGTTTTTTTGCCATCATCGCTTTTTACGGCATAGGCTAGGATATTGATTTTTTTGGTTTTTCACCATCATCGCTTTTTACAGCATAGGTGAGGATATTGGTTTTGGTTTTCATTTCCGGATAAAATATTTATCCGTTGATATTGGATTTTTAGTTTTTTTTAGGGTACTGGATTCGTTTGGTTTTCTAGGATTTTAGAAATCAAAATCTTGTTTTAGTTTCATTCGATTTCTGATACAAAGATGCACCGCTTTTTTATGTTGTACTAGAGCAATACTGCCCTTTTTTCGGGGTGATGTAATTACCGAAATCAAGAAAAAAACAGCGTATAAGATACAGGGTAAAGAGGTGTTTTAACTTCGTATTTTTACGTACTTGAGAAGAAATAAATGGGGTAAAATAAAAATGCTGCACCGTAAGATGCTGCACTGTATTGATTCTTATTGAATTTGTTGTTTATTTAGACAAACTTTGAATAATGTCGTATTTGGTTACAATCTGATACAAACCACTATCATCCTTACTCATCACCGCGCCGTTTTCTTTGTTGATAAAATTGCTTAAACGTTCAACGGGTGTATCAAAACTAACTTCAGGGTATGGATTTTCTAAAACATCTTTTACCAAATGCGTTTTGATTTCACTGTTTACAAGCATCTTATTAAATAAACCACTTTCAGAAATTGCGCCAACCATTATTCCATTTTCAAAAACTGGAATATTTTCAATGTCGAATTTTTTCATCAAATGAATGGCTTCCATAACGGTTTGGTCTGTGGTTAAGCTGATAAGCTTTTGACTTTTTCTACCATTGATGATGTCTTTAAAAGTATTCACATCCAAAAACCCACGCTCCATCATCCATTCATCGTTATATACTTTACCTATATATCTACTTCCATGATCATGAAAAATACAAACCACCACATCTTCTGGTTTTAATTGATCTTTTAAATTAAACACACCTTGCAAACAACTGCCACAACTGTATCCTATAAATATGCCTTCTTCTTTTGCAATTCTTCTGGCCATTACCGCACCATCTTTATCGGTAACTTTTGTAAACTCATCTATATATTGCATGTCGTAATTCTGAGGAACAAAATCTTCTCCAAAACCTTCGCTGATGTATGGGTACACTTCATTGTTATCCAACTCTCCTGTTTCGAAATATTTTTTTAATAAAGAACCATAACTATCAATTGCCCAAACTTTAATATTTGGATTTTTTTCTTTCAAATATTTACCTGTTCCAACAATGGTTCCTCCAGTTCCTGTAGCTACAACAAGATGGGTTATTTTCCCTTCGGTTTGTTCCCAAATCTCAGGTCCCGTTTGTTCGTAATGTGCTTGACGATTGGCTAAATTATCATATTGATTTACATACCAAGAGTTTGGAATTTCGGTAGCCAATCTTTTAGAAACAGAATAATAAGAACGTGGATCTTCGGGTTCAACATTGGTAGGACAAACAATAACTTCTGCACCAACGGCTTTTAAAATATCTGCTTTTTCTTTTGATTGTTTATCGGTTGTGGTAAAAATACATTTGTATCCTTTAACGCAGGCAGCTAAAGCCAGTCCCATACCGGTATTTCCGCTGGTTCCTTCAATAATGGTTCCGCCTGGTTTTATTTTTCCTTCGGCTTCAGCCACTTCAAGCATTTTTAAAGCCATTCTATCTTTAATAGAATTACCAGGATTAAAATACTCCACTTTTGCTAAAACGGTACAAGGCAAATCCTTGGTTACTTTGTTTAATTTGATTAACGGTGTATTTCCGATAGTTTCTAAAATGTTATTGAGCCACATGGTTTTTTATTTCAAAGATAATATTTCTAATAACTGGCGAATTGATTATTGATGATTTCAAAACAATACATAATTATCATAGATAAAAATTAATAATCGTTATGCTACAGTAGAAAAAAACTTTAAATTTGTACTTGTTGTTAAATATCTATTGGTTAATCTTTTAAAATAATAACGTTTATGTCAAAATCGGCCGCATATGTAACATTTGCCATTTTAATTTTAATAGCTTTTGCTTCATTGTTGATTCCGTCGTTACCTGGTCCTATTCATTCCGAATCAATAGACGCTGCGGATACCGCATGGATGTTAACCGCAACCGCATTGGTGTTAATCATGACACCAGGACTTGCATTTTTTTACGGAGGAATGGTCAACAAGAAAAATGTGTTGAGCACCATGTTGCAAAGTTTCATCTGTATGGCATTGATTTCAATAATTTGGGTTGTGGTTGGTTTTAGTTTATCGTTTGGAGAATCTTTTCATGGCATCATTGGAAATCCGCTAAGCTTTTTTATGATGAAAAATGTAATTGATGGGCAGCCCTGGAAGTTAGCACCAACGATACCTTTGATATTATTTGCGTTTTATCAATTGAAATTTGCCATTATAACGCCTGCATTAATTACAGGAGCATTTGCGGAGCGCATAAAATTTAAGTCTTATTTACTCTTTATCGTTTTATTTTGTTTGTTTATTTATTGTCCATTGGCACATGCTACTTGGCATCCCGAAGGAATATTGGCAAAAGCGGGCATCATTGATTTTGCGGGCGGTGTGGTAGTACATATGAGTGCGGGTTGGGCGGCATTGGCAAGTGCGATATTTTTAAAAAGCAGAACGGAGTCGGTTCATAATCCAGCAAGAATAACGTATGTGATATTGGGAACGGGATTACTTTGGTTTGGTTGGATTGGATTTAATGCGGGATCGGCATTTCATGCAGATACGATTGCTGCCATTGCAATTGGAACAACATCTACTGCTTCTGCAGCAGCGGCATTTACTTGGATGATATTTGAAGCGGTTAGGGGAAGAAGGCCGGGTGTAATGGGTGCATGTATTGGAGCTGTGGTGGGTTTGGTAGCCATTACTCCAGCAGCGGGTTTTGTAACCATACCACAATCATTTGTAATTGGATTTGTAACCGCTATTGTAAGTAGTTTAATGGTAGAATGGCGATCTAAAACCAATATTGATGATACGCTTGATGTGTTTCCTTGTCATGGTGTTGGTGGAATGATGGGCATGTTGTTAACAGGCGTGTTTGCCAATACTAAAATCAATGCTGCGGTACCTGGAAACGGTTTGTTTTATGGCGAAACGAAATTATTTATGGTGCAGCTTTTGGCCATGATTGGTGTTTCTGTGTTTGCATTTTTTGGCACATTTGTATTACTAAAAATTACAGATTTAATTATGCCTTTAAGGGTAAGCGAAATAGAAGAACAAGAAGGATTGGATTGGAGTCAGCATGAGGAGAGGCTGTAGAAGAGAGGTTCAAGAGGTTCAATTCGTTCAAGACGTTTAAGAGGTTGGAAGCATTTTCCGAATGAGCCATTTCGTCAAACAAAAAAGTTTAAACCGCTGCGCTGGTTTAATAGTTTAACGGTTGGGAGTATTTTCCATTAATTTTCTTCTTTGTTTTATAAAAACACTTCGTGCCTTTGTGTCTTCGCGCTTTAGTGTTAAAAAAAATTCTCGTAGAGAATTCCTTCGTGTTTTAATTTAATTGGTGTTGAATGCTTCAAACAATAACGAAATCAAATCCAGATTCCTGTATCAAAAATCCAGAATCCCTCAATATTTTATCCTCCCTCAAAAATAATTATGCATTTTCTTTACTGATTATCAATGCGTTATAAATGTGTCGTAAAAAATAACGGCAATTTTCTTTGGTTAATAGAACATATCACCATTATCTTCGCAATCCAAAATTTTATAGCCTCGGGGATAGCTGAGGCATCACTAAAAAAAAGTAAAAATGAGTAAATTACATTTCACCACTAAACATGCGAACGAGGCTACCGTGCAGCGTAATTGGTACGTTGTAGATGGTACTAATCAAACCGTTGGACGTATGTGCGCAAAAATTGCGTCTGTTCTTCGTGGTAAGAACAAAGCTTATTACACTCCACACGTAGATTGCGGAGATTTCGTAATTGTAATCAATTGCGAAAAGGTAGTTTTTACCGGTAATAAAATGGCAGATAAAGAATACTTAACCTACAGTGGATACCCAGGGGGTCAAAAAGGGGAAGCTGCAAAAGATTTATTGAAGCGTCGTCCGGAAGTAGTTATCGAAAGAGCTATTAAAGGGATGTTGCCAAAAAATAGATTAGGCCGTAAAATGTATAAAAAATTATTTGTTTATGCAGGCGGTGAACATCCACATATGTCACAAAAGCCAGCAGAATTAATCTTCACAAAAATTAAATAATCCATTCAGTAATAGCTACTGATTAAATAAAGAATAATAATGGAAAAACAAAAAAATGCAGTAGGCCGTAGAAAAGAAGCGGTTACTCGTGTGTTTCTCTCAAAAGGAGAAGGAAAAATTACCGTTAATGGAAAAGATTATAAAGATTATTTTCCATTGGTGTATTTACAAAATCAAGTAGAAGCTCCTTTGAAAACAGTTGAGCTTACTGATAAATTTGATATTTTGGTAAATGCAACTGGTGGCGGTGTTAAAGGTCAAGCAGAAGCAGCTAAATTAGGCATATCAAGGGCTTTATTAGAAGTAAATCCTGAATTGCGTCCAGTGTTAAAAGCGGCAGGTTTATTAAAGCGTGATCCAAGATCTGTTGAGCGTAAAAAACCAGGTCGTAAAAAAGCAAGAAAAAGCTTCCAGTTCAGCAAACGTTAATATTATTTCGTTTCGTGTTTGGCGTTTGGTGTTTTTTACATCAAACTCCAAACTCCAAACTCCAAACAACTTTAAAAAAATTATAAATGGAAAATACATCATTACAACAGCAACTTCTTGAAGCAGGTGTTCATTTTGGTCACTTGAAGAAAAAATGGAATCCAAAGATGTTGCCTTACATTTTTGCTGAAAAGAAAGGTATTCATATCATCGACCTCAACAAAACAGTTGAAGGAATGCAAGAAGCTGCAGCAGCTATGAAAGCAATTGCGCGTAGCGGAAAGAAAATCATGTTTGTTGCCACAAAAAAACAAGCTAAAGAAATTGTTTCTGAGTGTGCTCAACGTGTAAATATGCCATATGTAACTGAAAGATGGTTAGGTGGCATGTTGACCAACTTTAATACTGTTCGTAAAAGTGTCAAGAAAATGCAGAGCATTGAAAAATTATTAGGCGATGGTAGTGCAGAAAATCTTACTAAAAAAGAAAGATTAACATTAACGAGAGATAAAGATAAAATGGAAAAAGTGTTGGGCGGTATAGCACAGATTAGCCGTGTACCAGCTGCTTTATTCATGGTTGATATTGGTCATGAGCATATTGCACTTGCTGAAGCAAAGCGTTTGAACATTGGAACATTTGGTATGGTAGATACAAATTGTGATCCAAACAAAATTGATTTTGCAATTCCTTCAAATGATGATGCAACAAAATCTATTTCTATTGTAGTTAATTATATTACTGCAGCTATTTCTGAAGGATTACAAGAGCGTCAGATGGATAAAGATAGTGACGATGATCATTCTGATGTTGAAGAAAGTGCAGAAGCAAAAGCAGCACGTTTTGAGCAAAAAGTAGATGGTGGTGATGATAGAAATAAGCGTGGTGCTGGAAGAGGTCCAGGTGCGGGATCTGGAGCCCCAGCTAAAAGACGTACAACTGGTGGTCCAGGTGGTGGTGGAAACAGAAGACCAGCTGGAAAATAATTTTAAAGTAAAATAATTTATAAAACATACTTAAAACATTAAACTTCAGAAATGAAGAATTAAAGGAGGTAACTATGAGTACAATTACAGCAGCAGACATAAACAAATTACGTCAGGCAACAGGAGCCGGAATGATGGATTGCCGTAAAGCATTAACAGAAAGTAACGGCGAATTTGAAGCAGCGATTGATTGGTTACGTAAGCAAGGCCAAAAAGTAGCCGCAAAACGTAGCGATCGTGAAGCAAAAGAAGGTGTTATATTGGCATATGCAATACCAGGCAATAAAGCAGGTATTGTATTATGCATTAGTTGCGAAACAGATTTTGTTAGCAAAAACGCTGATTTCGTTGCATTTGCTCAAAGTATTGCTGATGCAGCAATTGCACATGATGTAAAATCTGTAGAAGAATTAAATAATGTAGAAATCAATGGTGCTAAAGTATCTGATATGATTAATGATAAATTAGCCGCTATCGGAGAAAAAATTGAAATCTCTAAATTCGAAAGAATCGAAGCGCCTTATGTTGCTACCTACATTCACGGTTCAAACCGTATGGGTGTATTAGTAGGATTAACATTAGAAGCTGCTGAAGCGGGTAAAGATGTGGCTATGCAAATTGCTGCAATGAATCCATTAGCAGTTGACGAAAGTTCAATTTCTCCAGAAGTAATCGCTAGAGAAAAAGACATCGCTATTGAATTGGTAAAAGCTGAAGGTAAACCAGCAGAAATGGCTGAAAAAATTGCAATGGGAAAATTAAATAAATTTTTCAAAGACAATACCTTAATGGCACAAGCCTTTGTAAAAGATGGCAACAAATCTGTTTCAGAATACTTAAAAGGCATTGATGCCAATTTAAGTGTTACTGAATTTAAAAGAGTTGCGTTAGGATAATTTATTAAAGCCCGGTTTTTAAAAGCCGGGTTTTTTTTGGATATTATTTCAAATTTCTTCAATTTTAAAAAAATATCAACCATGTTACCAAAGTACAAAAGAATTTTATTAAAATTATCCGGTGAGTCATTAATGGGAGATAAAAGTTTTGGCTTAGATTCAGGCGTTATTGCTCAGTATGCAAAAGAAATTAAACAAATTACTGACCTGGGTGTACAAGTAGCATTGGTAATTGGAGGAGGAAATATTTATCGTGGTATGAATGAAGCAGAAACCGGTATTGAAAGGGCTCAGGGAGATTATATGGGCATGCTCGCTACGGTAATAAACGGCATGGCTGTACAGAGTGGACTTGAAAAAGCCGGAGTATATACGCGTTTACAAAGTGCCATAAAAATGGAACAAATTGCAGAACCTTATATCCGTAGAAGAGCGATTCGTCATCTTGAAAAAGGACGTGTGGTTATTTTTGGTGCAGGTACTGGTAATCCGTATTTTACAACAGATACAGCAGGCTCATTAAGAGCTATTGAAATAAAAGCAGATGTTATTTTAAAAGGAACGCGTGTAAATGGTATTTATACCGCAGATCCTGAAAAATATCCTGATGCAACTAAATATGAAAAAATTAGTTTTTCGGAATGTATAAGTCAACAGCTTAAAGTAATGGACATGACTGCGTTTACGCTTTGCATGGAAAACAATTTACCAATTATTGTTTTTGATATGAATCAACCAGGTAATCTTTTGAATGTGGTTACCGGCGAAAAAGTTGGTACGTTGGTGAGTAATTAGAGCCTCCATCCCCAACCCTTCCTCCAATAGAGGAAGGGAGTTTGACTGTATTCTGATTAAAAAAAATCATCTAATTAATGATATCGTAAATACTCTCAGCCTTTTGAAACCAATCAACAATTTGAGCTTCTGTTACTTTTCTAAAAACGAATGACAATTCCAATTATTTTGTACACTATCAAAACTTCCCCCTTGGGGGATTGAGGGGGCTTTTTAAACCTCATAAACCTAGAGTAACGGTTGAAAATGTTCAACCCCTACCAAAACTTCTCTCTACTTTATTCTATATTTGAATTATGTCTGAAAAATATTACCGGGGAAAGATTACGTACATCAACAACGATAAGCAAATTGCTACTATAGAATATATTACTGGAAATAAATCCAAAAATATTCAGGCAATTATTGATGATAAACAGCAGGATAAATATGTACAGCTTAAATTAATTAAAAAGCCTCATCGCTTTTTGGTTGGTGATAATGTGAAGTTTATCATTAAAAAATCGAGTGCAGGCGTTTTTTTTGCAGACCATGTATTATATGAATTTAATAATGCGCTTGAAGTATTGATTAATAAAGCACAAATAACCAATAAATTTTTGGGATATATCAAACAGGTAGATGACCAATATTTTATAAAAGAAATTGAAAGTTATTTGTTCTTCCCATTGCGTGTGTTTAAATATGAAATCCCTCCAACCGAAACCGAAACTGATAGGGCGGTTACATTTAAACTAACGAACTTAGAAAAATCGGATAAGATTTCTGCAGAGTTATTTAACCATCAATATACCCCTGGATTTTTAATTGCCATAAAACAATCTAAACAAGAAAATCCCATTGGGTCTATTGTTACAAAAATTACGCCCTTTGGTTTGTTTGTTACCTTATCTGAATCGCAAATTGAATGCAAAATTGCTATTGATGAAACATTAGATCAAAAATTAAAATTCGCTGAAATTATTGTAGGTACAGCATTAATGGTTAAAATAAAACATTTAACACCAGATAGATTGGTTCTTGAATTGGTATAATCAAATTTTATAGCTCAAGTTATTTATAAAAAAATGCCCACTGAAAACAGCGGGCATTTTTTAGAAATAGTCTTCCTTATCGATTTCTACGAATTCTAAAGGTACATGATGTATTGTAAACAGTACTAAAACCAACAAAGGCACCTGTAAAGTTTCCAGCAATGAATTGACCAACACCTCCGTATTCTGTAATTTGAACATTGATTGGTGTTGTTATTGACGTGGAATCGTTTCCAACGTGTGAAGTATAAAAATTCATCAATTGCTGTGTACTTCCAGCAGAAATATTTGCTTCTGAAATTATAAATGAAATTTGATTATAAACTGTACTTCCACCTGATTGAGTTATGCGCATTCCACCTAAATAAATTGAAGCTGGGTTTGATTGCTGATTAAGTCCGAAATTAAAAGAATCTAGCGGTGATGTATAGTTGTAGTTTGTACCGTTAATATTTAAGTTGATGAATTGCTCCGTTGTGGTACCGCATGCTTGTAAATTTGGAACAGTGTTATTTCCAGTATTTAATGTATAGCTAAATGGTGAGCTTTGTTGATTGCTTGAATTGTCTTCAGCTATAAATGTTACGCTTTCAGAATTTCCATTGCATAAAAGATTCGTAAAATTGTAAGCACCTGTCGAACTAAGGTTATATCTATAATATTGGTTGTTTTTAAGCATGATGATATAGCCATTTGAAACTGCTGCATTGTTGCAATCCGTAACAGTTCCTGAAACACTAGCCGTTTGTGTCGTTGTGTTTGGAATGCTAAGATTTCCTAAAGAAACATTTGCATTAAGTGTGTTGAACGTTTGTGTAAATGCTGCAGTGCCACAATTAATTTGTGTAAATACTTCCAATTTCAGATTTGCATTATTTGGAACAGCGCCAGCCACAAATCCGCTAGAATCGGTTAAACCATATCTATAACTTTGTGGGTTGTTTACATTGGTTATTTTTACCCAAGTAAAAGGAATTGGTTGTCCATCTTCATTTAATAATGTACAATTGAATTGAACAAAATTGCTTGGTACATCGCAATTCCAAAATGAAAAATGCGCTACATCTCCAACATAATTGTTGCCAACTTTAGTTGCTGATCCTTCTTCTTTCCACAAACCATTTGACTCATCAAAATACCATAATGGAATTGATGCTGGAGCAGTGCTGCTTAAAGAACTTGGAATTGGAAAAGTTAAGGTTGCTTTTTTACCTGAAGCTATTTGTAATGCTTGACCTTGATCTCCTTTTAATTCAACGGCTACCATCCCGAAAGATTGTAACACTCTCATTGAACCTTCTTGGTTTATACCCCTTAAATCGCCTGGCATAATTGAATTGATATCAGATGCTGTTGGATCGATGAATGAAGCTGAAACATATACTGTTCCTGAATAAGGATTACTATTTGAAGAAAGCAAATCTTGAATTCCGTTTACAGGAAAATCTATTTTCATACCATTTGATAAGGTTATCGTTCCACCATTTAAACCGTTAAAAGATCCACTGTTTAATTTTGGAATTAATTTAATTCTAAAAAATGCAGATTTGTTTTCAGTGGCGATGTACGTTTTAATACCAGGAAAATATCCTGATTTGTTTACGGTAACAACTGCTGCTGTTTTAACAACATTTACATTCTTAACCGAGAAATATCCGTAATCATCTGTTGTGGTTGTTTTATCATACACAACTACTGAAGCACCTGCAACCGCTTGATTGTTTTCATCAACTACAAATCCAGAAACAGATGAATTTATTTTAGTCGTTAAATTAGGTAATTGGTTGATATTATCAACTAAAGTTTGATCTAAATCTTTTTGACAAGACCACAATGCTGTTGCTGCTAATAAAACAACGAGCAAACTTTTGAAAGAAGAAGCAATAAAATTTTTCATTTTTTGGTATTTAAAAATTAGGAATTAAAGTTAAGACGCAATGTTTGTATTTTTTGTTGCCTTATTTATTTTTATTTTTAAGATTCATTCTTAAGCCTAAACGCAAACCTGTGGTGGTAAAGCGTTGTTTAAAATGTGTAGTTTCTTTATTCATTAAAGAAAAATTGTACCTAAAATAAGGCTCTGTAAACACGCTAAACTTATTGTTAAGTTGACGAACAATAGACATTGATCCGATAAAACCTAGGCCAATATTGGTTTTTAGTTGGTATGTTTTTGAAAGCGTTGAAGCGTTCATTGCAATGGGTTGTAAATCACTGTTTAAAATATCTCCTTTATAGAAGCTACTTATATTCATCACCACACCTGCATTAGCAATAAAATCCCATTTGTTTATTTTCCAGCCATATCCAATAGAGATAGGTAAGTCTATCGTTCTGTATTTATTATATGTTGTTTTATATCGGGTACTTTCTGTTTGGTAAATATCAATGGTATCACCCGAAGCATTGGTTACGTAAATGATTTGAATGATGTTACCTTTTGAAAATTTAAACTGTTCATTAATTTGACTAAAATTCAATCCTGCACTAAAATTGAAATGAGAACTAAACTCCTTAACATACCTCAATCCAGCACTAAAAGACAGTTGAGAAGTAGTAACCTCATTTCTATTTTTTAAATAGATTGAATTTGCAGAATCTGAAAACTGACGGTTAATAAAATCTACACTGCTATAAATATCTAAATAACTGCTGTTTTCTTTATTATTAAAATCAGGACAAGGGATGGTTAATTTAGGTAAAGGGTTTGCATTTAATTTTAAAGAAATAAGATTAAATTTTTTTAAAAGGGCAACCTCAAAATCAAACTTGTTTTTTAATTGAACATCAGCATCATCAAGCACTTCATCAATTTCAGCATTTTGAATGGTTACTTTTTTTTGAGCGTTGCTTTTGAATTTGTTGTTTTTTGAATTCGGGATATTATTTTTTCTTAAAGCAACTTCATCATCGTTAAAATTTTGATTGTTGCTTAATTGGGTTGAAGCTTTTGGTTTTTTAGATGTTAAATTTGGATTTGAGCGGGATGAGTTTGAAAAGTAGTTAGATTTAGTATTGTTGTTATTTTCAGTAGTTGAGTTGAATTCGTTGTTGTTATTTTCAGCAGCGCCTACATTTTTGGTTTCTGCGTTTATATTTTTTGAATCTGCAGATTGAATGTTTTGAGATTCATTTTGGGATTGAATGTTGTTTATAACAATTTCATTATTTGCTTGAATATTTTTTGAACTTGAATGATGATTTAAGATGTTTTTAGAAAAAATAGTATACCCTAAAAATATAGAAAACGCAACAATTCCAACTAGAATAAAAGTTCTATTGCTGTTATTAAAAAACCAAAAACCAAAACGTCTTTTATTTTCTTTTTTGGCTGATATTTTATTCCAAACATCATCAGATACTTCACCATCCAAGTGAAGCATTTGTTGTTTGACAAAATCGTCGAATAATTTATTTTTCATGTGTTACGTTTAAGTCAAAATGAAAAATTCAAAAATTGTTGATTCCATTTTTTAAATTTTTACTTTTTACTTTTAAATTATACTTTCATTTATTCTGCTTCGAAATTCATTTTAGTTATTTCATCTTACAACTTCTTTATTTATGGATAATATTTGTCTTTGCAGCATATTTCGAGCTTTTGCAAGCTGACTTCTGCTGGTGCCGGAATTTATTTTTAAAAGCTCCGCAATTTCATCATGTTTATAACCTTCAATAACGTACAAATTAAAAATCAATCTATACCCATCTGGCAAATTATTTATAAGATTAAGAATTTCTTTTTCGCCTAATGCGCTTAAAGAATCCTCTTCCTGAAAATAATTTTCTTCATAATTGGCTTCGTCGTTAAATGATTTTTCGTAGGTGAAACGAATCAAACTATATTTTTTCAACGCTACGTTAACCACAATTTTTCTAATCCAACCTTCAAAAGAACCTTCGTGTTTAAACTGATGAATTTTTTCAAACACTTTACAAAACGCTTCAATTAAAATTTCTTCGGCATCCACTTCATTACGGGCATAGCGAAGACATACGCCCATCATTCGTTTGGCGTATAAGTCAAAAACTGATTTTTGAGCAACGTGTTCCTGACGGACGCAACCTTTTATTAATTGTTGTTCTGTCAATATTTAACGTAGTTAATTGATTTTAAAAGAGAGATGCGTGTAGAATAGATTTCGTTGCCTATTCTAAAAAATTACAATAGGTAAAAGGTACAAAATAGAAAGAATAGATAAAAATAAAATCGGAGGTATAGGTTGTAAACCGTTGAAACGGTTGTAAACAAGTTTTGTTTTCATTGCCTACGGTTTAAACCGTGGGTTGTAAAATAGGTTGAAAATTTGTAATGCTTTCAGCCATTTATTTTTGGTATGGAAAGAAAAGAAATCGAGTTTAAAAAATCCATGTTAAGTTAACCGTTGAAAGGTTTTTTAACATGGAAATTAAATTCAGTTATAAGATAAAAGTAAAAAACTTGTTTTATCCATTCATCGAAGTCAAGAACTCAGCATTGTCTTTTGTTCCTTTCATATTTTTCAACAACATATTGATGGCTTCTTCTGGGTTCATATCTGCCATATGTTTGCGCAAGATCCACATGCGTTTGAACGTGTCTTTATCAAGCAATAAATCATCACGTCTTGTAGATGAAGAAACAATATCGATAGCAGGGAAAATTCTTCTGTTGGATAATTTTCTTTCGAGTTGAAGCTCCATGTTACCTGTACCTTTAAACTCTTCAAAAATCACCTCATCCATTTTACTTCCTGTGTCTACCAGCGCTGTTGCAATAATGGTAAGTGATCCACCATTTTCAATTTTTCTAGCCGCACCAAAGAATTGTTTTGGTTTTTGCATGGCATTGGCTTCTACCCCACCCGATAAAACCTTTCCGCTAGAAGGTGCCACAGTATTATGTGCACGTGCCAAACGGGTAATTGAATCTAAAAGAATAACTACATCGTGTCCGCATTCTACCAAGCGTTTTGCTTTTTGTAATGCGATGGTTGAAACCTTAACGTGTTTCTCTGCCGGCTCATCAAATGTAGAGGCGATAACTTCTGCCTTAACGCTTCTTTCCATGTCGGTAACCTCCTCTGGTCTTTCATCTACAAGCACAATCATCAAATAACATTCTGGATGATTTTCTGCAATTGCGTTTGCCAATTCTTTAAGCAACATGGTTTTGCCTGTTTTAGGCTGCGCAACAATAAGTCCACGCTGACCTTTACCAATTGGTGTAAACAAGTCCATTATTCTGGTGCTATAATTATCAGCTGTAGTAGTTAGATTTAATCTTTCGTATGGGAATAACGGCGTTAGATAATCGAAGGGAACGCGGTCGCGAACTTCTTCAGGACTTTTGCCGTTTATGGTTTCTACTTTTAAAAGTGCGAAATATTTTTCACCTTCTTTTGGAGGACGAACAGATCCGTAAACCGTATCTCCTGTTTTTAATCCAAAAAGTTTTATTTGAGACGGTGAAACATAAATATCATCCGGACTAGACAAATAATTATAATCGCTGCTTCTTAAAAATCCGTATCCATCAGGCATCATTTCAAGTACGCCTTCACCCAATACAATACCATCGAATTCGATATTAAAAACCGGTGCTGTATATTTTTGTTGTTGATATTTTTGTTGAGGGTATTTTGGATTTTGTTGTTCGATATTTATTTCAGGTTGTTGAATGTCTTCTTCCTGAAGCATTTGTGCAATAGCTGCTGGAACGGTAGTTTGCTCACTGGTGATGGGTTGTAAATCTGCCTCTCCATCATTTTCAATTATAGGTTCTACTTTTGGCTTTTTAGCAATTACTTTTTTGGGTTTAGCAGTTGCAGCCGGAGCAGCAACAGGTTTTTCTACTTTAGGTGCTTCTTGATTGCTTATGGGTTCTTCGGTAAACAAACTAGAAGGATTAGCAGTTGCTCCTTTTTTAACGGGTTCTTTTACTATTCTTTTTCTTTTAGGTTTATCTGCTCCGTCGTTATCATTTTTTACGTCTTGCGAACCTGGTTGTTTTTCCATAATTGCAGCTATTAAATCTGTTCTTGATAAATCTTTTGAATTTGAGATGTTGAATTGATCAGCGATATCGTTCAATTCTAAAACGAGCATGTCGTTTAGCTGTGATAAATTATACATAATAAGTTGAAAATGCGTTGTTCAAATGTTGTACGCTTAAATAAAGATGTGGTTGAAAATTTGTTGATGAAGGAAATGGTTTTCAATGAAGCGATTAGATTGGGATTAATCTTATCAACCATTTCCTACACAATATTAAGTAGATTTTGTTTAACAAAAGAACTTTTTTTTGATTTTTTATTCAATGTGGCATAAAAAAATTAGCTCAGCTTTCAAATGGTCGATTAAAAAAGAAATTGGTTATGAAGGAAAGATACTGTGTGGCATTTTGTAAAAAATTAAAAATATTGAATCTATTTAACGTTTAAATCTGGAAACAATAAAAGCTCTATCTAAACATCGGCTTGGAAGCCAGCGCTAGAAACTAGTTTC
>CANKLV010000032.1 GCA_947483415.1 Chitinophagaceae bacterium
CCTTCATTGGCCAAAATCTCTCTTAAACGTTCAATTAATTGCATTATTTCGGCATGTTCCGCACGTATTTTGTCAATCTCCATTCCAGTTAAACGTTGCAATCTCAACTCTAAAACCGCTTTTGATTGAATTTCGCTCATTCCAAATGAAGTCATCAATCCTTCGTGTGCAATTGAAGGTGTTGAACTTTCTCTGATTAATTTTATTACGGCATCTAAATTATCTAATGCAATAATGTACCCTTCTAAAATGTGCGCTCTTTCTAAAGCTTTTTTCAATTCGAATTGCGTTCTTCTAACCACTACTTCATGACGGAAATCGATGAATTCAGCGATTAGTTCTTTCACATTCAATTGTCTTGGACGACCTTTAACCAATGCTACGTTATTTATTCCGTAAGAAGTTTGCAACTCAGAATATTTGTACAACTGATTGATTATCACTTGAGCTACAGCGTCTTTCTTTAATTCTACTACAATACGAGTTCCTTCCTTATTGTTACTTTCATTGTTTACATCACTGATGCCTTCGATAACTTTATCGTTGATTAATTCCCCTATTTTTTGGGTTAATGTATCTCTATTAACTTGGTAAGGAATTTCAGTAATTACGATTTTTTCTCTACCACGAGAGTCCGTTTCAACCGCTGTTTTACCTCTTAAAACCAATCTTCCCCTTCCAGTAAACAAAGCTTGTTTTACGCCTTCGTAACCATAAATGATTCCTCCAGTTGGGAAATCAGGTGCTTTTACATGGGTAATTATTTCATCTAAAGTAATGTCATTGTTTTCAATGTATGCAATACAACCATCAATAACTTCATTTAAATTATGCGGCATCATGTTGGTTGCCATACCTACTGCAATACCACTACTGCCATTTAGAAGCAATTGAGGAATTCTTGTAGGCAATACCGTTGGTTCTTTTAACGAATCATCAAAGTTGAATTGATAATCAACGGTTTCTTTGTCGATATCTTCCATCATAGCTTCTGCAAACTTTTGCATACGCACCTCTGTATAACGCATAGCAGCCGGTGGATCTCCATCTTGGCTACCAAAATTACCCTGTCCATCAATCATTTTGTAACGCATGCTCCATTCTTGCGCCATACGAACCATGGTATCATATATAGATGCATCACCATGTGGGTGATATTTACCCATAACCTCTCCAACGATACGAGCAGATTTTTTATAAGCTTTATTACTAGCATTACCCAGTTCATTCATCCCAAATAACACCCTTCTGTGAACGGGTTTAAGACCATCTCTAACATCAGGCAAAGCTCTACCAACGATAACACTCATCGAATAATCGATGTATGATGTTTTCATTTGTTCTTCAATGTTTACCGGAATTACTTTTCCACGATTGTTTGGATTTTCGCCCTCGAAATTTTCAATATTTTCCATATAAATTTTATGTTCACAAATATAACAATTTAAATGTTGTTATTCGGTTTATCATTTGTTGATTTTAGTATAGTTTTTGCACATTTTGTAGCCATTTGTACACAAGTTTTTTGCGTTAAAAAAACAGTTTTTTTTGTTGATTTTACTTTGGCAATACAAATTCAACCCCTAACTTGCCAACATAATTTGCAATATATCTTTTGAACGTCATTAATTATAAGATTTGAAAAATATTTTACTCTTTGGAGCTGGAAAATCTGCTACTGTTTTAATCCATTATTTACTTTCAGAATCTGAATCTAACAATTGGATGATTATTGTGGTTGATGCTAATCAAGAACTCATTTTAGAAAAAACTAATGCACATCCACGTTCAAAAGCAGTTGTATCTGATATTAATGATGGGCAAAAAAGAAGCGAATTGATATCTTCAGCCGATATCGTTATTTCAATGATGCCGCCTTCTTTGCATATTTTAATTGCTAAGGATTGTATTAAATATTCAAAATCTCTTTTAACGGCATCTTACATTGACGATAATCTGAAATCAATGGATGCAGCAATTAAAGAAAAAGGGTTGATTTTTTTATGTGAAATGGGACTAGATCCCGGAATTGACCACATGAGTGCCATGGAATTGATTCACAGCATTATTGAGAAAGGTGGAGAAATTACTAGCTTTAAAAGCCATTGCGGCGGTTTGGTAGCACCAGAAAGCGACGATAACCCTTGGCATTATAAAATTAGCTGGAACCCGAGAAATGTTGTTTTGGCTGGAAAAGCCGGTGCGATTTATTTAGAAGAAGGCGCTACCATTGAAAAGAAATACGGAGACTTGTTTAAGAATGCAGAAACAGTCAGCTTTTCTGATGACAAAAACGCATACAAATTTGGATGCTATCCCAATAGAAACAGTTTACCATATATCGATTTGTATCAATTAAAAGATGTTCAAACCTTTGTAAGAACCACTTTGCGTTATCCTGAATTTATGGATGGTTGGAATAATATCATAGAACTTAATTTAACAGACGAAGCTCCCTCCTATCAATCTGACGAAAAAACACTAATGAACTTTTTTAAAGATCATTTTCAAAAACAAAATTTCAATGATTGGCTCGATAAAAAATTAAGTGTGCCTTTTGCGGAGAGCGCTAAAATTTTGGAAGAAATTGAACATATGGATTCATCCCAAAATAAAATGGATAAGACTAATTTGCTAACTGAAAAAATGGAAGTAGCCAATTTGATTTTAAAGCAATTGTATTTTTTGGGAATGGATGACAATAAAACATTCATCAACAAAGGATATTGCAGTCCTGCCGATGTATTACAATTTGCGTTGGAAAAGAAATTGGTCTTGCAAAAAAATGACAAGGATATGGTTGTTATGCTTCATGAAATTGAGTATAAGCTTAACAATGAAATGCATAAAGTAAAAAGCAGCTTGGTTGTAAAAGGTGAAGATTCATCAAACACAGCAATGGCTAAAACGGTTGGGTTACCACTTGGAATAGCTGCAAAATTGATTTTAAATGGCGAAATAAAATTAACAGGATTGCACATTCCGATTATGAAAGAAATCTATACTCCTGTTTTAAAAGAGCTTAAAAAACAACAAATTGAATTTTACGAAAAAGATGAGGTTGAATAAATTTAAAAGTGAAAAGTAAAAATTTAAAATCGACGGAGAGTCAATGTTTATTATCAGATAAATTGGCTCGAATTATTAGTATTGTAATTTCTTAATCCCAATGGAACATCAACATAATCAATAAAGGATTGACCCATTTATAATTAATTAGATGGTATTTAAAACAAAAAAGGAAGAAAGTTTTTAAGTTTTCCTCCTTTTATTAATTCAATTAAATTGTATTTTAATAAAAAAGTACAATTAAGAAAAAACAATTAGTTTGATGATTTTAAATCTTCATCAGCAGCTTTGTTTTTCTTTTCATATTCTTCAATTTTTAACTGATTTTTTTTGATGAAATACATATCGCCCAAATTGCCGATGATCATTTTATAATTTGCTTTTTGCAAAGTGGTTTTAGAAGGAATTGTATTGAAAAATGCTTCTGCAGTTAACAAATATGAAATGCACTCTTCAGCAACTTTCATGGTTGTAGCTTTTAAGCTCGCTTTTTTCTTAAGTTGATCAGGGTTAGGTCCCTTAATTGCAGATGTTGCATTATTTAAATCTGAGGTATAATTATATAAATAATTGCACATTAACATTAATGAAAGAATGTCTTTTTTATCTTCTATTGCAATAGCCTTTTTTAAAACTTCAGTTAGTTTTGCACTGATTACAGTATCTCCGGCATTTGTAGCATCTTTTCCATAAAGACAATTATACAATTCAACCGCATAATTATACACATATACAAAGTTGCTAGGATTTTGTTTTATAAGCTCATCGTATTTCATCATTACCGCTTTTTTTCCACCCTTTTCCTCAACGGCTTTCAATTCAATATCAACCCATATTTCGTCACCAGGATACAATTTTTTTGCTTTAGATAAAAGCTCATTGAATGATTTTTCGTTATTATTTTTCTTATAATAATCGATTAAATACTGGTATATTTCTTGATGCTCTTTTCCTGAAACATTAGCATCAGTAAGCTTTGTATAATAAACGATTGCTTCTGGTTCATTTTTTGCAGACATTGCGCAAATGGCAATATTCATTATTAGACTTGTATCAAAAGGGACAAGCTGCATATTCTCATTTTTATATTTTTTAGAGAGTATAAAATCTTTAATTTCATTGGCCATTTTAAAACCTTGGTAAGCACCTTGGTAATTTTTAGCATTATAGTTTATGATACCATTGTTAAACATCTCACCGTATAAATCAAAATAAGACACATAGTCTTCAAGCGCCATTCTGATGTCTTTTTTATCTAATTTTTGATTTTCTTGAAATGCTTTAAATGATTCAATTTTAAATTCATAGCTTTCTACAACCGTAACTCCAGTATCTCTTGAAAGTGCATTATAAATTCTGCCTTTCATATACCATCCATCTGCGTCAGTAGCTTTTTTGGGATTAGATAGGTATTTATCAATGGCGGCCTTAGCTTCTCTATTTTTGAAAAGTCCCATTAAGTCGTTGATATCATCAAGGTTTTGAGCAATACTTCTGTTTGCAAATAAACAAAGTAAAAATATTGGTATTATTTTTTTCATGATTTCTGAGATTTAGGGACAAAAGTATTGGATTATTTATAGAAAATCAAATGGTATTTGAAATGGGAATTGATTATTGATAAGTAAGTAAATAAAAAATATAAACGAACAAATCATATGATTTGAAAACTTCAATAAACAAAAAAAGCACCTAAATTATTGTTAGACGCTTTTGAATTTTATTAAACTGGTGCGGAGAGTGAGGGATTCGAACCCCCGGACCTGTAACAGTCAACAGTTTTCAAGACTGCCGCAATCGACCACTCTGCCAACTCTCCGCGGCAAAAGTAAGGGAACTAAGTTTTATTGACAAGAAATTTATAAAGTTTTTTATTTTTAAGGTTGACTTTTTTGTAAACACCATTTTTTTACTAACGGTCATCTTTAAACTATAGCTCAAATAGGTTTTTAAATAAAAAAATAATTAGCATATAGATTAAACATGTATAACATTAGTTTACCGTTTTATTATTTTCAGTCAATGTTGTTTTGTTTTAACTTTATCTAATAAAATTGCTTTTTCAATTCAAAATCAACATAGATTAATAAAAATGCCATTTGTCCATGTTTAAGCTTAAAAAATTATAAATCATGAATTTAAAATATTGGATAATTTATTTCAGTTTTTTGTTGGTCATAGTAACTAAATGTGGAGCACAAGAATTAACTGGGACTTGGGAAGGGCTGATGAAAGATGAATATCTAAAAATAAACATCATTCAGAATAATGATCAGCTTTGTGGATACACTTACGACGTTGTACTAAAAAATAAATCCAGTCATTGTAAAGCTTATTTTAAAGGAAAGTATGATAAGGAAACTAAAATATGGACACTAACTGGTACACGTTTTATAGAAAATAAAGGGGGTCATGTATTAATGATAGTAAAGCTTTGGAAGGTACCTCAGGCAGGAAATGATATCCTAAGATCGACGGTTTTAATCCAAGATCTTTTTTCTAATTTTTTTGATCCAACAGCAACCGAGTTTTTTTGGTTGAGGAGAATTTCTACTAAAACAAAAAATCCTGCCATTGGAAAACCTGTTTGTGATGAAATAGTAATTGAAAAACCATTAACACCCAAAAAGCCAGTCGTTACTACGCCAGAAAAAAAGAAACCCATTTCTGTAAAAAAAGATTCTGTAAAAATCAATCCCACTCCTATTGAGCTTGAGCCAATTAAAATAAATATAGATAGCATTGAACGTAAAAAGCCAATTGCTTTATATTTAAAAGATGAGCAGCTCACAACAAAAATGAATAAGCGAAATCAATTAACACTTTCTACATTAAAAGTAAATAGCCGCCATGTTCAAATTAAAATGTATGACAATGGAACAATTGATAATGATTCTGTGAGTATTTTTTACAATGGAAATTTGTTGAAAAAGCATGTTCGACTTACAGAGGAAGCCATTATTTTAGAATTGGATTTAGATGAAAATACAAATAACCATGAAATTACTTTATACGCAGAAAACATGGGCTCATTTCCTCCAAATACCGCATTAATCGTAGTCACCTGCGGCAAGAAGAGATATGAACTACATTCCAGTACCAATTTTAACGACAACAATGTGTTGAAACTTGAATATGAATCGCCAAATTAAATGCCGATTTTTTCATTTACAATTTTTAATATTTCAGATTCAAGTTCGATAGCTTTATTTTCAATTTCTTTTCCTTTTGAAATTACGGTATCGATGTAAGTTTTATCTGAATAACCAGAAGCATTTATACGCACATTCATAAACGCACCCATAACTGCAGTGCGTGCACAAAGCGCACCAACACCAGCATCCGAAACAGAATTGGGATTACCTGTTTCTGCCATCGCTTTAATCGTTTCCATACTTTGTAACGATAGCTCCATCACTTTGAAAGGAATTTCAATCGCAAATTTTGTAGCTTCTTGAATCGCTAAAGTTCTTGCTGCTTTTTCAGCATCAGTAGATTTTGGCAAGCCAAATGCATGCATGATTTTATTAAATGCGTTGGTATCTTCATCCACTAAATTCAATAAATTGTCTTTTATGTGTTGACCTTTTTCCGCCCAATCACTGAATTCTTTCCAACGTGCATCCCAGCCCGTTTTATGAGATGATAAATTGGCAACCATTGTTGCTAATGATATTCCAAGAGCACCTACATAAGCAGAGATAGAACCTCCTCCTGGTGCAGGACTTTCACTGGCTGTTTCATCGGCAAATGCAATCAAATCCATATCTACTAATTTTTTTCCGGATTGATTGTTGAGCATGTATTCGATAATTCTTTCTTGCGGATTAAATGGCGATAATTCATCCAAGCCCATTGATTTTACAGCTATTTTGATGAGTTCTGCTTCACTTATTCCAACCGAACGCTCTTGTTTGAGTAAAAAATATTTACCTGCATCAAGCATCGCTTTTAAAGGAATCAGTCCTACTAATTCGCTACCTGTAACACGTAATCCTCTTTCAGTTGCTTTTTTACAAGCCTCATCAAATGCAATATGCACGGGCGTTACAGAAATATTGATGAGGTTGATTGAAATTTGAGCAATTCCATATTCTTCAATAAACCAACCAATTGCTTTTACACATTTCAAACTACCCGGAATGGTTATTGGTTTCCCATCAGCATCTAAAACATTTTTCCCATTTTCCTTTTTAGTTCTTCCTGCTTCTCTTATGTCGAAAGCAACTGCGTTTGCTCTTCGAGTAGATGTTGTATTTAAATTAATGTTGTAAGCCACTAAAAAATCTCTAGCACCAATTACTGTTGCACCGCGCTTTGCATCAAAAACAGCCGGACCAAAATCGGGCTTCCATTCAGGCAATAATATTTTTTGTGCAAATCCTTCATACTCACCCGCACGAATAATCGACAAGTTGTTTCTTGATTTATTGGGTTGTGCTGCTTCGTATAAATAAATTGGTAAGTTTAACTCCTCTCCTACGCGTTTCGCCAATTTTTGCGCGTAAACAGCTGTTTCTTCCATTGAAATATTGGTAATGGGAATAAGTGGACAAACATCGGTTGCGCCCATGCGTGGATGCTCGCCTTTATGTTTCGACATATCAATAAGCTCTCCTGCTTTTTTAATAGCCCTGAATGCTGCTTCTATAATAAGTTCTGGCTCGCCAACCATGGTCACTACCGTTCTGTTGGTTGCTTTTCCTGGATCTACATTTAATAATCTTACGCCTTCTACGGATTCAATTTGATCTGTAATTTGTTTGATAATTGACAAATCATTTCCTTCTGAAAAATTTGGAACGCACTCTATTAATTGTTTCATATTTGCTATTAAATTTTATACTTGAAGTTATATAAATTCTCCTTTTATCATTATTTTTTCAATCAGATTGGTACCAAAAGCATAAGGTAAATAATCAATCGAATTTATCGGTTGTGTAAAAATAAGGTTTGCTTTTTTTCCTACCGAAATACTGCCCAATTCATTTTGAATATCCATGGCAAAAGCCCCATTAATTGTTGCTGCATTTATCGCTTCCTGAGGCAACATTTTCATTTGAATACAACTTAGTGCAACTGCAAAATTCATATTAAAACTTGGTGAAGAACCAGGATTGAAATCACTGGCTAAAGCTATCGCACAACCACCATTTATTAATACTCTTGCAGGTTGATATTGCATCCTTAAGAAAAATGCTGCTGTTGGCAATAATGTTCCAATTGTATTTGATGATGAGAGATCTTCAATGTCTTTTTCAGTCATTGTTTCGAGATGGTCTACAGAAATAGCATTCATTTTAATAGCAGATTGAAGTCCGCCAATACTATTGAGTTGATTGATGTGTAATTTAGGTTTTAATCCATAACGCAAACCTGCATGACAAATTTGTTCCATCTCTTCAACTGAAAAAAATCCGGATTCACAAAACACATCAATGTAATCTGCAAGATTTTCAGCAGCGATTACAGGAAGCATTTGTTCTATTATTTCATCAATATACCCTTGGTGGTTTTCTTTATATTTTTGAGGAAATGTATGCGCACCTAAAAATGTAGATTTAATCGTAAGATTGGATTTTTCTTTTAGTTTTTTAATGACCCGAAGCATTTTTAATTCGGCCTCTATCGTTAATCCATAGCCGCTTTTTATTTCAACAGCGCCGGTTCCTAATTTCGAGCAAGCCATTAATCTTTCCCAAGCTGCATTAAACAATTCGTCTTCAGAGGCATACTGGAGTTTATTGGCAGAATTTAAAATCCCTCCCCCTTTTGCCGCAATTTCAGCATAACTCAGTCCGTTAATCTTATCTACAAATTCATTTTCTCTACTACCCGCAAACACCATGTGCGTATGACTATCGCACCAAGTAGGCATTATAAATTGACCAGTTGCATCAATTTGATGATTAGGAAGAACAGGTAATTCTTGTTTCAAATTTTCCATTAAACCCCATTTGGCTATAATTCCATCTTCAATTAATAGAAAGGCATTTTCAATAATGGGCAATTCTCTCAATTTAAATCCTCGAAGTAATTTATTTTCACTTCTAACGTTTACGAGTCCTTTTATATTTACAATTAGTGTGGTCATTTTTTATAATTTTTCCCAAATAGATTTGCTGAATGCATCCAAACTTGGATCGCGTGCACCCATGAGCAATAATACACAATCATTGGTCAGGTGAGGCCTAACTTTTTCTAAAAATTCATCTCTATTTTCTGCAAAAAAAGCTTGTTTATCAGCATTTTTAATTTCTACAATCAAGTCATTGGCAGAAATGTCTTTTACTGCTGAGCCACCTGCATAAAATATTTCACTCATCCAAATTTCATCTTCGTCACGCAATACTTGTATAAATTCATGAATGAAATCGTTTTTCAAAAATCGCGTTGGCCCATAACCGTGAGGTTGAAACCAAGCAATTACTTTTGGTGCAATTTGCTGACAAGCATCAATAGAAGCAGCGCATTTAACGGGATTATGTCCGTAATCATCAATCACATAAACGCCATTTTTTTTGCCCAACAATTGATGGCGACGATGAATGCCTTCGTATTGAGCAATTCCTTTCGAACAAGTTTCGAGTGAAATACCTAATTGAGCAGCAACAGCAACAGCCGCCAAAGCATTTTCCATATTGTGTTTTCCAATGGTGTTTAATGCAAACGGCGTATCATTTATTGAAAACTGAATGGTCATCCCATTTTGTGAAAAATCAGCAGAAGTAAATCCTACATTGGAATAGGGGTTGCTTGAAAAATCATTTGCAACATCAGCAGATAAAGAAGCTGCTAATTTGTTGTTTTGATTAACAATAAATAATGATTTCGTGTTTTTTTTGAAGGTAGAAAAAATGGAAATCAGTTCATCAATTTCTTGATGATCTTTATCTATATTAAGCAATAGGCCAACTTCTGGGGTGTAACCAACAATGGATCCATCGCTTTCATCTGCTTCAATAATCAGCCAATCGCCGTTTCCAACAATGGCATTCCCTATTTTTCCTTTTTTGATGATGTTAACCAATCCTGCACCGCTAATTACACTTGGATTGAAACCTGCAAACTCCATAATATCATACAACATAGCACTGGTGGTACTTTTACCAGATGTGCCTCCAACTGCAATCGTTCTTTTACTATTGGCAATTAATGCCAATAAAGCACTTCTTTTGATAACGGGAATTGATAATTGTTTTGCTTTCTGTACTTCATAAACGCTGTCTTCAATTGCAGTTGAAACGACTACCAATTGGGTATTTTCATCAATGCCATCTCCATTTTGTAGAAAACATTTTATTCCTTCTATTTCCAATTTATCTCTAGTGTCATTTAATTCTCCTTCAACAAAATATCTATCGCTACCGCTCACTTGCTTTCCAATGCCGGCTAAATATTGCGCTATTGCACTCATGCCTGTTCCTGCAACACCTATAAAAAATACATTTTCAAAATCGTCAATAGTTTGATACATGATTTGTTGCTTTTTTTAACCACGAATTTACTAAGTGGTGTTTGTAAATTTAAAATTCAAAATTAAAAAAAATGATTTTTTGCTTTCTATTTTTTCTATTCACTTTTTGCTTTTCACTTTTTATCCGCCACGGCGGACAAACTTTTTCACTTATGACTTTTATAGCACCTCCAATACTTCAATTTCTTTATTAAAGTCGTACTGCAGATCTTCGTGCATGCCAGATATTTTTATGTTTATTTTTTTCAGAAGCGATAAGTAAATATTTTTTAGTGCAACGCTGTTATTCAATTTCAAACCAGATTCCTGAATACTTCTACATACATAAATCAATAAGGTTATTTCAGTGGTATCAATTCCGCTGTATTTTATAAATTTGTTGGTGATTCGAATGATTTTTCGGAGGTTCTTTTTAGCGATGTAAACCGATTGAAGATTTAAAGTTTGAAACCCTTCGTCAATAACTTTTTTTGCAGAATGGATATACGCATCTTCGTCTTGCGCTTCAAATAATAAATAAGTAAGTAATTCTTTATTTTCTTTTTTAAACCTTGCCAATCTTAAGCACAAATCAATTAATTGTGTAGAAGATTGCTCAACTAAAGCAGATTTAATTTCTTTGGAAGATGCGGCCTTCATTTTTTAGATAATGTTAGAGCCGAAAGATAGTAAAAATTAGTATGAAAATAATTAGTTGATCAATTTTGAAAACTTGGTGATCAAATTACCATTTTGATAAAGCATAACTTGATAATTACCTTTTTCATATTGGTCAGCTGAAACGGTAAATGGAATTTTTTTAAGATCTCCTTTGTTGCAATCAAATTTTACTTTACTGGTATAAATTTTTCTACCGTCTTTGGTTTCAAATGTACCTGAGTCCCAAGATGAAGATTGTAAAACTTTTCCGTTAGGTTGAACAATTACTACCATAATCTCTCCAAAAGCGTTTTGAGATAAATTATTTCTAACCAAAAATGAACCTGAAAAACGATTTAAATTATCCGCTATATCGGTTTCAGTTAGATTTATATCATCATTGGTTAAACCTACAACGTTTAAATCAGAAATTGTAAGTACACCAGATGGATTTGATTTTTCAGTTGTCTGTTTTTGTTCTGTTATTATTGTTTTAGCTTCTGTAATAACATCATTTCCTGAATCACCCACTTTTGCTAAATTGTCAAGTAAAATTCCAAGTCGTTTATTTTCTTGTTGAATAGCTAAGTTTTGTCTTCTGAGTTCATCAACTTTACTTTGTAGAATGCCAATTTTTTGCTGAGCTGCTGATAATCCTTCAATATCTGTTGGATTTGATAAAAGCGTAGCGATTTCATCACGAAGATTGTTGAATTCTGTAAGCTTGAAGGTAATATCTAATTTTAAAGAATCTGCTTTTGACAAAGCAAGGTCAAGTGTATTTATGTTGTTGAGTGCATTGATATACAATTGATTTAAAGAATCTTTGGTTAAAATTTTATTTCCCATAGAATCTATACCCACAGATGTTGGTGGTGTATATTTCTTTTTTCCATAATTGTAGCCCCATGTCCATAACAAAGCAAGAGAGACCGTGAGTAATAATAATGAAACAAAAATGAGTAGTATAGATTTGTAATCTTTCATAAAAGATCAACCGTTTTATTTAATGAGATTATTTATTTTCAGAAATGGTTTGATTCACAAAGGCGCTGATCCAACCAACTTGTCCATTTTTTATGAAGTAAAATTGTTTCTTTTCATATACACCTTCAAATTGACGCATGATTTTTAATAACAAACCAATACCAGACATTAAAGCACGCTGATCAAAAACTTTATTTACTTTTTTAATTTCGTTGCTGATGTATTTTTTATCGAGAGAATTATCTTGAATGGTTGTTAAAATTGCAGAGTCTGATAATGACAAATAATTTTTAAAAACACGTTCGCTTAATTTAACCACATCGTCATATAAAACAGGCACTGCTTGATTTTCGGCAAGTTCGGGATACATTAAATTAGCCGTAGCCCAAGCGATACCACCACTAAATGCGATATTGTCGCTCATATTATAAGCGCCACTTACATTAACTGCATAAGTAATTTCTTCATCAGCTTGTCCTGAAAGAACGCGTTGCATTTGTTTGTTGAAATTCACTATAGTTCTATCATCATCCAATCTTTTATCGGTTGCATTAGAAATACTTTTTGTACCCCAAGTCAATTGAAATAAGCTGAAATTTTTTGTATTGCCAGATGGGAAATATCCACCTTTTGTGTTTCCACTACCAATATCAATTAAAAAAGTAGTATATCTTTTAGACTCAGGAACTATGCCAAGGTGCGATAATCTCGCTTCATCAATTACTTCAATAGGTTTTATAACTCTATCTTGTTCATTGATCGCTATTTTGAAAGAATCAGACATATTGGTCAACCAAGTTGTTTTGTTTTCTCTTTCAGAAACTACTTTAACACCGCTACTAAAAACTATAAATATTTTTTCAGATGGAATTTGATAAGATTTATTTGCAACTGTATACAATCCAGTAAGGCCTTTTAATGTGGCTTGAAAAGATTCTTTTGAGAAGGTAATAAAGTCTGTGTTGGTGGAAGTATCTTTTAAAATATTGAAATTCCCATTTTTTAAACCTGAGCTTGTTACCTCAATTAAACTCATTTTTACACCCTTTGAGCCAATTTCAATACCTGCATAAACATTATTTCCTTTAAATTTATATTTGATACTCGTTTGAGCATGCAGATTTATTAATAAAAATGTGCACGTAAGCGACAGGGTTATTTTACGAAAAAGTAGGTATGTTAGCATGATTTTAATATATTTTCTTCGAAATCAAGAGCTAAGATAATATTTGAAAATTCAAATTCCACATTATTGGCCACAATTGTTTTAATAAATACTAAAACACTCCTGTTGAAATTCAAATAGAGGCCTAATATTTAATCAAGTATTACTATTTTTTCTATTTTATCATTTTGTTGAATTAAATCTATTATATCTAATCCGTCAATAATTTTTCCGAAACAAGTATGAACTCGATCTAAATGAATGGTATTGTTTCTATTATGACAAATAAAAAATTGTGAACCGCCTGTATTGGGTCCTCGATGGGCCATTGAAAGCACGCCTTTATCATGAAATTGTTTTTCGCCTTTAGTTTCGCAAGGGATGCTATAACCAGGTCCACCTGCCCCTGTTCCATCAGGGCAACCACCTTGAACCATAAAATTGGGTATTACTCTGTGAAAACTCAATCCATCGTAGTAACCAGATTTAATTAATTTAATAAAATTTCCTGCGGCAATTGGTGTAGCATCGTCATATAATTCAAATTTCATAATACCTTTAGAAGTATGCATTTCACCTTGAGTTAATTTTATATCAGTCATAAATTATTTTTTAGTTTGAAAAATAGAAAGTAGCAATTTTAAACAAGTTCTTCAATAGTTGCATTGATATTTCTGTCGTTGATAGCATCGCATAACGGTTTTAAAACATCATAACTATCTTTTTTTACAGCATATTTTCCTTTGTGATGAATAAGCATTGCGCATTGTTCCGCTTGTTCTTTGGAATGGCCACAAATTTCAATTAGTGTGTCAATGACCCATTGAAAAGTATTCACTTCGTCGTTCCAAACCAATAAAATACAAGGAGTTTCGGTAGTTGTAAGTGTGTCAGAATCGTATGATTCTTTTTCAAATGGATTATATGAAGAATTGATTATCATTTAGAAAACAAAAGTAAAACATAAACGTAAAAAAAAGAGAAAAAAAATTTTAAAATAATTTCATTTTTTTTTTATTCTAAATAACATTTCCCCTTATCTTCGCATTCCGAAAAACGGAAAGGGAGTTTAGCTCAGTTGGTTTAGAGCATCTGCCTTACAAGCAGAGGGTCACAGGTTCGACTCCTGTAACTCCCAC
>CANKLV010000033.1 GCA_947483415.1 Chitinophagaceae bacterium
AGTTTGTTCCCAGGATTAACGGCTACATTAACGGCAAACGTTACACCAGCAGCTCCAAATACAACTTACCAATGGTATAAAAACAACGTATTATTAGCTGGTCAAACTGCACAAACGATTGTTGTGGATATTGATGGTTTAGGAACGTATAAAGCAACGGCAGCAATTGATGGCTTCTGCGCATCAACTTCAATCAATACAGTAACTGTAAAAGATTCAGCTTCTGACATCTTATTTATCTATCCAAATCCAAACAAAGGTGCTTTCCAAGTTAGATTTAATGATAAATACAATGGCGAAAGCTATCCATTAAGCATTACCATTTACGATGGTAAAGGATCAAGAGTTTACAAACAATCATTCACTCCAGGAACTACTTTTGGAAGAATGGATGTTATTTTGAAAAACGTTGGAAGTGGTGTTTACTTTGTTGATTTAACTGATGCTTCAGGCGTTAGATTACAATCAGGCAAAGTGGTAATCAAGCCATAATTTTTTAGTCAATACATATTTAAAAATCCCGGTGCCTTTTTGGTAACCGGGATTTTTTATGGTTTAAGCTTCGCTGGTTTAATAGGATTGTAAGGTTCAAGAGGTTCAATAAGTTCAATGAGTTCAAAAGGTTGGACGTTTTCTCCCTTTGCGTCCTTGCACCTTTGCGAGATTTGCGTGAAACAAGAAAAACGTTCAAGAGGTTCAATAAGTTCAATGAGTTCAAAAGGTTGGAAGCATTTTCAAATTATTAGCATGTTTGTTTTACAAAAAAAACTTCGTGCCTTGTGTCTTGTTACTTCGTGTCAAAAAAATGCTGCAAGCATTTCTCCTTAGTGGCTTTTTGTTTGTGTTTCAATCCCTTTGAGGGCTTTGTGTGAAACTAAATGCTCGAAATTTGACACTAGATTGGATTTCGTTCCTGTTGAGTATTCAACACCAAACGCCAAACACCAAACATAATGGGTTCTTGATGCTGGATAGATGAACGTTCCAACCACAAACAACAAACCACAAACAACAAACCACAAACGTATCATTTGACTCAAAAACCTTTTTCTTTTTTCATTCTATCCCATTTGTTTGAATTAATTTCACGTTATGAATAAATCCATTTTCATTTTAATTACCTACATATTTTTATACCCGTTTACAAATCAGTGCGATGCTCAGAACGCGCCTAAAATGATTGCTTCATTCAACAAGAATGTTTTTAATACTGGAGACACCCTTAATTTCGATATCAACCTAACCGATAGTTTCAAATCAATAAAAACAGCATCCGTTCATTTATGGATTGAAGAAATCACAACAGGTAGAAAATGGCATTATAAATACCCGTTATTAAATGGAAACTTAAATGCTAATTTAAAGATTGACTCAACATTAAAAACAGGAAATTATGCTTTCAATTTTTTTATGCAACGAAATTTTTTCAGAATAAAAGGCAAACTCAAAAATCCAGAGAAGAAAGACAATCTGGTTAATTATGTTTTATTATCAAAAGATAAAGATGTTGTAACCGGCCTCCTACCACTTGATTATGATAAGTCATTCATCAGCGAATACATGTTGTTTCAAGATTCTGCACATATTCTGTTTTCGAGGCCTTCGCATAAAGGATCAAATATGCAAATTGAATTTATAAATGATTTAGATTCAAGTTATACTGTGGTAGATAGCATTACAAATTTCATTACCATTAAAAATGAAATTGATTCATCAACCATACAAAATCCAGCTCCATCTAATTATCAATTTAATAAAACAGACAATCTGTATAAAACCATAATGCCAGCGGTAGTTGTAAACTCAAAATCAAAAAAAATAATAGATGACTATCAAAAAGAAAACGTGTCGGGCATGTTTGCAGGAGTTGATGGAACTGTGATTGATGGTATAGAATCAGATGAAATTGCCAATGCAAATAATTTGCTTAATTATCTTACTTTCAAAGTGGCCGGATTGAGTATAAAAACGTCGGATGAAGGAACAGATGAATTGGTGTGGAGAAAACGTCGTACAGCAATTTATATTAATGAAATAAGGGCAGAGCCTGAACTTTTACAAGACATTATACCTGCAGAAATTGCCATGATTAAAATTTATGAACCCGGAATACCTGTTGCATCCGGAAACGCCGAAGGTGGCACAATTGCCATCTATATGAAACATGGCATCTATTTGAAAAAAAACAAACCCACAAACAATTTCTATATTTTTGGATATAATGGTTTGAATACAATTTGGAAATAATTCTTTATTAAAATAATAATCGAAAAAATAATCATGAAAAAAAATTGGCTTATAACTGGATGTTCAACAGGATTTGGACGTGCATTGGCTTTGGAAGCATTAGCGCAAGGACATCACGTAGCAGTTGCATCTAGAAATACAAAAGACGTTGCTGATATCATTGAAAAATATCCTGATTTAGCTTTGGCCGTTACTTTAGATGTAACCAACAAACAACAAATTACTGACGCTGTAAAATTGACAATAGAAAAATTTGGAAAAATTGATGTTTTAGTGAATAATGCAGGTGTTGGTTATTTTGGCGCTGTAGAAGAAAGTGAAGATGATGCCGTTAGAAATATGTTTGACATAAACGTATTTGGACTTGGAAACATGATTCAGGAAGTGTTGCCATTTATGCGTAAACAAAAATCTGGGCATATTTTGAATGTGGCTTCTATTGGCGGTTTACGCTCTTTTCCAGGTGTGGGTTATTATAATGCTACTAAATATGCAGTTGACGGATTAAGTGAAGCATTATACAAAGAAGTTGCTCCCTTAGGAATAAAAGTTACCATCATTGCGCCAAGTGGATTCCGTACAGATTGGGCAGGACGTTCGGCAAATGACACACAAATTAAAATTGACGACTACGAATTAACTGCGCGTAAAAATATGGCCGATATCAGAAAAAGCAGTGGCAATCAACCTGGCGATCCTGTTCGTGCTGCAAAGGCGATGATTATGATTACGGAAGTTGAAAACCCGCCTTTAAGATTATTACTTGGCGCTGGCGCATTAAAAGGTGCTCGATTGAAAATTGAGGAACTGAAACACGATTTCGAAACTTGGGCAGAAGTTTCAGAAGGTGCTGATGCTCCAAAGGATTAAAATGATAGGATAATTAAAAATTCAAAAGGAAAAAATAAAAAAGATTATCTAAATAGATAGGGCGAATCGAGTGATTCTCACATTGATTTTTTTCAATTTCCACTTTTGACTTTTCAATTTTGACTTTTTACTTTTCACTTTTTCCTTCTACTAAATATTCATTTTCGTTTCCATTTAGAATTTCAGGATATTCTGATTAAATTTGCCAACTTATTGTTTTTTTAAATTTGTATATGAATAAAAATATGTTTTTGAATAGTGGTGAAGATGAATTGGAATTCATGCCTATTATCCCCCTTAATGAAGAAGATACAAGTGTCGATGATCAACCCATCCCGGATGAACTTCCAATTCTTGCGCTGAGAAATACGGTGCTTTTCCCTGGAGTGGTTATCCCCATTACTGTAGGCAGAGATAAAAGTATTAAAGCGGTTACAGAAGCGTACAAAACAGATAAACTGGTGGGTGTAATTGCTCAAAAAGACAGCACCATTGAAGAACCAACGCCTGTTGATTTAGAATCCATTGGTACGGTAGCTAAAATTGTAAAGCTGATTAAAATGCCAGATGGCGGAACGACCGTTATCATCCAAGGGAAAAAGCGTTTTAATTTGGTTCAGATTACCTCTGAAGAGCCTTATTTTAAAGCCAAAATTAGTTTGTTGGAAGAAACTAAAATGGTTGCTGATACTGGATTTGATGCCATGATCAGCAGCATCAAAGATTTGGCGTCTCAAATTGTTGGACTGTCGCCAAACTTACCGAGCGAAGCAGCCATCATTTTAAAGAATATCGAGAACCCGTCTTTCCTTATTCATTTTGTAAGCAGTAATTTAAACTGTGATCTAAAACAAAAGCAACAACTTTTAGAAATCAACGAAATAAAAGAACGTGGCGAATTGTTGATGAACCTCATGCATACTGAACTTCAATATGCTGAATTAAAAAACAAAGTAACCAACAAAACCAGGGCTGAATTAGATAAGCAACAGCGTGATTATTTTTTACAACAGCAAATGAAAGCCATCAAAGATGAATTGGGTGGCGAAAATGCAGCTGAAGTAAAAGAAATGATGAAAAAAGCAGAAACAAAAAAATGGACAGTTGCTGCTAAAGAAATGTTTAATAAAAGCATCGAGAAGCTTGAAAGAATGCACCCCTCTACCCCAGATTATTCCATCATTTATAATCACCTCGATTTACTACTTGATTTACCTTGGGAAGAATATACCGCAGATACGTATGACCTAAAAAAAGCAAAAAAGATTTTAGACAAGGACCATTATAGTATGGATAAAATCAAAGAGCGTATTTTAGAATATTTAGCTGTGCTTAAATTAAAGGGCGATATGAAAAGTCCGATTCTTTGTTTTATCGGGCCTCCAGGTATTGGTAAAACGAGTTTGGGTAAAAGTATTGCAGCTGCCATCAACAGAAAATATGTGCGTGTGAGTTTGGGTGGATTACATGATGAAAGTGAAATTCGCGGACACCGCAAAACCTATATCGGCGCGATGCCCGGAAGAATTATCCAATCTATTCGTAAAACAAAATCTAGCAACCCTGTTATGATTTTGGATGAAATAGATAAAATAGGCAGCGACCACAGAGGCGATCCATCTTCAGCTATGCTTGAAGTATTGGACCCAGAACAAAACCATGCTTTTTATGACAACTATCTTGAATTGGAATACGATTTAAGCAAGATATTATTTATAGCAACTGCAAATAACATCAACAACATACAACCCGCTTTAAGAGACCGTTTGGAAATCATCGACCTCAGCGGTTATGCAATCGAAGAGAAAATTGAAATCGCCAAACAGCATCTTATTCCAAAGCAAAAGCAAATGCATGGCTTGAAGGAAAACAGTTTCAAAATGAATGATACTGTTGTTGAAAAAATCATTACAGATTATACGCGTGAAAGTGGTGTTCGTGAGTTAGACCGTGTATTGGCAAGCATCATGCGTTATCAAGCCAAAGAATTGGTGGTAAGGGGAAAATTGAAAGCAACCATTACCGCTCCTGATGTAGAAAAAATATTGGGCAAATCTAAATTCAACAACGAGATTTATAAAATGGCGAACATGCCCGGCGTAGCTGTTGGATTAGCATGGACATATGTTGGTGGAGATATTTTATTTATTGAAGCGCAAACTAGTGAAGGAAAAGGCGAATTGAAACTAACCGGAAACCTTGGAAATGTAATGAAGGAAAGTGCTTCTACCGCTTATTCTTGGATTCAGGCGAATGCTAAAAAAGCCGGAATAGATGCTTCATTATTTAGTACACAAAATATACATATTCATATCCCAGAAGGTGCCGTTCCAAAAGATGGTCCAAGTGCTGGAATTACCATGATGACTGCGTTAACCAGCGCATTTACAGGCAGAAAAATAAAACCATATTTGGCCATGACAGGTGAAATAACCCTTCGCGGACAAGTATTACCGGTAGGTGGCATAAAAGAAAAAGTATTGGCAGCAAAACGTTCTGGCATAAAAGAAATAATTATGTGCTGGCAAAATGAAAAAGACGTAGAAGAAATCAATCCTCAATTTATTGCGGGCATTGAGTTTCATTATGTGAAGACGATGTTGCAGGTGTTGGAGATTGCGTTGATGTGATGCCATTATTTACCACAAAATCATATTAAAATTTTCAAAAAAACATAAGCCAATTACTCATTAATTGGCTTATGTTTTTCCATCCAGTCAACTTCCTTAGGCATACCTAATGCCTGAATAATACCCGTAATAAAAATGAAAAAAATCGAAGCCGATAAATACAACAAATTGTAAGCATTATACTTTACAATATCTCCAAAGTTATTTTTAAAAAAAACAACAAAATCTGTAACTAAAATGGTTGACCATCCCAGAATAAAAAAAATAAATATCGCATAAGAAATAATCCGAATTATTTTTCCCGGATAATTGATGGTTCGTTTCCAAAAAATATAAAATACTGTAGAAAAGAAAACCGGAGGAATCAAAAGCATCACACACATGTACGCGTATGTAAACCAAGGAATATAATCCAAGCCCTGCATAAAAAACTTCAATCCCAATAGCAATAAAAACGCAATTAAAAATATGCTAATGATTAGTAAAATAATTTTACCCAATAAATAAAAGTAGCGTTCAAATTGTTGCATCATCTAGAAATTATAAATAAAAAAAACCTACAAATTCATGTAGGTTTTTTGAATATTCGTTTATGAGAAATAACTCAAATTGGTTTTTGGCGTTAGCGCAATAATGGTTTCGTACATTAGCTTAACGGTATTTTCAATATCGCTTTTATGCAACATTTCAACGGTAGTATGCATGTATCTTAATGGAATAGAAATCAATACAGACGGGCATCCATCATTTGCATATGCAAATGAATCCGTGTCAGTTCCAGTACTTCTGCTCACGGTTTTTAATTGGAATGGAATTTTTGATTTATCGGCAATATTTTGAACAAAATTCAACAATTTATTGTGTACCGCAGGACCGTAGCATAATGAAGGACCGCCACCACATTTACATTCGCCTTCAATGATTTTATTGATCATCGGCGTTGTGCTATCATGGGTAACATCTGTAATGATAGCGACGTCTGGCTTAATTCTGCGGGCAATCATTTCTGCACCACGTAAACCAATTTCTTCTTGAACCGCATTTACAACGTATAAAGCAAAAGGCAATTTCTTTTTATTTTCTTTTAGTAAACGAGCCACTTCGGCAATCATAAATCCACCAACACGATTATCAAATGCTCTTCCAATAATAAAATCGTGCGCCAACTCATCATAACCATCTTCATAAGTAGCAACTGCGCCGATATGAATACCTAAAGCTTCTACTTCTTTTTTATTTCGGGCACCACAATCCAAAAACAAATTGTCCACTTTTGGTTGTGGTTCTTTTGAGTCATTATTGCTCATTCTCGTATGAATGGCTGGCCATCCAAAAACAGCTTTAACCGCTCCTTTTTTTCCATGAATCAACACACGCATTGATGGTGCAATTTGATGATCTACGCCCCCATTTCTTTTCAAATAAATCAAACCCTCTGGAGAAATATAATTTACAAACCAGCTGATTTCATCGGCATGTGCTTCAATTACAACTTTAAATGGTGCCGTTGGATTTATTACACCATAGGCAGTACCATAAGGATCTGTATGCATTTCATCTACAAAAGGCGTTACATATTTCATCCATACTTTTTGTCCACCGCTTTCAAACCCTGTTGGAGAAGGCGTGTTGATATAATGTTTTAAAAAATCGTACGAAGCATCTTCAAGTAAGGATGCTTTCTTTTTTGCTTTTGCCATAATTTTAGTTTTATATTTTACAAATTAACTACAATGTTGCTATTATTGATGCCATTGCCGAAATTAACATTAATCCATCAACCAAAAAATAATAGAAATAATAATTTCTTTTTTTTAACGAAATGATGAAAAATAAAAAAGCAAGAACGGTTGACATCATCAAAATAAATTGTTGAATTTCTCCCACAATTTTCAAATTCCGATAACACAATACCGAATTTAATAATAGCAACATCAACATTAAACCGATCAATTGTGATTTATTGATCATCGTTGCTACACTTGACCAATTATAGTTCCTATCTTTTTGCACGTCTCTAAAATCAAAAATAACACCCAGCATCAGCATAAAAACAAACCTCATAAAAAACACTTGTATCGCTAAATCAGAAATGCCGTTTTGCGTTGCTAAACTGGGTAAAATTACAGTGGTGTATGCCCAAGTAAAAGAAAGCAAAATGGTTTTTAAAAACCCTAATTTATTTATGATAAAAAACTTACCCTTGTTTATCATGATTCCAAGATAAATAACTGAGGTAAACCCAGGAATCAAAATTATGCGAATCAATTGAGGCGATTTAAAAAACGAATCAAAAACATAAATTATTGAAACTAAAATCAAAAAAAAGTTAGTCGCATATTTTGGGAGGATAATTGGATTTTTAGAACCAATATCGCCTTGCCATTTTATTATAATGGCATAAAAATTATAAAAAAATAAAGTAAGAAAAAATACCAAAGCAACAATTGACATTTGCAACTGAACCTTAGTTAATATAAAAGTTTGTACGCTTAAAAAAGCAGCACATAATGACACAAAAATAGAACGAGAAAATATAAAATTTAAAGCCCGCATTAAGGTGTTATGTAGTAAAATGGAGAAGTTGATTTTATTACATTGCTTTTATGTCCAGCAAAATCTTTCACATACAATTCAAAATGTAACGTATCGGTAAAAGGTCTTGGGAAATGTGGCGGAGGAAGAACGCTAGCAATATCTACACTTACTTCAACATTTAAATTTGATTTGTTGGGAATGGGCAAATCAGGAAAAGCCAACGAATCGGGTGGATTTAATGTATCGTTTTCTAAACGGATATACACAAATGAAATAGAGGTATCCTGAAAACCAAAATCACCTTCGGCATCGGTAAGTTTGAAACTAAGTTGTGGACCCGTTGAAGGTGGAATATCACTGTACCAAGTTGAAGGCGTTATAGACAAAAAGCTAATTTGTGGTTGAGTGGTGTAGTTTTCTTTTTTGCAAGAAATAACTACAAAACAAATTACTATAAATAAAATGGCTTTATACATGGGTAAAATTTGTTTGATAAAATTACTTAACCAATTTCAATTAACAATTAAAATTAAATCATGAAATTTGCTTTTGAATGATAAATGTCAACACATACGATAATTTAAGAAGCAACATCTTTAATGTTACTCAAAATAACTTCGAAGCAGTTTCCCTTGAAGTGTTTCATTATCAATATGCCAATAATGCCCTTTATCGAAAATATTGTGATTTAACCATAAGGGATTTAGGTGCTATTAAAAGTATACATGAAATTCCATTTTTACCCATTCAATTTTTCAAAAGTCAGCAGATTAAAACAGGAAATTTTGAAGCAGAATCTGTATTTGAAAGCAGTGGCACAACGAGCAGCATCAACAGTAAACATTATGTAAAGGACTTAAATTGGTATACAAAATCATTTCTTGATGGCTTTGATTTATTTTACGGAAACATAGAAGAGTACTGCATATTGGGATTGTTACCTTCTTATCTGGAGCGTAAAAATGCTTCATTGGTTTATATGGTAGATGTGTTAATCAAAAAGAGTAAAAATACTTTAAGTGGTTTTCATCTTTTCGATCATAAAAAGTTGCATGAGATAATAAAAAGCAATGAAGAAAATAAACAAAAGACGTTATTGATTGGGGTAAGTTATGCGCTGTTGGATTTTGCCGAAAACTTTCCAATGAAATTACATAATACGATTGTAATGGAAACCGGAGGCATGAAGGGGAAAAGGGAAGAGATGACCAAACAAGCTTTACATCAGGCATTAATAAATCAATTTGAGGTTGAACACATTCACTCTGAGTATGGCATGACTGAATTATTGTCTCAAGCTTATTCTTTTGGGAACTGCATTTTCAGCACTCCCCCATGGATGAAAATCTTATTGCGTTCCGAAGACAATCCGCTTCAAACTTTTTCAAATGCTTTAAAAGAACATGAACCCCAACGAGGTGTTGTAAATGTCATAGATTTGGCAAACATCGACAGTTGTTGTTTTATAGCTACAGAAGACACCGGTATTAATTATGCTGATGGTAGATTTGAAATTACCGGTAGGTTAAATAATAGCGATATTAGGGGATGTGGATTAATGATTGTATAAAATTCATATACTCAATCCTATTTTTTTTATCAGAAAAAATCCAATTATGCTTACCCATCATCAAAATTGCTTTTGGATGTACGAATGTTGAATCATTTTTTTTCTTCATTAAAAAATATCCTTCTTTAGAAAAAACCTCCGCTTTTTCTCCATCATTTGAGAAGTTGATAGATGCTATAAATGTTTTATCAGCGTTGTACAATTGATTTTTTAATTCAAAAGACCGTAAACAAGTTTTATTGATTTCGCTCCAAGTATAACCTGCAGAATGTATGCAGCCATGATTGTCTCTATCTGAACCTACTTTTGTAACAAATGTTTTTGATGTGGTTTTACAACCTAAAAATGCGATTGATATAAAAAAAATCTTTTTATTAAATGTGTTCATGCAAATAAATCTTGACAAATTACTGATATTCAATCAATTAGCTAACTGAAAGTCGCCAACATTATTAATTTAAATTTACACTATAAAATTTTTTTAAAAAAAAAAGGAAAAAAACATTGCAATTTAGTTTTTGTGTTTATATCTTCGAGTATTGAATTTCAAATAAGAATTTCGTTGTTAAATCAATAATCCTTCCAAAGCCGCCCTTCCACAATCAATTTCTTTTTGTAAAACACAAAGATTTTTAATTATTTATTTACCATCAACATTGTAAAATGCACTCAAAAATTTCGTTTTTTTTAGCTTTAACTTTTTTACTTTTAGCTACGAGCCTTTTCGCTCAAAATTCATCTAGCTGCTTTTTTGAGGACTTTGATAATAATCCATCAGGTTGGTCACTTTCAAATGGTGCTCAAATCAGTAATTACAACAACCCAGCAGAAAGCTGTGGAAATGACAAAGGTATTGTAACACCTAGTGGGAATAGTGAGATAACTATCAAGGCTCCTTCAAAAACTTCAAATGGAAACAGTATTTTAAAAATTTCATTTGATATTTTTAGGTTAAACTCTAATTTGAATTGTAACTCATGGTCAAATTTTAATTGTCCAACCAATTTGGAAATTTCCATGATTGACAATAACAATACAATCTTAGGAAGCGTTACTAATTTAATTATTCCTCAAATTGGACCGAGCTTCAATCCACAAATAAGGGTAAATATTAATACCAATGGTGCTTTACCTAGCGGAACGAGCTACCGTTTGATGATTAAATTAATACCCAATAATTCTTGTGGTTCGTCAAATGGAAAATACATCTTAGATAATATAGAATTATGTCAATGTAATTCAACATCGTCTATAAATGCAGTAGATGACAATTTTTGTTATTTAGCTGATGGAAATGATACATTTACTGGAAACGTAAGCTTAAACGATAGTGCTTATAATGGTGCAGATATTGAATACTCTCTTGCAAATGGTCCTTTTGGATTAAACAGTTCTACCGTTGGAGGAGCTACAATCACATTTAATGAAAATGGAACTTTTACACTAACTCGTACAGATCCAACAATTAGTGTTTTTGATTTTACCTATTTAATGACAGATGAAGAAACAGATCTAACAGATTTAGCTTCTGTGCGTGTATGCTTTACTGATGGCGGTCCAGTTCCTGTAACATTAATGAATTTCAGTTGTACTAGAAACAATAAAACTGCTGAATTGGTATGGAATACTTCAATGGAATCAAACGTAAATCGATTTGAAATACAAAGAAAAATTGCTGGAAAATTCCAAACAGTAGGATCAGTTGTGGCTAAAAATTCTCCAATAGGAAGTAATTATGCTTTCAACGAATATAATACTGCATCTGAAGTAACTGAATATAGATTGAAAATTGTAGATAACGATAACAGTTTCAAATATAGTGCTGTTAAAACGCTAAAAGGAATTAAAGGAGCTGATGAAATGGAAGTTTATCCAATGCCAAGCAAAGGAAATGTAACCGTTAGAATGAACGAAATCAATAAACAAGCTTCAGTTGAAATATTTAATTTATCTGGAATTGTGATTAAGAAAATCAGCAACAATTCAACTAATGTTTTTCAGTTCAACGATTTGCAAAATGGATTTTACATCGTTAAATACACAAACAATTTAACAGGTAAAGTTATTACGAAGAAGATGGTGGTTACGAAGTAGAAAGGAGGTTTAAGAGGTTTAAGAGGTTTGTGAGGTTTGGTTCAAAAGGTTCAATGAGTTCAATAAGTTCAAAAGGTTTGAAGTTCATTCCATAAATTAGCACGATATAAACATTATGTATTTTTCATAGCCCACGGTTTCAACCGTGGGTTTTGTGATTTATAAAAACAAAACATCGATCAACCTTAAACCAGTAAAACGAATTTAACCAGCGAAGCGTTTTAAACCAGCGTAGCGTCTTAAACCCGCGTAGCAAATTAAACCAGCACAGCGATTTAAACCAGCAAAGCTAAGCTCAGCGCTACTTCTTTTTATAATCTCCACGTTTCCAGGCCTTGATAAATTCTGACCATGCAAATGGATTAAAAATATTCATCGGAGCAATTTGTCCGGAGTAGTACAATTTCTTTGATTGTTGTCGGAAATACTGAGACGAAGCTTCTCTTCCATCCGATGGTAAAGTAGACATTAACAACCTTCTTGTAGCCATATTATTATTTGTACGTGCTATCTCAATGTCATCATCTGGAACTTTAGTATTTACAAAATCACGTTCGAATTGTTCCCTTGAAATACGTTGCTTTATAATTGTAGCCGGCAGAAAAACGGTATCTGTAACCATTAATTGAATCAAACTAAATTCATTGCCTTTTAAATCCGTTGGCACTTTAATTAATTTTGGCTTAAACCCTATTGATGTAAATTCTACCTGATCTCCTTTTAAAACGACAATACTAAAAACCCCTTCCTCATTTGAAATCGTTCCCCTATTTTGGCCTTTTACCATTATACTCACGGATTGCAAGGCTTTTAAACTATCAGCAGTCATTACCACGCCATAAAGTTGCACAACTGAATCTTTGAACTGTTCGAATTGTGCAAAAGCAACAGTTGGAGCTAAAAACAATAAAATGAAAATGTATTTAAATAAATTTTTCATGAAAGATTTACATCTAATTGAACGAAATTAACGCATCTAAAAAAATAAACCATAGCTATTTTTTCAATTGGCAACAAAGTAAGGTCTTCAATGTTTAATTTTGCGAAACTGTTTAAACAATTAACAAATTTTCAACGATGACAAACGAAGCGATATTAGCCGCATTAAGTAATGTACAAGAGCCCGATTTAGGTAAAGACTTGGTTACTTTAAATATGGTGAAGGATATTTTAATTGAAGGGAATAATGTATCATTTACGGTTGTGCTTACCACACCGGCTTGTCCGATGAAAGACATGATCATGAATGCATGTATCAATGCAGTGAAGCTTTTGGTAAATAAAGAGGCTGAAGTAACTGTAAATTTCACAAGCAATACCACTACAAATCGATTAGATGCAAAAACAGTTTTGGGTGGTGTAAGAAATATCATTGCAGTTGTGAGTGGAAAAGGTGGCGTTGGAAAAAGTACCGTATCCGCAAATTTGGCTTTGGCATTGGCTGAAGGTGGTGCAAAAGTGGGTTTGATGGACGCAGATATTTACGGACCAAGTCAGCATATCATGTTTGGCATACGTGGAGAAAGACCGATGATGCGCGAAGTAGATACCAAAGGTTTGATTGTCCCAATTGAAAAATACGGGATTAAAGTAATGAGCATCGGATTGTTAATTGATGAAAAGCAAGCAGTTGTTTGGCGAGGCCCAATGGTTAGTAGTGCCATTCGTCAGTTTGTAAGTGATGTAGATTGGGGAGAATTGGATTATTTAGTAATTGATATGCCGCCTGGAACTGGTGATATCCATTTAACCATCGTACAAAATGTACCCGTAACAGGCGTTGTTGTAGTAACCACACCTCAATTGGTAGCTTTAGCAGACGCTAAAAAAGGCATAGCCATGTTTGGACAAGCACAATTAAAAGTGCCTGTGATTGGTATGGTAGAGAATATGAGCTATTTCACACCTGCAGAATTACCCGATAACAAGTATTATATTTTTGGAAAAGATGGCGGTAAAAATTTGGCCGATGAATACGACATCAATTTCTTAGGCCAAATTCCATTGGTACAAAGTATTCGCGAAGGCGGCGATTCAGGCGCACCAATCATGACAAGTGACGATATGATTTCAAAAAATGCGTTTATAGAATTTGCAGGGAAAGTAGTAAGGGCAATTGCGGTGAATAATGCGGGG
>CANKLV010000034.1 GCA_947483415.1 Chitinophagaceae bacterium
AATTATTTGGCGCATGCTGATTATTCGCATTTCATGTTCCGCGATTTTCAAAGTAGAAACATTATGGTGAAAAATGGCGAAGTTTATTTCATAGATTATCAAGGCGGAATGAAAGGTGCACTTCAATATGATGTGGCTTCTTTGTTGTGGCAAGCAAAAGCAAACTTGAGCGATGAATGGAAAGATACCTTGTTGCAATATTATATGGATTGTGTAGATGAACAATTGGAAACATCCTTGGATAGAACTTCTTTTGTAAATCAATACAATGGATATGTGTTGATACGACTGTTACAGGTATTGGGCGCTTATGGGTTTAGGGGATTATTTGAACGTAAAGCCCATTTTTTAACCAGCATTCCATTTGCCTTACAAAATTTAAAACATTTTTTAACCCACAAAAAAATAGGCATTCGTTTTCCAGAATTTGAGCAATTGCTCGAAAAAATTGTTAGTGATACAATCATTCTACAATTTGAAAATATAAAAGCAAATAAAGAAACGCCTTTGACTGTAAAAGTTCAAAGCTTTTCTTATTTAAAAAATGGATATCCAAAAGATGAAACTAAAAATGGCGGTGGATATGTATTCGATTGTAGGGGCATTTTAAATCCAGGGAGAATAGAAGAATACAAAAAGCAATCAGGTCAAGATAAACCAGTAAAAGATTATTTAGAGCAACAAACGTTGATGCCTAAATTTCTAAATAGCATTTACGATATAATAGACATAACCGTTGAAGACTATATCAAGCGTGGGTTTGAAAGCCTTGAGATTAATTTTGGATGTACTGGAGGTCAACACCGAAGTGTATACGCTGCAGAAGCCGTAGTAAGGCATTTGAAAAATAAATTCGGCGTAAAGACAACATTAAATCACATGAATAACGAAAATTGGGTAAAATGAAAGCAATGATTTTCGCTGCCGGATTAGGTACTAGATTCAAACCATGGACAGATTCAAATCCTAAAGCGCTTGCTATTATTAATGGCAAATCTTTATTGCAAAGGAATATAGAATACCTCCAAAAGTATGACATTAAAGATGTGGTGGTAAATGTGCATCATTTTCCAGATAAAATCATTGACACCATTTTAGCAAACAATGGATGGGGAAGCATTATAACCATCAGCGATGAAAGAAATGAAGTTTTGGAAACTGGTGGAGGACTTTTAAATGCGCGACAATATCTTCAAAATAACGAACCATTTATTACATTGAACGCTGATATCCTTACTGATTTCCCAATAGATGAACTTATAGAATTTCATCAACAAAAAAAGGCATTGATTTCATTTGGTGTATCAAATCGAAAAACAACACGTAATTTTTTATTTGATGAAAATAATCAACTTTGTGGCTGGGAAAACAATGCTACAGGTGAACAAATCATATCTATTCAAAATAGAACATTGCATCCGTTAGCATATAGTTGCGTTGCCATTTTCGAACCAACTGTTTTTGATAAAATACCACAACAAGGAAAATTTTCATTAACAGAAACCTATTTAAGTTTAGCCGAAAATAATCTTATTGAAGGATTTGAACATAACAATAACCGATGGATTGATGTAGGGAAACCGGAAAGTGTGGAAGTGGCACAGGCGATGTTTAAATAAAAAATTGTTTGTTGTTTGGCGTTTGGTGTTTGGTGTTGTGGCAGCACCCAAGGGAAAATTAGCAACATGTCTTATATTCATGAATAATTTCTTAAAAAAGTTTTTTTTAACAAAGTTGCTTCTAATTGGAACTTTCTTCCAGCTTCCCCCTTGGGGGATTGAGGGGGCTTATCTCTTTCTACTCCTTCGCTTCCGCGGGAGCTTCAAAGCCATTCTTCTTTTCTTCTTTTGGTTTTAATCCAAAATTATATCTAAATGTAATGCCGATTTTTCGTGTGTCGTTTATACGTTTGCCATTTATATTTTGATTGTTTCTATCAAATTGAAATACTACACGATTAGTTTGTAAAACATCATTTATAGAAAGAATAAGATTCGCTTTTCTTTTTAGCATTGATTTATTTGCAGACACCACCATACCGCCAAATGTATTCAACTCATAAAAATTTTGTAACCCTTTTGAACGTAAAAACCCTTGCAAATTGCAGGTAAATGATTTTGTGAATTTATATTCATGGAATGTAAAAAATGTAAAACTGCCACGATTGTAATTAAATACTTGATTTTGAAAGAACCCGCGATACTCGTTATAATTGTATAAGCCGCCAATGTAAAAAAAGTATTTTCCTCCGGGTGGAATTCCACCAACCAATCTACAATACATTTCTTTATTCTTACCTAAATTATCAAATGTTCGAAATGCAATTTTTGTTGACTCATCTTGATAAATCACACTTGAAAAAATATCTTTTGTAAAATTTACCCCAACAGAAGCTACCGGCATATCATTAAACGTGACATTGAATTCGTAGTTGGTTGTAAACTGTGGTTTTAGTGAAGGATTTCCAGCTTCGTATAAATATTGATCTATGAATTTTGGATAAGGATTCAAACTCTCATAATATGGACGCTTAATGCTTTTGCGAAAAATCGCATTCGCCATTAAGGTTTGTCCATAAATTTTAAACAGTTTGTGTTTTAAATAAACGTATGGAAAAACATCTTTTCTTTTTATGGAAAAATTTGTATCCGATGGAACGATTTGATTTCCCGAAATATTTGTAGATTCAAATCTTAACCCTGGCTTTATGGTAAACCCAAAAATTGTTTTTGACACTTGAATATATGCAGCATTAATAGACTCTGAATAATTGTACGTGTTGGTTTGAAAATAATCAATCTGTCTATTTTGATTTGCAGAATCTTTATAAAAAAGTGATTTGTTGCTGCTATTGCTATTGCTCAATTTGAAGCCTGTTTCAAATGTAAATCCGTATTTTGATTTCAACACCAAATCCGATTGAAAACTAAAAATTTTTTTATCATTGTCATTATCACCATCGCCATTAAAATTAGCATTTAGGGGTATGTAATAATTATTCGTGTACTGTTGACTGTTGTGATAATTAAAAATCGAATACTCCAAAACGTTTGTCCACTCGCTTCCTATGGTATCAATTTTAAACTTTGAATTTAAAATGTTAGATAAAAAAATAGCATTGTTGTTATTATATACATCCGAATTGTTTTTTGCTAATAAAGGCGCAAAATTTATTTTTGAAATATTGATGTTATTGATTGATTTGTTTTCATTTTTTGTAGTATTTAATTTAACGTCAAGGCCTATACTCCATTTATTGTTGATTGCATAATCTGTGCCGGCACTTAGATAATTAGTTATACTTGGATATTTTGTAAATGAATTTTGCGAAACGGATACACTATCAATATCAAAACTTCTATTTGAAATTATAGATTCAAAACTATTTTTTTTTGTGAATTGGTAGCTGAGGTAGCTATTGAATTTTGTTGTGCCATTATTGATGTTAAAACCAATTGTGCTGGTATTATACACGCCTTGAAATGTTGCCATATTAAAGCTTCCACTACTCCCAACTTTCACGCCTTTCTTAAGTACAATGTTTAAAATCCCTCCGCTACTAGCTGCATCATATTTTGCTGAAGGATTTCGCATGATTTCAATTTTGCTCACACTATTTGCAGGTAAACTTTTTAAAAGTGAAGCCAAATCGGCATTACTGAGTTTCATCTCTCTACCATTTAAAAATATGGTTGCAGGGGTAGTGCTGTTCAGGTAAACATTTCCATCCTGATCTATTATTGTTCCTGGTGTTTTTTCGATTACCTCAAATGCATTCGTACTGCTATTTGATAATGTAGTTGCATCAACAATAGTTTTATCATCCTCCTCTTTCATCAATGGCTTTTTGGAAACAATTGTTACTGCATTCATCATTTCAACATTGTTATTTAGTACTACAACAAGTTGTATAGATTGAGAATTGATATGTATTTTCTTTTCGAAATTCTTTTTAGAAACTGCAGTGATTTTTAATAGATAATCAGAAGACGATTGAACATTAAAAAAGTCTTTCGATTTCAAAACTTTTTTTTCTACTACACCGCTATCAGGCAAATGAATCAATACGGCTGTTGCATTTTCAAACGCTTCGTTTTGTGCATTTAAAATGGAGAGATTTAAGTTTAATTGTTGCGCAAATAATTGCGAATGAAAAAACAAAAAAAGAAAAACTGTTGAATAAAATAATTTCAATACTATAAAAATCTTTGGATGATTAATTTTTTTCAAAAAGTGCGCTCTTGTCAACCACTTTAACTTCCATGCTATCTTTCAAGTTTTTACTAACGGTTTCATATGGACCAGTAATTAATTCTTCGCCTTCTTTTAATCCGTCTGTAATTTCAATGTTGTTGATATCTTGAATACCTGTTTTTACATTTACTTTTTTCACTTTTGAATCTTTGGATAAAACAAAAACAACCACGTCAAGATCATCAACCGAAATATCGGGAGTTATGTTTATTTCATCTGTTTTTTCTTTCTTTTCAACGCCTAATTTTTCTCTTGTAGTAACTGCATTAATTGGTACACTCAACACATTATATTGTGTACGTGTTTGAATATCTGCATTGGCACTCATTCCTGGCCTAAAAGGGAAACTGCCTTTTCCTAATAAATCTTGATAACTTTCGCGAATCAATCTTACATAAACTTTATATTGAGTAACATCCGTGCTTGAAGCAGATAAGCCAAGTTGAGAAGCTGCGCCATTGTTACTACTTGCAATTTGAGTAACTACGCCCTTAAATTTCCTTTCGCTGTATGCATCAATAGACACCAATGCGCTATCGCCCAATTTTACTTTTGGAATATCATTTTCACCAACATCAACACGAACTTCTATTTTGTCCATATTGGCAATACGCAAAATTTCGGTACCAACATTAAAGTTGTTACCCGCAACTTTTTCTCCTTTTTTTACATTGAGTAAACTCACCACGCCATCCATTGGTGCTGTAATTGAAGTACGATTTAAATCTTTGTTGGCTCTATTCAATGTTGCTTCTGCAGATTTTACAGAAGCGCTTACTCCATTAATACTTTGAACACCTGCCGTATAATTTGCTTTCGCTGTTTTGTATCCTGCTTCTGCAACATTAAATTCGTTTTTACTGATTACTTTTTCGTCATACAATTTCTTTTGCATGTCGAAATTTTTCTTTGCTTGTTCGAGTTGCGCATCCAAAGCATCTAAAGCAGCTTTTGAATTGGCAACTTGAGATTTAGATTGATCTACACCAAATGATGCTTGATCACGTTGAATGCTATAAATATCTGCGTATATGCGTGCCAGTAATTGACCTTTTTTTACGGTATCTCCTTCTTGAACATATAACTCAGTGATTTCACCGCTGATATCCGGACTAATTTTCACCTCAACTTCAGGATATACTTTGCCACTGGCATTTACAATTTCAATGATGTTTCTGCGTACAACTTTTTCAGCGGTCACTTTTGTACCTTCTTTTTTACCAAAAGCGCCTGTTTTAAATAAAACCACCATTACCACCAACAATAAAATTGATATTGCAATAATCCATTTTGCTTTCTTATTCATAATGATAACAATTTATAATTTTAATCCAGCGCCTTTATAAAATTCGAGCACTTTCATTTTAAAAACGTAATCGAATTGATTTATACTATATTCCAATTGAGCGCGAAGCAAATTATTTTGAGCAGCAATTAAATCAAACATACTAAGCATACCGATGCTAAATCTTTTACCAGCATACTCATAGGTTTTGGTATTAGACTCAACCGATTTTTTTGAAGCATTAAATTTTTGCAGTGCCGTCATTGATGCAGTATAAGCTTGATAAATATCTTGTTTTAATTTAAGGTTATCTTGCTCTTCTTGCAACTTAGCCGCTTGAATATTGAGTTTGCTTTTTTCAAAATTTGCTTTGGCTGTTCCTCCATTAAATAAAGGAACATTTATAGTAAGCCCAACAGCTTTTCGTAAATTATCTTTTAATTGGGTGTTTAAAGAACCAGACTTAAAATAAGAAGCAATGTTACCATTTGTAAGAATCGGACTTTGCACATCATAAAACACACCTCCTCCAACATTTGCAACTAATCCGGTAGATTGATACCCAACTATTTCTTTTTCGTAAATCGGTCTTTTTTTAAACGCTAGATAGTTACTTGAGATGCTGCCAAAAGCGGATAAAGTAGGATACTGACTGGCTTTTGCAGCAAGCATCGTTTTTTCTGCTGCTTTTATTCTGTATGAATTCCCAATTTGCTGAGGTTGATTTTTCAAAGCTTCTTGATACACAAAATCGGCTTGCAAATCTGCAATAGACTCAACGGGTATTGTCTCAATTGGCGGCGTTTCAATTTCAAAAGCCGTTGCTGCATCAAGTCCTAAAAAAGATTTCAAAACGAGTTTTGCTTGATTGAAATTTCCTTCTGCTGAAATGTAATTGCTACTATCAAATGCCAACTGTGCTTCAAGTTGAATGGCGTTTAATTCGGGTAATGCGCCAGCTTCAATCATTTTTCGGGTAACATTCAGCTGAGATTGGGTTTGGGCAATTTGAACTGTAGAAATTTTAATTTGATCTTTTGCAAGTAAAACTTGTAGATATGCATTTGCTGTTGATAAACCGATATCGTATTTTATTTTGCTAAAATCCGCTACGGCAGCCATAGTTTCCCATTTTGATGCTTCAATTCTGTTCTTTTTGCTGTAAAAATTAAAAATCTCTGTGCTGGATTGTAGCTGCATACCGGCTGAAAGATAGTTTTCGGTAACCCTGCTAAAAGTAGTTGGATCCTGATTATTTCCAGTATTAAAAGTCCCATTTGAAGATAAATTCAGACCAGGTAAAATAGAAAGTTGGCTTTGTTTATAATTTATTCCAGATATTTTGGCTTGAACTTCAGCGAGTTGAACACCCTTATTGTGTTCGATGGCATATTCTACACATGTTTTTAAATCCCATTTTTGTTGCGCATCAATAGAATTATAAATAAGCAATAATGATAAAAAGAAAAATATAATTTTTAACATGAGGCAAAATTATGCGATAATGACAAGAAAAAGACGATTGAGGACTTTATTTAAACTGACAATGATTATCTATAAATAAAAAAACAATTAATTTAAACGTTATAAAATATTATTCTTAAATTTGTTAGTAGAATTTTTATACACTGTAAATAAACAAACATGAAAAAAATCACAATCTTATTGGCAATGGTATTTTTTGCCGGTTCAATCTTTGCTCAAACAGAAAAAAAGGTTTGGCCTGAAATGAAAGAATTTCATACTATAATGGCTGCAACATTTCATCCTGCAGAAGAAAATGATTTAAAACCTTTGAGAGCTCAGGTAGCAGAGCTTTACCGCGCTTCAAAAGTATGGTTCGCATCTGAAGTACCTGCTAATTTCAAAAAAGCGGAAACAACTGAATTATTACAACAATTAATGGTTCAATGCAATGATATTTGGTCTGCAGTAAATGATAAAGCAGATGATGCAAAATTGAAAAACTTAATTACAATGGCACACGATATATTTCATAAAGTTGCTGGAACTTGTAAAAAAGATTAATTAATTCTAATATAATTTTAAAAAGAGCCGCTGATTTCAGTGGCTCTTTTTTTTGAGGCCCCCTTCCCCAACCCTTCCCCCGAAAGGTGAAGGGGGTAAAAGCTCGGTTCGTATTAAATTTTTTCACACAAATTTACTAAGCGAGAAAAATCCCACCTTAAACTATTAAACTATTAAACAAGCTCAGCGACTTGAACCTTCCCCCACTTTATCAACATCTCAAGCATAACTTATTTTGAAATTGCGGTTTTAGAACATTACTTTTGATTTGTAATGGTTTCCGAATATCGGAATTAATAGGGAAGCTTGGTGAAAATCCAACACTATCCCCGTAGCTGTAAACACTTTTATTTGTTCATTCTTCATGCCACTGTAAATGTATGGGAAGGCGATGAACAAGGTGTAAGTCAGAAGACCTGCCAATACAAAATTATTCATCCAAAAGCTTTCGGGAGAAAGGCTTGAGATGTAAAGTGTTTTGCATTTTATATTTCTACCAATAGTAGTGTGCACGCTATTATTACATTTCTCGGAGGCAGTAAAAAAATCTTAAAAAATGAAAAAGAATTTTTTTGCTGCAGCTGTATTATTCATCAGCATCGCAGCGCAAGCGCAAGACAGCACCAAAACTTTAAATGAAGTTGTGGTGTCTGCCAACAAATTTCCAACAAAAACATCGTTAACCGGAAAAGTAGTCACTGTTATAACCAGAGAACAGCTGGAACGCAGTGGAGGAAAAGATTTGGCACAAGTACTGACGGAGCAAACAGGAATTTTTATTAATGGGGCAAACAGCAATGCAGGAAAAGACAAGGGTATTTATTTGCGAGGTGCAAAAGTAGATCACACGCTTATTACAATCGACGGTGTGCCTGTTTATGATCCGTCTGGTATCGGAAGCAACTTCGATATACGTTTGTTATCTGTTGATCAAATTGAAAGAATAGAAATTTTAAAAGGAAGTCAATCTACATTGTATGGTTCTGATGCAATGGCAGGTGTAATCAACATTACAACAAAACAAGCCTCAAATAAAAAAGCAAGTTTCAATGGGGGAATAAGTTATGGAAGCTATTACAGTTATCGTGCAGACGCCAACGTTAGTGGAAGTTCGAAGTATGTAGATTATTCAATTGGAGGTGCATATTTTGAAACAGAAGGTATTAACGAGGCAACGGATAGCATAAAAAACAATTCAACGAAAACAGATAAAGATGATTATACCCAGCAAAATTTCTCAGCATCAGTTGGAATAAAACCAAATAAAAACATTCGCATTCAACCTTATATCCGCTATGCTAAATTTTGGCAAAGCTACGACCAGGGAGCGTTTACTGATGAACTTGACTTATTTAGTAAAAATAAAAACGTACAAGTAGGTATCAAAAACGAATTCAACTTTGGAAAAGTAAAAATGAATCTGTTGTATAATTTTAATAAAAACGAAAGGACATACATAGATGATTCAACAAAAAGCAGAAATGGTTATGATATTTACAGCAAAGGAATATATAATGGAAGCGAACATTTTGCTGATGCGTTTCTAGTTTTTCCAATTAAAAACAATATGAAATTAACTGCAGGTTTGGACTACAGAAAATCAAACAGTGATCAATTTTACAGCTCAATCGGATTTTTCGGCCCTTATGAAAGCAATCTTGGAAAAGATAGTTTAAAACAAAATCAATTGGGAAGCTACATTGCCTTTTTACTAAACACAAAAAAAGGATTTAATGTTGAATTAGGCGGAAGATTTAACCGTCATTCGGTTTATGGAAACAACATTGTGTATAATGTAAACCCATCATTGCTTATTAATAACAAATTTAAAATCTTTGGCAACATTTCATCCGCCTATAAAACACCGACATTATATCAACTTTTTTCGGAGTATGGAAATAAAAACTTGAAGCCAGAAAGTGCGATGACCATAGAAACTGGATTTCAATATTTTTCAAAAAATAATAAATACAGCGGAGGAATTACGGTATATAAAAGAATGGTAAAAGATGCAATCGTTTTCTTTTACAACCCAGCAACATTTGCATCATTCTACATTAATCAAGATAAGCAAAACGATGCTGGAATTGAGTTGGAATCAAATCTAAAAATTGGTAAAGGAACAATTATTAAATTAAATGGCGCTTATGTAAACGGAAAAGTAACCACAAAAAACGGCGAAAAAGACACCAGCTATTTTAATTTGATTCGTCGGCCAAAAGCTACCATGGGATTGCATGTTTCTCAAAAGATAAATTCGCATTTTTATGTAAATGCGGGCGCAACTTATGTTGGCGAGAGAACGGATTTGAGTTTCGATGCAAACTTTAATACGATTTCAATTAAATTAAAACCATATTGGCTGATGAATTTATACACTGAATATGCATTATCAAAAAACAAAGTAAAATTTTTTCTTGATATCCGTAATTTAACCAACACAAATTATACAGAAGTATATGGTTTTAATGCGATAAAAATAAATGCTTCTTTGGGGGTTCGATTTAACTACTAAAGTATAATCTGATTTAAAATAGACTGCATTTCTGCAAAGCGATTATCTTTGCGGAAATGCATTTTTTTATGATAGAATTTGGCAACATTATTGGCAAAGAAATCATTACGATAAGTTTTATATTATTTGCCGTAATTGATATGCTTGGGTCAATTCCAATTTTAATTTCGTTAAGAGAAAAAATGGGTGGCCATATCAAAAGTACCCAAGCCACCGTTGCTTCTGGCGCTTTAATGATTTTGTTTCTACTGATTGGGAAAGAATTTTTAAACCTATTGGGGTTAGATGTAAAATCTTTTGCGGTGGCGGGTTCTATTGTAATTTTTGTAATTGGTTTGGAGATGGTGTTGGGTATCGAATTTTTTAAAGCAGATAATAACCCCCAAAGTGGCAGTGTAGTTCCAATAGCATTTCCATTAATTGCCGGTTCAGGAACGTTAACCACGATAATGTCGTTAAAAGCAAATTATCAGGATATCAATATTTTCATTGCGATACTCATAAATTTAATCGTCATTTATTTGGTGTTGAAATCGTTGAAATGGATAGAAAATGTTTTAGGACCGAGTGGTTTAATCGTAGTGCGTAAGTTTTTTGGGGTAATATTATTGGCCATTGCGGTGAAAATATTTGGCACGAATATTCAGAATTTTGGGAGGTAGGTAAATGTTTGGTAGCCCCCTCAATCCCCCAAGGGGGAAGTTGATTGGATGTTTGGTGTTTGTGGTTTGGTGTTGGAAAATGTAGAATATTTTAAAGCACAATTTTTTTTGAAATAGAAAAAGATAAAATCAACAGAACAATAAACCAAAAACCAAAAACAATAAACATAATTAGGCCTTGTAGTACAATGGATAGTACCAGAGTTTCCGAAGCTCTTAATCCAGGTTCGATTCCTGGCGAGGCCACTTTGCTTCCGTGAGTACGGAGGAATTCAAATGGATTTGATGGTGTTTTAATTATAATTACAATCCCGATTTGTATCGGTGTTGTTTAGATTTAAATAATATATATCTAAAAGAACATTTCATATATACATCCTAATACACCAAATATTATTCCAATTAAAGCGTATTTAATAGCAATACTTTTGTGTTCATTAACCATAGTTGGACCATCAGTATAAATTGTTTCATATTCTTCCATTTCTATGCCATCTTTTGATCTAAATGTTTTTCCCGTTTTTCTGTTATAACTAGTGCCTAATTGACTAAAATAATAAAATAAAGGTGGAGTAAGAAAGGAAATTCCTATTATAAAAAACACCGAGTGATGACTTAATTCAGAATATTGGCCATAATATTTTTTATAGATTAAAATTGGGCACATTACAAAAGGAGAAAAAGTCAATAGAAAAGAAATAATTTTATTTTTCGTAAAACACACTTTGGTTTAAATCTTTGAAATTAAAAGATAGATGAAAAAAAAATTTGTAACAAAATAAAATATAGTGAAATTAATAATATTCAGCTTAAAATCCGAAAAAACATGAGCTGAAGTTTCTTTCGTTTGCAACCATGTATTTGCCCATTTTCATCCTTCAAACGGGTGCAATGATTTTTTGTGGCTCTTGCCTGGTCTTAAATCGGCTCACCACAGAATTGGCAAGCCCAGCGAGAATTTTGGTCAATCTGCAAAGGTTGACCTTTTTTATTTTCCACTGAAAAAAAGAAAGAAAGAAAAGATGTTTACTTTTATTCATAGCAAAATGTAAGTTAGTTTCCTGGGGTAACTCCACCAAAAATTCAATCAAAAAGTTTATTCCGTTCAGATTTCTGATATTGTCCATTTAAATTTACCCAACCAGCTACCACAGCGGCATTATACCAAAAAGCAACCTCGTTTTTTGTAATTCATATTGGTGTCATTTCTATATATTCCTATCCACAATTTGAGAAAATTATATAAAAAATCCCGACACTGACGGTATCCTTGTCTGGGTCGTGATGAGCTAAAAAGTAGATATTTATTGACAGGTTGTAGTGTCAAAACCCTCTTTCCTAAAAATGCCGCTACAAATACCTGTTAAACAATTAGCTGTAAGTTTCATACGATTACAATTGCAATCAAACTCAGCTAAAGATTTCGCATAACTTGACGAGCCCAGTTTCAAAACCAGGGAATCACCCTCCATCCACCATTTTTCCGGATTCGGAATGGCATCGGCAATTGTTCCGAACTGTCCACCAGGTGTAGCTTGGTAAATAGTATACCTCAAACTGTCTTTAAACTCATATAAGACTGTTCCCAATGGGTGAATCCATCTCCCTTCAATTGAACAAGAGGGATTGCTAACAACAGGTTCTGTGTCTTTTTTACAAGACACCACAATTAAAAGGGCACCAATTAGTGCAATAAATAAAAATTGTCTCATTTTCTGTAATTTAAGGTGAAAAAATAATATTGTAAATATAGCTCTGTAACAATCTATATCTATCACGTTTAGCAGTGAAATTAAGACATATGACTAAGAATAACAATGAAAAGTAATTAATTATAGCCTTGATTTGCAAAACAACCGTTTTTTGATTGGAGAATAATTGCAATTTCGATTTGATGTTTTTACCGATACAATATCTTAAATGGTCCAATGAAATTGTCCCAAACAGTTGTCGTATTGGGATTATACTGGAAAAATGGTGCATTGGCTAAAGATTAATAACCCTCTCAATATCCTTCAAACACTTCGAACTCAAACCCGTTAGACCACCCGGCGAGAATTTTGGTCAGTCTGTGCAGGTTGACCATTTTTATTTTCCGCTGAAATGTACGACAGATAAGAGATTGCGGTGAATAGACTATTGACTCTTGGAGTTCGAACTCGAAAGTTGACTTTTGATTAATTCCTACTCTATAGCTTTAGTTTCCAACTCGATTGATTTCTAGTTGTTTTTACATCTCTATCCAGGTATGGTCGGCCAGCAGTCGAACCGCACCTTCGAACGACTTGAATGGGCCGTTTCCACCCCATTCCGCGGGCGATATCATGGATAGCACAAAACTGTCGTCATGCTTGGCGTATAGGAAATAGGTTTGGCCAATAATTGGTGTAAAGGAAAGCTTGGCGGCATAGACCATCATAGAAAGTTCCTTCCTCTTTTGTATTTCCTGCGCCTGTATGGCAAGCAGCTCTATTTGCTTTCTGATTTGATTCAGCTGCATGTTGGTTTGCTCTTCCATAGCCGTTAGGGCCTTGTGCTTGATTACGCCCTCCTGCGTGGGCTTTATCACAACCCCACTTACCGAAGAAGAATAAGGGAGCACGCTCATCTGCTTGTGGTAGATCTCTATATTGCTAAAATCTGCGTTGTCCTTGCTGCCCAGTTGGGTGATCTTCAAATATCCGTTCGGCAAGATATGGTGTATAACATGCAACACCACTTGTCCAGCACGGTAAAAATGTATGTCAAAATTGGTGGTGTCGGTGAAGGTAACCTTCGACTGGTCTGCCAGCTCCTTGTTTTCGAAGGGATGCAAGAGGCCGTCCGCCTTGATGCTGTATTGTGCGGCAAATGCATCATTTTCAAGCGTTACCCAATTGTGGCTGATGTTGATGGCATCCTTGGCGTCGTTGGACTCGATTTTGTAGAAACCACTTTTTGGACGATCTCCACTTTGATAAACTCCTTTTTCGGGAAACAACTGCCAGCTGGCTAAAAAATTATAGGCTTGAATCATGATATACCTTTAACGCTCGAAAGGCAAAAAAGGTTTTGTCTTGGGCATAAAAAATTGTATACCTTACGCACCGCCTGAAATCAAATCAGCAACTAAACCTGACAGCAGTAATTTAAAAGGACTAAAGTATTGGAAAAAGTATCAACCCAATTCCCACGGCCTATTACTTTATCATGGCGATTTTATTAATTTTTTATCGAAGAGTAGTGAAC
>CANKLV010000035.1 GCA_947483415.1 Chitinophagaceae bacterium
ATTTCCACGACCAGGTTTAAAGTTCGCCAATAAACAACCTTTTTTATTTCTTAAATATGGTCCGCCCCATGGAAATTGCACTTGAGATCTACCACCTCTTGCTGCATATTCCCATTGTGCTTCTGTTGGCAATCTGAAATCAGATTCTGTCATTCTACTTTTAGACTCTAAGAATGAATTTAAATATAATGTACGCCATTCACAAAATGCTGTAGCTTGTTTCCAGTTTACACCTACTACAGGATAATTACCAAATGCAGAGTGACTGTAATATTTTTTTGCCATTGGCTCGTTATATGAATATGCAAAATCTCTCACCCAACATAATGTATCCGGGTAGACCTTGATTTCATTTTTTAGGATAAATGCAGATCTAGGAATGGTTACATCTCTATTTTGTGCAGCTGCTTTATAGTCAAAAACCTCTGACTTGTATATGATTTTTGTTGCATCGATTTCTTTTTTGCCAAAGATTCTATTATCTGGGGTAACTATGATGGCATCAATTTTTTCAATTGTACCTTTGTCCGACCATTTGATGGTTTTAGCTTTGGTCCAATCCACATATTCATTGCCATCAGTGCCTGTTTTTATATAACCCATCAATTTTGCAGCAATTGAATCGCGAACCCAGTTTGTAAACTGACGGTATTCGTTGTTGGTTACTTCAGTAGCATCCATCCAAAAACCACTTATTGAAACGGATTTATTTCTAGCAGTAAATGAATAGTTCATGTCCTCATCACTTGGTCCCATATGAAAATTTCCTTGTGGTACATAGACCATTCCAATTGGACGGGTTGGGACCCATTTCGCTTGAGTAGATACGCCATGAAGTTGGCCATCATTAGGTAATGCATTCCCAGAGTTGTTTTTTCCTCCGAGCATGCTACAACTGCTAACAAAAATAGACACAGCGACAATGGCTGTTGATAGTAAATTACGATTAGTCATTTTTTTTTACTTTGTGAGTATAGGCAAATGTAATGATAAATTTAATTCAAAATTAAATTTCAATAAGTCTTCGTGATTTTTTTTTTATCCCGTAAAACAAATCGAAATAAAGAACGTGTAAATTATATAATTATTGCAAATGAAAATGTTAAAAACTACATAATAATTATTTTTCAAAATTATTTTTCAAAATAAAGCGCTGGTTCTGAACATGAATAATCTTTGCAAATATATACCAATGCTGCATTTGAATAATTTTTCCCTTTTAAAAGCGGGTAGTTTTTTTCAACTACACTATATTGTAAAATTCTGTTTGGTTCGTAGTTTGAAAGGTGATATTCTACACATTTTTCAATATTTGTACCTGTTATTGCCACTTCTTTTTCCCCAATAAATCGCCAAAGAATTGACGAAGACCAGACCGAAAACGATTGCGGAAATTTTTCAACTTGATTAAAAACACTCGTTAGCATGTTTAGTGATATTGATTTCCAATCTTTTTTATTCAATAACACAGAAAGATAATACAGGTTTTCGGCCATCACACTATTCCCTGAAGGTAAAGCACCATCAAAAACCTCTAGCTTTCTTAACACAACATCTGTTTGTGAAGCACTTGTGAAATAAAATAAAAAACCATCATCAGATTTAAAATTATCCAATACCAAAGAAGTATTGTTTTCTGCTTCTATAATATATTTCTCATCCCCTGTCAACTCTTGCAATTGGATACATGCACTAATAAAATAAGCATAATCATCTAAAAATGCAGGAAATTTAGCTGTTTCATTTTTGTAGGTATGGAAGCAAATTATTCCATTTTGGGAGAATGCATTTTTTAAAAAATCAAACAGTTTATTGGCGATTTTTTTATACCCTTCATGTTTTAATGTTGCTGATGCTTTAGTTATTGCTTTTAGCATAAGCGCATTCCAACCCAAAATTATTTTGTCATCTATCGCTGGGTTTACTCTTTTTTTTCTTTCGATTAGCAATTTCTGGTTAGATTTTTCTAAGGTTTCTGTCCATACTTCCAGTGGTAATCCATTTTCTTCAGCAAATATTTCGGATGACTTACTGATGTGTAAGATATTTTTACCTTCCCAATTGCCTTCTTTTATTACTCCGTAATATTTACATATCAATTCAGCATCATTGCCTAAAATGGTTTCAATTTCCATTTGCGACCAAACATAAAACTTACCCTCCTCTCCTTCACTATCCGCATCAATGGCCGCATAAAAACCGCCATTTTCGCCACCCAACTCTTGCAAACAAAAATCTATCGTTTTTTCTATTGCGATTTGATATTTTTTTTCTTTAGTGATTTTATATGCATCGCACAGTACATCTATCAACAAAGCATTGTCGTAAAGCATTTTTTCAAAATGGGGAGCTAGCCATTTATCATCTGTACTATACCTAGCCAGCCCTCCATTTAAATGATCGTAAATACCTCCGTTTAACAAGGCATCCAACGATTTTAAAGCATGATTTGTAGATGCTTCATCTTTTAAAAAATAACCAAAACCCAATAAATATGCAATTGAAAATGTTTGTGGAAATTTTGGAGCCCTTCCGAATCCTCCGTTTTCTACATCCGCATTTTTCATCAACTTTTCTTTGATGTTTATACACGATTCTTTTGTAAATGTTTCAGAAGGCTCAGATACGATAAATGAAGATTTATACGGAATGCTTAATTCATTTAAATGGTTCATCAATTGATTTACTTGACTTTCAACCAAACTGCGATTGTCGTTCCAAAGATTATGAATAAAGTTCAAAACCTCAATCCATGATGATCGATTGTATGCTTTTGTTGGCGGGAAATAAGTTCCTCCATAAAATGGCTTTCCATTCGAATTTAAAAATACATTTAAAGGCCAGCCTCCTGAACCAGAAATCGCTTGAACCGCTTCCATGTAAATATGGTCTAAATCAGGTCTTTCCTCGCGGTCAATTTTTATATTCACAAAATTTTTGTTCATGAATTTGGCTATGATTTCATCTTCAAAACTTTCTCTTTCCATTACATGACACCAATGACAAGCGGCGTAACCGATACTCACTAAAATCGGTTTATCCATTTCTTGTGCAAGCGTAAGTGCGTTTTCACTCCATGGCATCCAGTTCACGGGATTGTGGGCATGTTGAAGTAAATACGGACTTGATTCATGAATCAAATCATTGTTAAATTGATGTGCCATAAAAATTAAAAATGAATGATAAAAAGAGGAACCTTATTTCTTTTTTGGTTTGAGGTAATTTTCGAGCGCCGTAACCATACTTGGACTTTGTGGTAAAGGAGCTTTAATATCTAATAGCAAACCTGCATCTTCAACTGCCTTGATGGTATTTTCTCCAAAAGCTGCAATTTTTGTTGAATTTTGTTTGTATTTAGGAAAGTTTTCTATTAAGCTTTTAATGCCGCCTGGCGTAAAGAAACAAATGATATCGTAGTTTTTTGCTATTACTTCTTTGATATCATTGCTTAGGATTTTATATAATACTGGCGTTGCAAATTCGCAATGATGACTTTTTAGCCAGTTAGTAATTTCACTATCAAAAGATTCTGAACAAGGATACAAAAACTTTTCATTGTCTTTGTGTTTATTGAACACGTCAAATAAACTTTTGTTTAACCCATCCGCTCCGTAAAAAACCTTTCGTTTTCTGTATAAAATAAACTTTTGTAAATACAGCGCCACAGATTCTGTAATACAAAAATATTTTGTGTCTTGGGAAACGGTTACTTTCATTTCTTCGCAAATTCGGAAGAAATGATCTATGGCATTTCTGCTTGTAAAAATAACAGCTGAAAATAGGGAGATATCAATTTTTTGCTTTCTAAACTCTTTTGATGGAATGCCTTCAACCTTTATAAAAGGTTGAAAATCTAGTAAAAGCCCGTATTTCGCAGCCAAATCAAAATAAGGAGATTTAGTTCCTTCAGGTTTTGGCTGTGTTATAAGTATTTTTTTTACTAATAATTTTTCTGAAGTAACTTTTTTAGCCGATTTTTTAATCATACTTATAATCTGATAGGAAAAAACAAAATTACAAATTTTTATCAATAATATTCAAGCCTATTTTAAACATCAACAAAATTGGAATAAATTCTACGGCTAAAATGTAGAGTAAAAAATGAAATTTACCTAGGCTTAATTTTTTTTCAAAGATTCCATAAGACCGAAAACATCTTAATAAATAAAAAATACAAACTGCTAATAATGAAATATTATAAGCTAATAATCCAATATTACTATTGGAGAAAATAAGTATACAAGTTGTGGGCAGCAATACGATAGCCAATAATTTATTTACTAAAAAAATAAGAAATGTATATGAAACCGCTTCATGTTTAAACCCAGTAATCCAACCTACAATTTGAATGATAAAATACTTACCGATATAAATAAAAAATACTGCCAAACAAGAAAAAAGCAAAATATCCAATTGATTAAAGCCAATAATTTTTTTGTAACTCAATAAAGTAAAAATGTAAAACCCGGTAACCAATACCGAAAATATATTTAAACACAAAGAAGGCAGTTTAGACTGCATCAACTGATCTGTTAACTGGCTTTGTCTTAAAGAGGTTTTTAAAAACACCCGAATCATGGTGCTGAAATAATTTTTAAAAACCGCATTTAATATACCTAAAAATAAAAATAAAGTCAATATAAAATAGAATACAAAGTCTTTCGAAACAACTTGCTTCTTTATTCCTGGATAAGGATTGTTGTTGTTTGTTGCTTGTGTATTTTTTGTAGATATAAATGCAGCGTTGAATGGTGTCAATATAGAATCCCATCCAATTTGAGCATTGGTATTTTGTATTGTATTCGAAATTGGTAATACTAAAATATTTTGCGTCAATTCTTCTTTAGCAAAAACAGTATCCGCAGCGATTTGCCCCCTCAAATTGTTTACGCTTGTAAAACAGATAAATAGCCAAATTAGATGCCTTATACTCAATTTGTTTTTTTTTGTTCTGTAAATTTAATTGGGTTTTGCTAAAATTCTAAAAGTAATTCACGTAACCGAAATGCAATTTTGATGACTCCCTAAAATTAAATGCTTCATTTTTCTTCATCCCTAATGAATAACTCAAATTCAATAATCCCGTTTTTGTTTCAAACACCATTCCTACCCCTATGGATTTGTATTGTTCATTAAGTTTTATTTTTGAGTACACTGTTTTTACGAAGCCCCAATCTCCAAAGAATGATAAATGCGCGTTTAATCCCAATAGTATTCGATATTCTGATGTAAATACAGCGTAATTTTTTGCGTAGATGCTTTCTTCATTAAATCCCCTTAATGTTTTAAATCCACCAATTTGAAACAACTCATTTCTAAATAAATTGGGACTATTCATAAAGCCGCCTTTAAATGATGTTTTCAAAACGGTAAACTTGGATAATTTAAAATAATGGGCATATGCTGCTTTAAGTTTTATTTGATATGTTTTTAATTTCAAAGAGTCGTATAAAGACGGGTACGGATAACGGCTATCTTTTATTTCTAAAATCTTGTTGTTTTTTGAAATGGTTTTTGTTCCAGCTTGTGCCGTTATGTCTAATTCCGATCCTGTTTGTGGATTCATTTTATAATTCGTGGTATTCCATTCCATGTTCAAACCAAGATTTGTATTTTTTATATCCAAGTTAATGGGAAGGGATTTTTGTAATTTTATTTTTGTGGTATCAATTGCACCAGAAAGCAATTTATTATTTTGCCATTGTAAAAATATTTTTACTTTTTGATTTGCGGTTTGTAAAAATTGAAATCCCAATTGCGCATTTATTAGAATGAAATTTGAATCTTTTTTAAACAACTCAAAAATAAAGTCAGTTCCCAAAGTTGATTGTAAAATATACGGTTGACTATAGTTCAAAATCAAACGTGGAGACGATGGTTGTAATTGCTGCCATTTTAAAATAATATTTTCTCCAGTTGAAAAATTGTTTTTTAAATCCAAATTAAAGTCTCCAGTTAGTTGTAATTTTTGATTGTTATTTGCTGACGGTTGCAACCCAATTAAAAAATTTATTTGACTTGATTTTTTCTTCTTTACATAAAGATTTAAAATAGAGCCTGATCCCAACATTGTTAAATCTGATGATTGAACAACTTGAAGAAAGTTCAACTCAGACAAACGTTTATCTACTTTTTGAAGTTTTAGTTTATTGTAATTACTGCCATTTTCAATTTGAAGGTGTTTGTTGAAAAAATAAGTTTTTACACCAGGTTCTCCAAATACACGAATGCTATCAATGGAATATCGAATCCCTTTTTCTACAAATAATCTTGCGCTAACTTGTTCGTTAATGATTGAAACGCTATCAATTTCTACAACAGCAAATGGATAGCCAATGCTCATATAAAACTGTAATAATTTTTGTTGTAGCTGTTGTAATTCAGATAAATTAATTGATTTCCTTTTTTTTACTAAACGATCAAAACCAACAATTTCATTTGCCACTTGATCAATATTTGTGGTTTGAAGATTGATTAATTGATACTTTAATCCTGTAAATAAAAAAACAATTGCGGATGAATCATTGTATTGTACGCTATCAATTGAAGCAGCAGAAAATCCTTTATTAAATAATAATGATGGGATGGTTTGAATGTATTTTTTTGCTAGTGTTGATGATGTAAAAGCAGTTTGAAAATTATGATTTATGCTGGAGCTGTCTATGTTTTTAAAATAAACTTTGAATGTTTTAATCTCTTGAGCAATTGTTGAAAACACAATAAAAATAAATCCAATAAAAAACAACGACGTTAACTTTATGGGATTAGGTTTAAATTGCATGCAGTTTCTTAATTAATATTGTAAAACTACAATCTTTGGCGGGTATTTATCTTCATATTCCATTTTGCAAACAAGCTTGCACGTATTGCAATTTTCATTTTTCAACAAATTTGAGCAGAAAGTCTGAATTTTTGGATGCATTATCAAAAGAGATTTGTCAACAAAATGATTTTATTTCTAAAGATGAGCGTATTGAAACCATTTACTTTGGAGGAGGAACGCCTAGTTTATTGACCCCATTAGAATTGCAAAAAATAATTTTTTTAATACATGATAATTTTTTGATTTCAAATAGTGTAGAAATTACTTTAGAAGCAAATCCTGATGACATAAATTCAACCACATTAAAAACTTGGTTATCATTGGGCATTAATCGATTGAGTTTGGGGGTACAATCATTTTCTGATGATGAACTGCTTTGGATGAACCGCGCACACAATTCAAATCAATCTCTAGAAAGCATCCAACAAATTATAGAAGCAGGGTTTGAAAATTTTTCTGTGGATTTGATTTTTGGCAGTCCGTTTTTATCTAATGAAACACTTGAAAAAAGCATTGAAATTTTATCAAATTTAAGCGTGCCGCATATTTCTTGTTATGCATTAATGGTTGAAGAAAAAACAGCATTGCATCATTCCATAAAAAAGAAAAAATCACCGGAAATAAAAAGTGAGAAGCAAGCAGAACAGTTTTTAATTTGTTCGGAAAAATTAACGCAATTGGGTTATGAGCATTACGAAATTAGCAACTATGCGAAGCCCGGGAAACGAAGTAAACACAATAGCAGCTACTGGAAGGGAAAGCCATATTATGGTTTTGGACCATCTGCGCATGGGTTTAATGGAAAAAATATTAGAAAGTGGAACATATCAGACAACGTTTTATACAATCAACGTGTCTTAAAAAATGAAAATTGTTTTGAAGCGGAAACACTAACTGAAACGCAACTTCTAAATGAATTTATAATGACATCAATAAGAACTATCGAAGGATTTACGATTCAGGAAGTGAGTAATAAATTTGGTGTTGATCTAGCAAAAGAATTAGAAACAAAAATTAAAAAATTAAGTACGGAAAATTATTTTCAATCCATTGATGATAATCAAATTGTATTGTCGCCATTGGGTAAGTTATATGCAGATGGAATTACAGCTGAATTATTTTTTTAAAAAGATTAAGCAGTACATTTATCATACGAATTTTATAATTTAAATTTATATCTCAGATGAAAAAAATCATTTTAATGTTGTTGATGACAATTCCGGTAATTGCATTTGCACAGAGCACCTCAAAAGATACGGTGATTCGTATACAGCTAGAAGATAGCAAATATAATAAACACAAGAAAAAATCAAGCACAGAAAAAAACGTCCTTAAATTCTCTCCTTTAGGATTTATTACAGGTGCTTTTCCAATTTATTATGAGCGTGTAGTAAGCGATTTTTTTACCGTACAAACTAGTTTGGGCTTAACGAATAGAAATTACATGAGATCTATTATTCAACAAGCTTCTGAAAACAACAACATAAATTTCAATTACCCTTGGGATCCGAACGCGCCTATAACTGATCAAACTGAAGATTCTTATTATTTTCAATATCGATCTGCTGCACCTGGCTTTATGTTTACAATTCAACCAAGACTATATTTTGAAAGTGATGCACCAGATGGCGCTTATTTGGGCGTTTCATACGATTTTTATAGATACAATTTTAAAACACCCAAAATGAGGTACGATTCTTTTAGTCAAAGTTTTAATCAACGAGGAGGAGCTCTTTTAGATGAACATGAAAACATTTCGGATTTAATGGCAACTTTTGGCTACCATGATGTATATGATCGTTTAAGTGTTGATTATTCATTTGGATTGGGTATTAGAAATGTTCGAGGTGTAAAATACTATTATGCTATAGAAGATTTTGGTAATCCTACAATAACACCTTTACAAGGATTTGCAACTTATAAACAAACCACTTTCAATTTCAACTTAGGTATAAAAGTGGGGTATCACTTTTAATATTTTTTGGTTTAAACCAGATTAAATTTGGTTTAAACCAACATTTCTTCAATCCTTTTAAACCCTTCTTCAGCGGGGATTTTATTCCACAAAATATTGTAGATGGTTTCTGCGATGGGCATGTTAGCGTTGATATGTTTGTTGATGTTGTAAATACATCTGCTTGCATTATAACCTTCTGCAACCATATTCATTTCGAGTTGAGCAGATTTTACGGAATAGCCTTTACCAATCATATTCCCAAAGGTTCTGTTTCTGCTAAATAAGGAATAGCAAGTTACCAGCAAATCGCCTAGATATACAGAAGCGGTGTGATAATGAGGAGTAGAATCATTTTCAAATTCAATATTTGGATTTCCAGATTTTGTAATAAAACGTCCCATTTCATCGGCACAATTTGCAATTAATACACTCAAGAAATTATCTCCATAATCAAGTCCATGTGCGATACCTGCACCTAAAGCATAAATGTTCTTTAATACTGCAGCATATTGAACGCCATAGATATCATCGTTAGTAACTGTTTTTAGATAATCGGTTTTAAAATATGCTGATATTTCCTTTGTAGTATTGATGTCAATTCCTGAAAAAGTTAGATAAGATAATTTTTCTGCTGCTACTTCTTCTGCATGACAAGGCCCCATCACAGAGAAATAGTTTGTTATTGGGAATTCAAAATTTTTACTTAAAAAATCATTTAATAAAATATCGATCTCAGGCAAGATGCCTTTTACTGCGGAAATGATTTTTTTTCCAGACAATGAATTTTTCGAAATCGTTGAAAATAGGTCAATGATATAAGCCGATGGAACTGCGATGAGTAATACATCAGATTGTTCAATCACTTCATTGATATCAGCAGACAGGCTTAACTGATTCATATCAAACTTAGCAGAAGTAAGGTATTGCGGATTATGCGCACGAACTTTAAATTGTGCAATTGCTTGCTCATTACGGTTCCACCAATTAATGTGTTGACCGTTATCTGTCAATATTTTCGCAAGGGCTGTTCCCCAGCTTCCGCTTCCTATTATACCAAAAGTCATGAGTTGAATTAATAAGTTTTAAAAAACAATGATTAAACACAAACTTTACAATTAAACTGCAAAATCCGGGTTAAAGAAATTTATATAACCAAGTTATGTAAGTCCAAGTTTTTCAACGGCCATTTGAGCCGCTAAATGACTTGCATCTTTTTTATTGAAACCTTTTGCCTGAGCAATGATTTGTCCATCAACTGTAGCCGCAATGGTAAAAAGTCGTCGACCTTTATCTACAGACTCATTTAATGTTGCAAACTCAACTGACTTGCCATTTTTGCTTGCCCAGCCGTACAATTTATTTTTGATGTTGATTTCGATATTTTCGAGGTCATTGATAAATAAATGGGGCAAAATAATATAATTCTCTACCCATTTTTGGGTTTTATTATACCCTTTGTCTAGGAACACCGCTCCTATCAAGGCTTCTAACGTATTTCCAAAAATCTGTGAAATTTTGAGTGCGTGATCGTTTTTATTATACAATGAAATTTTTTTGAGACCCATTTTTAAAGCAATTTCATTGAGCTTCTGTCTGTTAACCATTTTGCTTCTCATTTCGGTTAAAAATCCTTCGTCTTTGTATGGATATTTTTTAAACAGATAATGAGCGATTATCGAACTGAGCACTGCATCACCTAAAAATTCTAGTCTTTCATTATTTTCTTCTGAAAATTCTTTAATTGATCTATGGCTGAGTGCGATTTTGTACAAATCAATATTCCCAGGAATGAACCCCAAGATATTTTTAAGCTGTTTTTTAAACGTGCTTTGCTCTTTATTGGAGAAGAAAAAATTAGTTAGAAATTGCAAAATAAAAAATCTTGATGTAAATCGAAATTATACTTTTCTTTTTTAAAAAGTTTGAATAAATCAAAGTAAAATGCAATAAAGAATAAATTATGCAGAATATTTTTTTACAATTACGGAAGCGTTGTGACCGCCAAATCCAAAGGTGTTGCTTAATGCAGCACGTATTGTTTTTTGTTGAGGCTCATGAAATGTAAAATTCAGATTTGGATCTAAATCAGGGTCATCTGTAAAATGATTGATGGTTGGGGGGACGATATCTTGAGTAACCGCCATGATACAAGCAAGTGCTTCAAGTGCACCAGCAGCTCCAAGGCAATGTCCGGTCATACTTTTGGTAGAGCTGATGTTTAAGTTATACGCGTGAGGACCAAAAACATTTAGAATGGCTTTAGTTTCGGCGATATCACCTAAAGGTGTAGACGTACCATGAACATTGATGTAATCAATATCTTCAGGGTTCAAATTGGCATCTTTTAAGGCAACGCGCATAACGTTATTTGCACCTAATCCTTCTGGATGTGGAGCAGTAATGTGGTGGGCATCGGCAGTAGCACCTCCTCCAGCGATTTCGCAATAAATTTTTGCACCTCTAGCTAAAGCATGTTCTAGACTTTCGAGCACCAAAACACCTGCACCTTCTCCCATAACAAAACCATCACGGTCTTTATCAAATGGGCGACTTGCTGTTTTTGGATCGTCATTTCTTTCGCTTAAAGCTTTCATTGCGTTGAAACCACCCAAACCTGCTGCACTAATAACAGCCTCACTTCCACCGGTAATAATTACATCTGCTTTGTTTAATCTAATGTTGTCGAAAGCATCAATAATGGCATTGGTAGATGAAGCGCAAGCACTAACAACGGCGTAATTTGGACCACGAAAACCATGGCGCATAGAAATTTGACCTGCTGCGATATCCAAAATCATTTTTGGAATAAAGAAAGGATTGAAACGAGGTGTTCCATCTCCTGCTGCAAAATTCATTACTTCTTCTTGGAAAGTAATAAGTCCCCCAATACCACTTGCAAAAATTACACCTACACGATCCGGATTTACATTTTCTTTTGTAATTCCAGAATCCTTAACGGCTTCGTCGCTGGCAATTAATGCAAACTGACAGTAACGATCCATTTTACGGGCTTCTTTTCGATCAAGATAGTCGGTAGCTTCAAAATTTTTAACCTCACAAGCAAATCTTGTTTTGAATTTAGAAACATCGAATTGCTGAATAAAATCACAGCCGCTAACTCCATTTTTCAAGCCCTGCCAATATTCATCAACAGTTTTTCCCAATGGAGTAAGTGCTCCAAGTCCAGTTACTACAACTCTTTTTAAATCCATACGATTTGCCTGTGAAAATTAAAAGATTAATTACTTAGCATTTTCTTCTAGATAAGAAACAGCTTGACCAACAGAAGTGATGGTTTCGGCTTGCTCATCCGGAATAGAAATGTTGAATTCTTTTTCAAATTCCATAATAAGTTCAACGGTGTCCAAGCTATCGGCACCTAAATCATTAGTGAAGGAAGCTTCAGGAGTTACCTCTGCTTCATCAACACCTAATTTGTCAACAATAATTTTCTTTACTCTTGTTGCAATGTCTGACATAGTAGTATTATTTAGTTAAAACTGACGCAAAAGTATATAATTTGTATCAAATGCAAAGAAATACTACAAACTAAATAATTAATAAATAAAACTTGGATTAATTTTTATTGAAATGAAAATTAGTTTTTTAAAAAATCGTGTATATTTATCTACTCTAATAATACTTATTATTAAAAAAATAATTATGGGATTAAAGCAGATAGATCACGGCAGTGCGGAATATAAAAAGATGGTTGAGCTAAGAAATGAGATACTTAGAAAGCCATTAGGACTTCATTTTAGCGAGGAAGAGTTAGCCAATGAGAAACATGACATATTAATTGCCGCTTTCGACGATGACGAAATGGTTGGCTGCTGCATGCTTTGTTCGATAAATGATGAAAGGATAAAGCTTAGGCAAATGGCAGTGCATGAAAATGTTCAGGGTAAAGGATTTGGTGCAGCGATTTTACATTTTGCCGAAAATATTGCTAGAGATAAAGGATATAAAACATTGTTTATGCATGCTAGAGAATCTGCAGTTGGTTTTTACGAGAAATTGGGATACCAAATTAATAGTGATGTTTTTAAAGAAGTAAATATTCCTCATTATGTAATGGAGAAAAAGTTGTAGGTTTAAGAGGTTTATGAGGTTGTAGGGGTTGAAAATCTTCAACCCTTAAGAAGAGGTTTTTGACGTTCAAAAGGTTCAATAGGTTCAATGCGTTCAAAAGGTTGGAAGTATTTTCCATGTATTAGCATCTTTGTTTTTAAAAAAACTTTGTGCATTCGTGTCTTTGTGATTCAACTTCTTAGTGTCAAAAAAAATCCCCCGTGATTAAACGAGGGATAAAATTATTTGACTAGATAAATACTTTTAAAATTATTTTTCTTCAGCACCTTCAATTAATACAGTTGTACTATTGTTTAACACCTCTACAAATCCACTTTGGATAGTATAACTAACCGTATTTGTTTTGTCGGTTAGAATTTTAAGTGTGCCGCTTTTGAGTGCACTCACCAACGGAGCATGCTTATCTAGCACTTCAAACAATCCATTTATACCAGGAAGTTGAACGCCATATACATCTGCGCTGTAAATTTTTTTCTCTGGTGTTAATATTTCTAGTTTCATTTTATCCTTTTGAATTTTAATGGTTGAGAATTATCGTAAGGGTTGAAGATATTCAACCCCTAACCCTACAACCTCTTCTACGATTTCGCCGCTTCCATCATTTTTTTACCTTTTTCAATAGCATCTTCTAAAGTACCAACTAGGTTGAACGCTGCTTCTGGATACTCATCAACCTCTCCATCCATAATTGAATTAAACCCTCTGATGGTATCTTCAATTGGAACCAATACCCCTTTCAAACCTGTAAACTGTTCTGCCACAAAGAAAGGCTGACTTAAGAAACGTTGTACTTTACGTGCTCTTGATACTACTAATTTATCTTCGTCGCTCAATTCATCTAAACCAAGGATAGCGATGATATCTTGTAATTCTTTATAACGTTGTAAAATTAATTTAACCCTGTTTGC
>CANKLV010000036.1 GCA_947483415.1 Chitinophagaceae bacterium
AGAAATCCAGGAACGCCAACATCAACAACTGGTGGAAATATTGGCATATTCATAAACGGTGTTGCTTTGTTTGATTACAGAGATGGTGTGTCGTGGAGAAATGCAACAGGCGCATTATGTGGTGGTCCAATTCAACCGCCTTGTATGGGCGATGGCGTTTGGAATAGGGATGCAGTAGTAGGAGAGCGTTTGGGATTTGATTGTTCAAAAGCACATCCAGCAAATGGAAATTATCACCATCATCAAAATCCAAGTGCATTTGGATTGGATTTAAATGTGATTTCTACTGTATGTAATTTATATGCTTCTGATGGGTTGTATGCTTTAGATAGTACAATACATTCGCCACTATTGGGTTTTGCTTATGATGGATTTCCAATTTATGGAGCGTATGCCTATAAAAATGCAAATGGAACAGGCGGAATCGTAAGAATGAAATCGAGTTATACATTGAGAAACATAACAACAAGAACAACTAATGCTGCCGGAAACACAGTAACGGCGGGCCCTCCCGTGAGTACTACTTACCCATTGGGATATTTTAGAGAAGATTATCAATACAATACAACGAGTGCTACAACACCAGATTATTTAGATGATCATAATGGTCGTTTTTGTGTAACACCAGAATATCCATCAGGTATTTATTGTTATTTTACAACGGTAAATGCCAATTGGAATTCGGCATATCCTTATGTAGTAGGTCCAACATTTTACGGTACAAGAACTGTAACCAAACCGGCTGCAATTACAGAGCCAGTAACACAATATATTTCGGGAGCAACCGTATCGCCAACGGTAACCAGTTTGTTGTGTGGTGCGGCTACATTGTCTACACAGCCATCAGTAAATGTTGTGTATAATGGTACAGCAAACATTGGATATACAGGAGGTAACGGAGTAGCATATACGGCAGGTGCGTCAGTTTCGTCAACAGGTGTAACGGGCTTAACAGCAACATTACAACCAGGAAGTTTGGCAAATGGAAATGGAAGTATCGTATTTAATATATCAGGAACTGCAACTTCAGCAGGTACGGCTAATTTTGCCATTTCATTTGGTGGACAAACTTGTACATTGAGTGTAACGGTCAATAATACGGTGCCATTAACGCCAACTGTTACCGCATTAAATTGTGCAAATGCTACCGCAACAGCTGGAACAGTAAATACGGCATATTCAGGAAATGCAACAGTGCCTTACACAGGAGGTAACGGGGTTGCGTACACGACAGGAGCTTCAATTCAATCAACGGGTGTAACGGGTTTAACAGCTACATTGATAACGGGAAGCTTAGCAAATGGAAACGGAAACATTACATTTAATATTTCAGGAACACCAACATCAGCAGGCATAGCAAGTTTTGCCATTTCATTTGGTGGACAAACATGTACGTTAAACATAACAATCAATGATATATTGCCACCATTGATGCCAGAAATCCAAACATTGGATTGTGCAAATGCAATCATTTCGCCACTAGCATATATAAATACAGCATTTACAGGAACGGCAACCATTGGATATACAGGAGGTAACGGTGCTGCGTATCCGTTCGCGGGTCCAGTTGTAGCATCAACAGGTGTAGAAGGAATGTCTGCTTCAATACAGCCAGGCACTTTAGCAAATGGAAATGGCAATTTAGTATTGTCGATTACTGGAACACCAACAGCAACAGGTACGGCAAGTTTTGCGATAGATTTTGGTGGCGTAGCATGTACATTTAATGTAAATGTGATTTCGGTTGGAAATGCGGTTCCATTTGATTTTAAAATAATGCCGAATCCAATAAGCAACAACAATTTGCATATTGAACTAAATGCTACAAATCAAGAAGCTTCAAACATTTGGATATACGACGAAACAGGCAGAAAATTAATTTCAAAATCAACTTCTGATTTAACTTCTGGAAGTGTTATTGATATCAATGTTGCTCCATTATCAAACGGAACGTACATTATTAAAGTGATGGACAAATTGAGTCAAGTAATAATTACTAAAAGATTTTTGAAAAGATAATTATTGTTTATTGTTTGTGGTTTATTGTTTGTTGTTTGGCGTTGGGGATATAACTTCTTTAAGATATTAATGTGATAAAAGATACTGTTTCATTTTTCAAAATAACTATTCGTTGAAAAATTGAAGAAAGTGAGTAATAATATAATAATTAATACTTGGAAATATTTAAAATTTCAATGATAGTATTTGGGTGAAGTTATATTTAATTACAAATGCTTTTAAATTAGTCCAATACATCAATTAGTGCTGTTAGTGTTTTATTGTAATCTTCACTTGATAAAGGGAATGCACTACTATGCAATCCAATTTGTTTATTTCTTTCACTAAAATTATCATAGATTATATAATCATTTTTTTTGTAAGTGAAATAATTACAACTTGGATATGATAAAAGAGAAAGGGTTCTTGTGAAATTTTTACTAGTATATTGTTTGTGATGCTTAATAATTATGCTTCCATTTAAATAGCCTTTTATGATGTTTTTCAAATCGACTTCATTAAGCTCTCCTAATTTTTTTGTATAATCAGAGCCAAATGCATAATTATCAAGATAAATAGATCCAGAAAAAGCGATAAGACTTTTTAGCATATAATTTGAATCAATAATTGTTTTAATTCCGTTGTTTTTTGTATAAAAAATGTAACGATAATTTGAATTCGCTTGAATTAAGCTATCAAATAATTTAGAATTTTTCAATGAGCCTTTTTCAATTAATTTTTTTTCTAACTCAATCGAATTTTTTTTTATACTCCTTTGAAGATTAATTAATGATTTTTCAGAATTAGATTTTTCATAAACATGAAAAAAATATCTTAAAGTATAAAAAGAAAAAAAGAAAATTGTGATAAAAATTATTGTACTTAAAATGGAAATTATTATTTTTTTTAAATTAAAGCCATTAATATTTGATCTAATATTTAAGAAACTTCGTGTTGCATTATATTTTAAATAATTTCTCTTCTTAAATATAAAAAAACATATTATTATGAATACAATTAATTGAAAAATACCAAGAAATTTATTTGAAGTAATATCGGACATAGAAGCAATAATTCCTAATATAAAAATTAGCAATAGGGTAAAATATATAATAAAGTAAATTCTTAATAATAGTTTGTTTTTTTTGTAATTCATTTTTGATATTTTATAAAATCGTGTGTTAAAGTACATTCGGCATTACAAGTGGATTTTGAATTTTCTCTTACCTCAAATAATAAGAATAAGAAAAAGTAAAAAAAGTAGAACTATAATAAAAGTCAACTTGTTATGTACAAAAAATGGTCTTAACCAATAAAAGTACAAGAAACATATCAAAGCAAAGAATGATGATACATAAAACCAAAAAATAACATTTCCAAATAAAAATGCTGAATATAAAATGCTGTTACAAAGCCACTGCCAAAATCCACCCCTTGTTGACAATCCAATTCTCATTGATTGGTCAATCTCATCATTCGCTTGATTACTAAAGTCATTGAAAAGATCATTGTATAAAAATTGTCTTATTGGGTTGTAATTAAAGGCTATAGAGCAAATAACTAAAAATTGTCTTGACGATCTTTTGAAATCTTGCCAACCAGTTGTTTTGGCATTATAGTAAGCCTCATTATCATCAAAAGGATTAAATCCAAGTTTTTTAAATGTCTCATCTCCATATGCTTCATATCTTTCTACATTACTTTTAAATCTATCAAACCTATAAGCCTTAGCTGCTTGATAAACGTTTCTTGAAGAACCTATAATTTTTTCAAGATTAGCTGAAGTTACCTTATCTCTAATTTGACCTTTTCTAAAAATATTTTTTGCATCAGCTAAAGTTTTGGGTTTTGGATCTCTAGCTTTTTTTTCACCAACTATATTTTTCGGAGTATCATTAACATTTGCACTTTTAATAAATTTATAAGCACCTTTTATACTATCTATATGTGAACCATGATTTATAACCTTGGGATAATCAACACTTCCCATTTCTTGTTGTCTATAATTTTTTTTATTATTAATTCCAACCAAAAGTATTTCTTTATACATTTTAGATGGTTGATATTTCATCTTGTACATACCATATATGAAACAAAGAGAGTAAGTAGTTAATAACACTCCAAGTATGATTTTGAAATATCTTAAAAAACTATTTTTGTTTGGCATCTTGTTTTGTTATGAGCGTTTTTTTTCTTTCAAAACAAATATAATAATAAATCCCTTTTTGTGCTAACTGTCTGATAATGTCAAAAAAAACTTCGTGTCTTTGCGCCTTCGTGCCTTTGTGTTTCAACTCCTTTGCGCGAAACAAAAACTTCGTTTCTTTGTGCCTCCGTTTCAAAAAAAATACCACATTTAATAACCCAATTACGAAAAAAATGATTCAACTTCGTGAAGTATTATTTTATACGATCGAACAATTAGCACTCCTACATGACATCCCAACCAAAAATTTCGGTTTTAATGGCTGTTTACAATACCGACTTCGCATATATAAAACGCGCCATTGATTCTGTGTTAAACCAAGATTTTCAAGATTTTGAATTAATCATTATCGATGACGGAAGCAAAGAGAACAACCGAGAATTACTATTAGCGTATGTAGAAGAGAATGAAGATAAAATAATTTATATCAGACATAGCAATCGTGGACAATCGGAATCTATTAACCGAGGTGTTCTAATTAGCGTCGGCGAATACATCACCATACTAGATAGCGACGATGAATATAAACCCAATCATTTATCTGCCTGCCTCTCTGCCATTGATAATCATGATTTGATTTGTTCTAATTCTTCAACTGTAGTTGATGACGTAAAGGATTATTATGTACCAGACAAAAATGATTTAACGAAACTCATTCACTTGGATAACAGTGTTTTATTTGGAACACTATTTGGCCGTAAAAAAGTTTTTTCAAGCATAAACTTCAAAACAGGTTTCGCTGCGGATGCTGATTTTTATGAAAAAGCAAAATTAAATTTTCGTGTAAAAAAAGCAGATCTAAGAACCTATATCTATTACAGAAATATTCCTACGAGTATTTGTTCATTAATGAAAAATCAAAATTTCTCTACACACACAACGCATGATTAATTTTGAAGTGAAACCATTTTCTACACTTACAAACATAATAATGGCTTGTCACATCACTGGTGTGTTTGACGTAAACAGAAACATGACGTTAGACGGTGACGATTATACGTTGGTAAAAAATTGGGCAGAATCAGTTGCGGATTTAAAACTTCGCGGCATCATTTTCCATAATAACTTCTCAAAAGAAACTTGCGAAAAATTCCAGAATGAATATATTTCCTTTATAAAAGTTGACTACAACACTCAATTCAATCCCAATGTATATAGGTATTTCGTGTATGAACATTTTTTACGACAAAACTTAAAACACGTTCAAAATATTTTCGTAACAGACATTTCAGACGTGGTTGTTTTAAAAAATCCATTTGAAGAAAAATTTTTCAAAGAAAATGCAACATCAATTTTTTGTGGAGACGAACCCAAGAAATTGCAAGATGAATGGATGCAAGCCCATTCAACCAATTTGAGGGAAAAGATAAATGATTATGCAGCGTATGAACAAAAATTTGCAGACGAAACGTTGTTGAATTGTGGCATAATAGGAGGGGAGGTTTCTTTAATGTATGCGTTTATAAAAGAATTATGTAGCATACATCAACAATTTAATGTCGATAATAAAACGGAATATACCGGGGATATGGGTGCTTTTAATTATTTAGTGAGAACAAAATACAACAACGCATTGAAACATGGAGCACCAGTAAATACGGTGTTTAAAATGTATGAAAGCGAAAGGACAGATTGTTGGTTTAGGCATAAGTGATACCAATTTGAATTATAAATTAGTCCATAATTTTCTAGTATAATGCCGATGTGGTAGCTGTTTGGGACAATTTCATTGGACCATTACAGATATCCAATCGGTATAAAATATAGTTTTATTTGCAAATATTTATTTTTTTAAACCCTGATTTTGCACTTGGAATCGTGATGAAAGGAAAAAAGGCAATAAAGACGGGTGTTTGAGCCGATATTTTGGATGAAAGCATAATGAATTATGTTGAGATCAAAATATCAAGTAGACGCATGTGTTTGCAGCATTTTTTTCTTGTAATAGATTTCAACTGCAAAATCCGGGTTAAAATTTGTTGGTAACATTTTTTCCTCATATTAATTACTGGCAAAGGCTCGGGGTTATAATAATTATACCAGCGTTATTGGGTTGTGCCACAAAACCCGGTACCAAAATTATCTGTGATGATGTAATCCTTGCCTTTACACTGCTATTTAGGATGTAGTTTGGACCAGCAGTTATTGAACTGACGGCAGCTTCTTTTACAAATCCGGAACTGATTGTAGCATTTGAAACGGTTTTTGTATTAGGTGCAAGTAAGGCAGAAAGGGAAGCATTGTTGTCAATAGCATCCTGCATCCTTGTATATTGATTTGTTGTAAAAGTTGTTCTGTTGCAGTCGTAATTAGCCCAATAACTCATGTAGTTGGTCATTTGCGGATTGTAGGATTGATTATTGGCATCTTTGCAGGCAGGCGCAGTATAAGGGAATGAGCATCCGCTTATTGTAGTACCGCATCTTTGATACGGGTCTGCCGGTGTATCTTGAACAAAATCGCCGCAGGTAGTGCCATTTGATCCGTCGGCAAGTTCATCACAGCCCAAATTATTTGCATCGTGACCGGTTCCTTTAAAAGTGTGATCAAGACCGAGTGCATGCCCCATTTCATGAATGAATGTTCGCCTTGTGCCGAAACCTGCTTTTTTGGTAATCATGTACGTTGCAACAACGCCAGGCGACCAGCCAAAAATACCTGATAGGCTGTCGGGTTCATCATATACATTGTTTACAACAAAAACGGTGAATGCATCAGATACTATCTCTGATGAATAGTTTTGGGGAAAAATTGGGTTGTTATATGTTGTACTGTTTCTAAGTTCAACTCCAACAACCGTGAAACAGATGTTGCCAATATTATATACACTGTCGGCTACCCTGATTTCTTCCAGCACTTCGGCTTCGGTCATAGCCTGGTTGGCACCATTGTTATCTCTATAGATTACTACAAACATTTTAATCACTTTCTGGCCTGGCAGTCTATTATATTCGTGTGAAGGAATATCTTTTAGAAAATCATGCGATGAGGAAGGGGTGCCACATTCTCTTAGGTATTGTGCTCTTGTCTTTGAAAACAGTAGAAAAGAACAAATTAAAAAAAGTATGCTTCTTTTTTTCATGTGTTGATATTTTTAAAATGTATATTAACTATAGTACTTTTTTTCTTACCGAGTCTGATTTTCAAAAAGACATAATTGTTACTAATTTTTGGTTTAAATGTAACTAAAATACGCTTATTGAAAAGAGTTCAAGGTTAAATAACACTAATTACCCAATTTTTTTTCAAATGATTCTTTGTGGGGCATTTCTTCTACTCCACTGAATGTTTAAAATTTTATCTACATCGTAGATGTAAAGGGTACGCTTATTTTAATGTTTAAAGTTCTTAATATTGTGCAAACAAACAGTCAAAACTGATATTGGCTGTAAACTTACTTCCTTCCAAAGCTGTAAATCCTGGATTTATGATCACCCGATCCGCACTTGTAAATGTAACCTGATTTCCGGTTGGCAGAATATATACCGTACAATTTGGTGAAAGCGAAATAAAACCTGGCTTAAACAAATTAAGTGGGTAAACTCCATAACTAAAATCACAATATGTATTTCCTGCAGGAGTAGAAGTAGAAGGTCCTATGCCTACCGCATACCAGGCCTTTCCTGTTTGAATAGCTTCTTGCGAACATTCGCCATATAGATTGGTAGCTGCAGCTACCCATGCATTTCTGCTATCTAGATAACCCGAAGAAGATGTCAAGTATAAAAGAGCATTATAGGCTATCCTCCCAGCTTTATCAATACCGATTCCTTGAACACTCCATTGATATGAATTAAATGGCGTTTGCGAGGTGATAGTAGAGGAACTATCATCCGTCCAGCCGTTGCCTCCCATACTCAGCAAATAAAACATCCTGTTTTGTACCCCACTGTTCGTATGAACTCCACAATAGTCATTATCAACAGGGTCAGAGGGGCTCGACGGGGGGCCCGTCGGGCTACAACTACTTGTAGCATTTGACCAATTTTTTAGACCAAGATATCTGTCCGGCTGTCTATATAGTCCGGGTGCAATGCAACTTCTGATAGGGGCATTTACTAATGAATTCCCACTTAATACCATTCTGTCCCATCCTAATAACCAGTTATTGGAACCTAAAACTTTATTTTCTACAAACTCAGCCATCACGTCTGAGAAAGATTCATTCAAGGCACCTGGTTCTCTATAATAAACCAGTTGGGCACTGTATTGCGTTACACCATGGGTAAATTCATGGGCTATAATATCAAGGGTGCCATAATCATCTGTTATTGCAGATGTACTTCCGCAGCCTATATTTATTTCATCATCTCCAAATTGATCATATTGAAAACTGGCATTATCCCGATCATTTTCAGGCCAAACATAATCAAAATATATATCTATGTTTTGGTCGTCGTTATCGTGGCCATTTCTTTCAAAAGAGTTTTTATAAACATCTCTAGTTTGACGTACACTCCATAAAGAAGTAGCAGCACTTCTTTGTCTTTGAGATGTCCATGTATTATTGCTGCTATAAAATATATCGTTAGAATTAACAGCATCAAATACTTTGTAGGTTGATGGTGTACAATCATCCTCCAGATCCCATCCACTCATAAAAGCATCTGTGTAAGTGTAAACAGTTTTGTTGCCATACCAAACAGTATTAACCGTTGTCGGATCACAAGTAGATGTTTCTAAAGGATTTAATAGAAAAATGCTTCCGGTGTTTGCGTCAATAAACACCTCACTTGATTTTCCCGCATCAAAGCATTGAATGACAATTCGATAACAAAACTGAAAAGCATCCATCTTGTCGTTATAAAAATACATCAATTGAGGTTTGGGATAGTAGGTAGCAGTTGGATCGTTGTACTTTCTCTTGATCTTGTTTTCTTTTGCAGTATCATTCCAGTAATATTTTTTTGCTTTTACATATGCTAAAGCTAAATCAATTGCTTTTACTTTACTCATTTTTGGTGAAGAAGGAATCAATTTTGTTGTTGTGTAGATTTTCCCGTTTCCACTGCTAAGCTGTCCGTTTTTTTCATGCAACAAAAACTCTCCAAATAAAACAGGAATACTATTGTAATGCTCCTGCAGTTTGATATGGGTTCCACCGTATTTATCTGTTTCTCGTTTTGTTTCCCTCATCTCATATTTTTCATCCTCAAAGCCAAATGATTTTTTATTGTCAGAGAAAACAGAGGCCGATTTCAACGACAAGTCCTGCCTAAATTTTGTCCAACCATTTGAGGAAACTTTGCTGAATATACTCGAGTCAGGTATATTACAAAACATATTTTCCTGTGCTCTTGTCTTTGAAAACAATAGAAAAGAACAAATTAAAAAAAGTAGGCTTCTTTTTTTCATTTTTATTTATTTTAGCAAAAACAATATCATCTCTTCCTCGTTTTGTAAAAGACATATTAAACTATGACTATGATAATGCGCGTTGTTATGATTAATAAATTATTATTTTCAGAACTATTGTCTTGAATTATTATTTTTTCTTTAACTCATCAATCTGTTTCTGTAATTCAATAACATACAAAGTCAACTCTTCAATTTTTTGCATCATCTTGGTTTGTATCTCTCCAACAGACAAACCGTTTTTCTGAATCTCCTTAGCAGATGGAATCTCTGGAAGGTGCTTGTTGTTTTTGATATACTGCTCTACCTCTTTCAGGGAAGGAAGTTTGTAATCCTTTTCAAACACAAAATCAGCCCATCCGGTTTCTACAATAACCTCTTTAGTCCGAATGGTTCCGTTAACCGCCAGTTTATAAGTTGGATTGGTTGTACCAATGCCAATGTTGCCATTTTGCTTTATGTACATACAGTTTTGATATCCGGTAATTGCCCCATAATCAGTAGTAGAAGTTGCCCCATTGAAATTACCTATATATATATCTCCACTACTCGGAAACATTCCAATATTAGAAGCATACCCGGCCTTGATGGTTTTTGCACCTCCATTGTTAAAAAAGTTGAACCCAATTTCTGGATTATTGGCCGAAATGGTAACCCCGTTGGCATCCGCACCAAACATAGCCACAACATCGCCCACCCTTCCGTTAATTTCGAGCTTAGCATGAGTGGGTGTATTTGTGTTAATACCCACATTCCCCGGATAAAATGGTAAAAAAAGGTTGGGATATGGAGGGTTCAACAAAATATGTGTTGCAGGAGTTGAATTAATAAAATTGCTATATCCATACCTTGAAGCAATTGACAAATTGCCAGATTTGCTTGCGAAAGAGCCATATTCGTTATCGGATTCGTCAGTCAAGTTTATGCCATAACTGTTTCCGGTAAGGTTAAGTCTGTAGGTGGCATCTGATGTAGTATTACCAATAATTGTATTACCATTTTTAGCATTAAACTTAAAACCAAATCCAACTCCACCACCGGAGCCGCCACCCAAGATACCGTAACGCAGACTATCTGCCATCCCTATGAAAATACGATCTGTACCATCTCTGTAATCATCAAGCCATAAACCAGAGGAGTATCCAATACTATTCAAAGGACTAGACCTGATTTTCATCCTGCCATTTACATCAAGCTTTTGTGAAGGCGAAGCAACTCCTATTCCAACCTTATCGTTACTATTTTCCAATATCACTGAGCCTGATGAAGTCTTCCAACCCGCGCCAGCACTGCTGTACAAAGCATAGGGCACACTTAGCATTTGCTTAGTTCCCATATCTACATATACAGTTCCTCCAAAAATATCCATTTCTATCTGAATAAATTTAGAACTTGCTCCCCAATTGATAGCATTAAATGTACCTGACAGTACTGTTCCTTGACCGATATTGGCAGTAAATGATCCCAAAACATTAGTTGTCACTGACTGAGCTTCTGAGTAAACTACCGCGCCGGTCGACGTGAAATCATGTATACTAATTCGCAAACCGATTGGACGATTTTGAACAATAACACCGCCAGCGTCTCTGGCTACTGCTTGATAAGGAATGGATGATGGTGCCTGTGCTGCTGACTTAAGAGCAAAAGAAAGGCAAATACAAAGTGACAAGAGTAAGTAATAAGCTGATTTTTTCATACCATGTTGATTTTGTTTTTTACTTAGATTAATAGACTTATAAAAAAAATTCGAATAAACTTTCTTTGAACAAAAGAAGCATTAAATACCATGAGTCATCAAACACCACAATACTGAAACTATTGTTTGATTAACTTTTTGAGTATTATTTGTTTCGACTGCATTACTTCTAATAAATAAATTCCCGGAATCCAGGATGCTTTAATCTTGAATTCTTTTCCTGTTGTGTATACCATTTGCTTTAATACTTTTCCTTGCATATCAATAACACGAATAGTAATTGGCTCTTGTGATATTGTTTGAACTGAAACCTGAAACCAATCCATACTTGGGTTAGGGAAAATAGTCGCATCAAGTTTTCTGTATGTATCCGCTGTAGTTACAGGAGTGATAAGTTTAGCAATCAATGCAGAACGACACGATGCATTTAACAGGTTGCTAAACTTAACGGCTTTATAGACTGATGGCGCTGTACATGGAGTAGTAAACCTTATTTTCATACTATCGCCAACGGCAGCTGCAGTATTATATGCAAATCTCAATTTAATTTTTTGACTGGATATAGTTCCCGAATCAATGACTGTAGTTGATGCCAGCAAACCTACCCATGTCCATTGCCAACCGTTAGGAGCTACCGCGGTAGTTGTAGCAGCTGTAAGATTAGGTGCAATGTACCTGTACACTCTTGCACCGCAAATATCGGAGACTAATTGCATAGTTATTGCTGTTGGAGCAGCTGGTGCAATAGTAGCCGTATTTGTAAGTTTTGTTGCTTTGGGAAGCCCCACACCGCATGTGGAAGTATACGCTACTTTTATAGTATCACCAGCTGAGGCCAAATTGTTACTTGTATATCTTATTCGAATAATCCTACTGGTTAATGTTCCAGAATCTAAGCTACCTGTTGCACCCACCAAACCTATCGGCATAGACCATAAATATCCTGTTGGTGCCGGTGCTGTAGCAGTTGCTGCAGGGAAGACCGGAGCGGTATATCTGTATATCCTGGCATTACACACATTTGTTTGAACAGGAGTTATGGAAATAATTGCAGGAATAGGAGTAGTAAGTAACGAATTGGTTAGCTTGGCTGCTTTTGCAGGACTTAAGCCACATGAGGAAGTGTATGCCAATTTAATGCTATCACCAACACCGGCTGCAGCATTACTTGTATAAATAATTCTGATGACTCTGCTTGATAAGGTACCTGAATCTAAACTCCCTGTTGCACCCATCAAACCTATCGGCATTGACCATAAATATCCAGTTGGTGCGGGTGTTGTAGAAGTTGCTGCAGGCAAAACCGGAGCGGTATATCTGTATATCCTGGCATTACACACATTTGTTTGAACAGAAGTTATGGTAACACTTGCAGGAATAGGAGTAGAAAGTAACAAATTGGTTAGCTTGGCTGCTTTTGCAGTACCTGTGCCACACGAGGAAGTGTATGCGACTCTAATGCTATCATTAACACCGGCTGCAGCATTACTTGAATAAATAATTCTGATGACTTTGCTTGTTAAGGTACCCGAATCTAAGCTTCCTGTTGCTCCCACCAACCCTGTCGGCATAGACCATAAGTATCCTGTTGCTGTCGCGGCTGTAGAAGTTGCTGCAGGCAAAACCGGAGCGGTATATCTGTATATCCTGGCATTACACACATTTGTTTGAACAGAAGTTATGGAAACACTTGCAGGAACAGGAACATTAGCAGTAAGTAACGTATTGGTTAGCTTGGCTGATTTGTTGGCACTATAACCACAAGCATTGTAAGTTCTAACCCAAATGGAATCTCCCGGTATAGCAGCTAAATTGGAACTATATAGCACCTTTATAAATCTGGAATTGTTAATGAATCCCGAATCTAGCACTACTCCTGACACACCACCTACGCTCGGCGGTAAAGTCCACATGTATCCTATAGCGTTAGATGTAAGCGCCGCGGTGTATCTATACACTTTGGCTCCACATACATTACTTACTAATGTTTGTGTAATACTTGATGGTGCTAAAGAGAGCGGGGAGCAATTGATTGGTGGTTGCTGAAAACCTTGGGATAATTTGTTATTAGGCGATGTCAGC
>CANKLV010000037.1 GCA_947483415.1 Chitinophagaceae bacterium
AACGAATGGGTAAAACAAGCGATATTGATGTACTTTTCTATTCAGCAAATGGAAACCTATGTATTGCCTCCATTTGAATTTTACGATAAAATGAAATTGAAATCCAATTATAAAGAATTGGGCGTAAGGGCGGTGCCTCATGCTGTTGCTCGTTATGGCGCATTCATCGCCCGTAATGTAGTATTGATGCCCTCTTACGTAAATATCGGTGCTTATGTAGATGAAGGAACTATGGTAGATACTTGGGCGACTGTAGGCAGTTGTGCGCAAATTGGAAAGCACGTGCATCTTAGTGGTGGCGTTGGTATTGGCGGTGTTTTAGAGCCATTGCAAGCAAGTCCAGTAATCATTGAAGACGGATGCTTTATCGGTAGCCGTTGTATTGTGGTTGAAGGGGTGCATGTTGGAAAAGAAGCCGTATTGGGCGCCAATGTAGTACTTACGCAATCTACAAAAATAATAGATGTAAGTGGTGCCGAACCATTAGAAATGAAAGGATATGTGCCAGAACGAAGTGTAGTAATACCAGGCAGTTACACAAAAAAATTTCCAGCAGGAGATTATCAAGTGAGTTGTGCATTAATTATTGGCAAACGAAAAGCGAGTACAGATTTGAAAACCAGTTTGAATGATGCGTTGAGGGATTTTAATGTGGCGGTGTAGTACGCTGCGCGTGTTTAAGAGGTTTGTGAAGTTTGAGAGGTTTAAGAGGTTTGTGAGGTTTATGAGGTTCAAAAGGTTCAATTTGTTCAATGCGTTCAAAAGGTTGGCATTTCGTTCCACTATTGGCGCCGGTTTCCAACCGGTGTTTATAAGAATTTCCCGTTTCTAACCGGGGTATTTATCCCACCCACGGTTGAAACCTTTGTCTATAAAAAAATCTAAATAAATGGAAATGCAAAATTCCTAAGCAGGTTAATTTTCACGCAAACAACGCAAACGATAATTGAAAAATATTTTGTTTAAAAAAGTTTGAAGAACAAACTGAGAAAATATTTAACCACAAACCACAAACCACAAACCTCTATTCCCCATCCGTATCGTCAGAAATAGGAGCTTCTAAAATTTCAACTGTAGTTTCTTCAATGAAGATTTCATCGATTATTTGTTCTTCAGATTCTGCTTCAGATTCAGAAGGATTAATAATAGTTGCTTTAACCAATTCCTCCATTAATACTTCGCTTATTTTAGGTAGATCACCCGCACTGTTGATGCCAAAATAATCCATAAACGATTTTGAAGTAGCATATATTAATGGCTTTCCAACTGCATCCTCATTTCTACCAGAAATTATGATTAAATCTTTTTCCAATAATTTTTGAACCGCGTAATCGCAGTTTACACCACGTATAGATTCGATCTCACTTTTTGTGATGGGTTGTTTGTATGCGATAATGGCTAAGGTTTCTAAACCAGCAGCAGATAATTTTTTTAAAAATTTATCACCATTGAGTAAGGCAATGGTTTTGTGGTACATGGGTTTGGTTAGAAACTGCCAACCGCCTCCACTTTGCTTTAATTCAAATGCGTAAAACTCAGAATCGTATTTTTCTTTAATGCCCTGTATCGCAGTTTCAATTTGTTCCAAATCAGCACGGTCTTCAATAAAACCAAGTGCGTTATTGATTAGCTCAATGATTTCTTCATTTGATAAAGCTTTATCGCTTGCAAAAATCAACGCTTCTATATGCGGAATAATTTGAGATATTTCCATTGCTTACTAAAATTATTTATTGCTTTTCTTTGAGATGATTTTTTAAAACGACAAAACCGTAAACCTCAAATGATTAGCCTTGAAGTGCCGCTGCGCCACTTACGATTTCAGACAACTCGGTAGTAATCGCTGCCTGTCGCGCTCTGTTATAACTTATTTTCAATGATTTCAATAATTCGTTTGCATTGTCACTTGCCTTATCCATCGCAGTCATACGTGCGCCATGTTCACTGGCATTTGCATCTAAAACAGCTTTGAACAATTGTGTATTTAAAATTTTCGGCATCAACTCCGTAATTAACACTTGTTGATTGGGCTCAAAAATAAAATCAGATTTTTTCTGACTTCCTTGTGTAGGCGTAATGCGTTGAACAGGTAAAAAAGATTCTGCAATATAATCTTGAGAAGCCGCATTTTTAAATTCGCTGTAAATAATTTCTACTGCATCAAATTCTTTTGCAATAAATGCATTCATCGCATATTTCGCAGCTTGTTGTACTTTCTCAAAACTTAATCCTGTAAAAATATCCCAATATGCATCAATAACTGAAAAACCATTTTTTGACAAATGCTCATATCCTTTTTTTCCAATCGGTAAAAATTTTACATTCCCTTTTGCCAATTGACTTGAATATTTTTCGTTAACGGTTGTTTTGGCAAGCTTTATCAAATTGCTATTATAGCCACCGCAAAGTCCACGATCACTTGTTACCACTATAATCAGCACTTTATCAATTGGACGCTCAATAGCTAAATCCATGGATACTTCGCCATCACTATTGCTTACAATATTACTCAGCATTTCTTGCAATTTTCTTGCATAAGGACGCATTTGCGTTACGGCATCTTGTGCACGACGCAATTTTGCAGCACTTACCATTTTCATTGCTTTGGTAATCTGTTGCGTACTTTGAACACTTTTAATTCGGTTTCTAACTTCTTTTAAAGCACCACTCATATGAAATTCGATTTTTTTATTATCCCAAATTTACGGGGTTATTCAAGTTGCAAATGTAGGGCAAATGACATATAATGCAAGGATATAATCGAATATTTTATAACCATAATTCCGACATTTTAGAAATTCAATTTACTTTATACCAAAGTTGAACACGCATTTAATCAAATATAAAATGAACAATTTTGATTGATATATATAAATTGTTTTAAATCAGAAGTCCATTTTTTTCAAAAAATGAGGTAAAGTTTGAAAAATTGTTTATCCGTTATAAACTTCCTTTACCTTTGAGTTATGTCAATTTGACTAATTATTGTCATTAGCATTGAATTTGTTTGAGTTGGCTGAACAATTTATTTAGAATTATTAAGAAAAATATATGTTAGGACTTATTTCGAAATTATTTGGAGGAAGCAAAAGTGAAAAAGATGTAAAAAAAATTACGCCACTTGTAGCTGAGATAAATGCTTTTTATGCGGAGTGCCAATCGTTAAATAATGATGACCTTCGAAATAAAACGTCTGAATTTAAATCAAGAATTCAACAATATCTTGTCGATATTAACGAAGAGATTAAATTAAAAAATGAATCTGCCGAATCTTTGCCTTCTGAAGATATTAATGGAAAAGATGCGATTTATAACGAGGTTGATAAGCTTAAAAAATCACGCGATCAAAAGATAGAAGAAATTTTACTCAAAATTTTACCAGAAGCTTTTGCGGTAGTTAAAGAAACAGGTAGACGTTTTTCTGAAAATGAAAATATTGTTTCTACGGCTACCGAATTGGATATGGAACTTTCTGTGAAGAAAGAACACATCACCATTGAAGGCAATACTTCTACGTATAAAAATACGTGGAACGCAGCAGGCAACATTGTAAACTGGAACATGATTCATTACGATGTGCAGCTTATTGGTGGTACCGTATTGCATTCAGGTAAAATTGCCGAAATGGCCACGGGTGAAGGTAAAACTTTGGTTAGTACTTTACCTGCATATTTAAATGCGTTGGCTGGAGAAGGTGTTCATATAGTTACCGTTAATGATTATCTCGCCAAAAGAGATAGCGAATGGAACGGCCCTATTTTTGAATGGTTGGGATTGCGCGTTGATTGTATCGACAAACACGAACCCAATAGCGACGCCAGAAGAAAGGCATACAATGCAGATATTACTTATGGTACCAATAATGAATTTGGTTTCGATTATTTGAGGGATAACATGGTGCATCGACCAGATGAAATGGTTCAAAGAAAACATCATTTTGCCATGGTGGATGAGGTGGATAGTGTGTTGATTGATGATGCAAGAACGCCATTAATTATTAGTGGTCCAATTGGACATAGCGACAATACCCAACAATTTTTCGACCTAAAACCAAGAATTGAAAAATTAGTTGAAGCACAAAAAAAAGCGACCAATCAATTTTTAATTGAAGCAAAGAAAAAAATTGCGGAAGGAAATGATGATCCTAAAGATGGTGGATTGGCGTTGATGCGTGCCCACAGAGGGTTACCTAAGTCTAGTGCATTGATTAAATTTTTGAGCGAATCAGGGATGCGTGTAAAACTTCAAAAAAGTGAAAACTATTATTTGGCAGACCAACAAAAAGAAATGCCAAAAGTAGATGCAGAATTGTTTTTTGTAATTGATGAAAAAAACAACTCCGTTAATTTAACTACTCAAGGGATTAATTTGATCACCAGAAATGGTGAAGATCCCCACTTTTTTGTCCTGCCAGAAATTTCAACTAAATTATCTTTCATAGAAAAATCAACCATTTCTGCTGAAGAAAAATTGCAACAAAAAGAAGCGCTGCTTAATGAATATTCAATGAAAGCAGATCGCATTCATACCGTGCAACAATTATTGAAAGCGTATACGCTATTTGATAAAGATGATGAGTACGTTGTAATTGAAGGTGCAGTAAAAATTGTAGATGAACAAACCGGACGTATTATGGAAGGCCGCCGTTATTCAGATGGATTGCATCAAGCGTTAGAGGCTAAAGAAAGTGTAAAGATTGAAGCATCTACCCAAACCTACGCCACGGTTACATTGCAGAATTATTTTAGAATGTATCATAAGCTTTGTGGTATGACGGGTACTGCCGAAACAGAAGCGGCAGAATTATGGAGTATATATAAATTGGATGTGGTAACGATTCCTACAAACCGTGCTGCCATTAGAAAGGATGAACAAGATATGGTGTATAAAACCAAGCGTGAAAAATATGGTGCGGTTATAGAAGAGGTAGAAAAAATTAGAAATGCTGGAAGACCAACGCTAGTTGGTACAACATCTGTTGAAGTCAGTGAATTGTTGAGTCGTATGCTCAAACAAAAAAATATTCCACATAATGTGTTGAATGCCAAACAACACTCAAGGGAGGCACAGGTTATTGCAGAAGCGGGTATGGCAGGTGCAGTTACGATTGCTACAAATATGGCTGGCCGTGGTACAGATATTAAATTAGGGCCTGGCGTTAAAGAAGCAGGTGGTTTGGCCATTGTAGGTACAGAAAGACATGAAAGTCGTCGTGTAGATCGTCAGCTTCGTGGTCGTGCTGGCCGTCAAGGAGATCCAGGCACATCAAGCTTTTTCGTTTCTTTAGAAGATGATTTAATGCGCATGTTTGGTAGCGAAAGAATTGCCAGTTTGATGGATAGAATGGGTTACAAAGAAGGAGAGGTGATTCAACATAGCATGATTACAAAAAGTATTGAAAGAGCGCAGAAAAAAGTAGAAGAAAATAATTTTGGTATCAGAAAAAGATTGTTGGAATATGATGATGTAATGAACAAACAAAGAAATGTGGTTTATGGAAAAAGAAACCATGCCTTGTTTGGAGATCGTCTTGCACTGGATATTGATAATGCATTTTATTCAGTAGCTGAAGGATTAATATTTGCGGCAAAAGATACAAGTAATTTTGAGGCATTTAAGATGGATGTAATTATGAATTTAGGTATCGAAACTACCATCACAACTGATGATCTTGATAAGTCAACAGAAAATGATTTGATACAGCGGTTGTATATGGAATCATTAAAACATTATGAATCAAAAAAGGAGAGCATTGTAATTCAAACGATGCCTTTAATTAAAAATATAAGAAAAGAGCAAGGTGCTCAAATTGAAAATGTTGCCGTTCCGTTTGCTGATGGTAAAAAAAGCATTCAAGCTTTGGTAAAATTGGATAAGTATTTTGAAACAGAAGGGAAAGAATTGATGTTTGCTTTAGAGAGAAACATTACACTTGCTTTGATTGATGATTCTTGGAAAGAGCATTTACGTTCAATGGATGATTTGCGTCAAAGTGTACAAACAGCAGGCTATGAACAAAAAGATCCTTTGGTGATTTATAAAATTGAAGCATTCAATGCTTTCAAAAGAATGAATGATCAAGTAAACAAAGAGATTGTAGGATTTTTAAGCCATGCTGCATTGCCATTCGAACAGAACGAAACTCAACAAATTAAAGAAGGGAGAGAAAAGAAAACGGATCTGAGTAAAATGAATGTCAATAAAGCAGAAATAGATGCAGCTGGACAAGAATATGGTGCAAATGAAAAAGATTATTTCGATCCTTCAACACCTGCAAAACAAGAGCCAGTAAGGGTAGAGCAAAAAATTGGTCGTAATGATGTTTGTCCTTGTGGAAGTGGAAAAAAATACAAACAATGCCATGGTAAAGATGTGTTGTAATAAAAAAGTATAACAATGAATAAATTTTTTTACTGCTTCTTTTTTTTAATTACAATGGGTTTCGCTTCTGAAGCCCAAGTTGATATTAAAGATTCTGTAGCATCAGAAAAAAATATCATTCATAAAGATGCACGTATCGATGTGCTTGGAAAAAAAATGGTCGAGTACAACGAAGGATTAACTTTAAAAGTGCAGATGGTAAATGGTTATCGTTTAATGTTGTTGAACACATCAGACAGAGCATTTGCTATGAAATTAAGATCAACCCTTTTACAACAATATCCAGAGCATAAATTGTACATGAGTTTTTTGGTACCAAATATTAGACTGAAAATGGGTAATTTTATAGATAAAGCAGAAGCAGAGAGCATGCGAAAAGAATTGCAAGCACTAAATATTGTTACCGGAAATATTTATTTGGTTAATGAAAAAATAGAATTAAAACCGGTATATAAAAATGGGTTGCCTATTGAAGATTAACGATGTGATCACATCTAAATCTGTTTTATTTTTGCCTCAAGTAATTAATACTTTAAATAAGATGTTAGATAAAATTAAAAATCGGGCAAAAGAATATTTATCTGAGTTCGTATCAGTGCGTCATCATTTACATGCACATCCCGAATTGAGTTACGAAGAGTTCAATACCTCAATATTTATTCAACAAAAATTACGTGAATTTGGAATTCCTTATGAAGTGAAAGCGGTCACTGGTGTGGTAGGTATTATTGAAGGAAAAAATCCCGAAAAAAGGGTAGTGGCTTTAAGAGCAGATATGGATGCATTGCCGATCTTGGAGGAGAACGATGTTCCTTATAAATCAACCATCGATGGTGTAATGCACGCTTGCGGTCATGATGTGCATACCACGTGTTTATTGGGTGCAGCAAAAATTTTAAGTGAAACAAAACAAGATTGGGAAGGAACAGTAAAATTAATATTTCAACCAGGAGAAGAAAAAAATCCTGGAGGTGCTAGTTTGATGATAAAAGATGGGGTATTGCAAAATCCGGCTCCGGAAAAAATTCTAGCATTACACGTACATCCCGGAATGGAAGTAGGCAAGTTTAGTTTTAGAGGTGGTATGGTAATGGCGAGTGCGGATGAGATTTACATAACGGTTAAGGGGAAAGGCGGACATGCCGCTGCACCTCATTTGGCCATTGATCCTATTTTAATTACATCTCATTTAATCATCAGTTTACAACAAATCATAAGCAGAAACAATAATCCGTTTAATCCTTCCGTATTGTCAATAACGACAATAAATGCAGGAAATGCAACCAATGTTATCCCTTCGGAAGTAAAGCTCATGGGTACTTTTAGGGCAATGAATGAAGAATGGCGTTTTAAAGCACATGAGTTGATTATTGCCCAAACCAATGCACTTGTGCAATCTATGGGTGGTGAAGCCGACGTTAAAATTGATGTGGGTTATCCATTTGTTTTTAATGATGTTGAATTATCAGAACAAGCGAAAGATTTGGCCATAATGTTTGCAGGACTTGAACATGTTTCTGAAACCGAACTGCGAATGGGCGCCGAAGATTTTGCGTATTATACTCATGTAATTCCAGGTTGCTTTTTTAGATTGGGTGCGGGCAATCAATCTAAAGGTATTGTGTACAATGTACATCACCCCAAATTCAATATCGATGAAAATGCGATTGAACAAGGAATGGGTATGATGGCATGGTTGGCCATTTCAATTTAACCCGGATTTTGCTGCAAAATCTGAATTTAATCATTCAATAAACGATTTTTATGAAGATTGCATTTCACGGCGCTGCACAAACTGTAACAGGTTCGAAACACTTGATCACATTAAGTAATGGTAAAAAGCTATTGTTGGATTGTGGTATGTTTCAAGGCATGGGCCCAGAAACGATGTCGCTGAATAGTGACTTTGGGTTTGATCCAAAATCTGTGAATCATGTAATCCTGTCTCATGCACATATCGACCATTGTGGGTTGTTGCCTAAATTGATTAAAGACGGATATGATGGAAAAGTATTTGCCACTCCAGCAACCAAAGATTTAGCTAGTGTTTTAATGGAAGACTCTGCTGGTATTCAGGAAAACGACATCAAATTTGAAAATAAAAAAAGGGCTTTGTTGGGACTGCCTTATTTGAAACCTTTGTACACAACTGAAGATGCCATTACAGCAGCAGATCATTTTGAAATTGTTGACTACGAAAAATGGCATAAGATTGATGAAGATTTCGAGTTTTGTTTTACCGATGTAGGGCATATTATAGGCAGTGCGTCGGTGCATTTAAGAATTAAAGAAAACAACAAAACAACCACTTTGACATTTAGTGGCGATGTAGGCAGATACAGAGATATTATTCTGAAATCACCTGCAACATTTCCTCAAGCGGATTACATTTTATTAGAATCAACTTATGGAAATAGTTTACACGACGAGCATAATTCATCAACAGAAATGTTGTTGAGTTGGATAACCAAAACTTGTTTACAAAAGAAAGGTAAATTGATTATTCCTGCGTTTAGTGTAGGAAGAACCCAAGAGATTTTATATGCGCTTAATCAGTTGGAGCTTGAAAATTCCTTGCCTGATTTAGATTATTTTGTTGATAGTCCGTTGAGTACAAAAGCAACAGCCATTGTAAAAAGCTATCCTCAATATTTCAACAATAGAATTCAAAAGGTTTTGTTGAATGATGATGATCCGTTTGCTTTTAAAGGGTTGAAGTTTACAAAAACAGTAGATGAATCAAAAATGTTGAATTACCATAAAGGACCTTGTGTAATCATTTCTGCAAGTGGGATGGCAGAGGCGGGTAGGGTAAAGCATCACATCAGCAACAGCATCGAAAGTAGTAGAAACACCATATTGTTTTCAGGGTATTGCGAACCACATTCATTGGGTGGTCGATTAAAATTAAAGCCTAAAGAGATAAATATATTTGGACAGCCACATGAAGTAAATGCAGAAATTGCAGAGATGCGCAGCATGAGTGCACATGGTGATTACGAAGATCTTTGTCAGTTTCTTGCTTGCCAACAACCTCAAAAAGTAAAGAAATTATTTTTGGTACACGGTGAATACTCGGTGCAATTGGATTTTCAAAAACGATTAATTCGAAAAGGATTTTTGGATGTGGAAATACCAAAGATGCATGAGGAGGTAGGTTTGACGTAACGCTGCGCGTGTTTAAAACGCTGCGCTGGTTTAACGGTTTAATTCGCTACGCTGGTTTAAAAATGTGACGTATGAAAATCCAACCTTTTGAACTTATTGAACTCATTGAACCTTTTGAACATTTCTTTGCACGAAGTTTTTTTTGTTTCGCGCAAAGCTCGCAAAGGATCAAAGACGCAAAGGGATTGAAACAGGAAGGCACGAAGTTTTTCTTGACACGAAGACACGAAGAAAACCCTTTTTTAAAACCATAATGATGAAACGGAAAATGCTTCTAACCTTTTGAACGTATTGAACTCATTGAACCTTTTGAACCTCTTATGTAAGGGTTGAAAATGTTCAACCCCTACAACCCCTACAACCTCACAAACCTCACAAACCTCACAAACCTCTAACCACCCTTTATACTCATCAAATAATCAAACAAAGTTACCTCTGTTTTAATTCCGAGTTTTTTTCTAAGTCGGTATCGGCTAATTTCGATGCCTCTAACGGTAATGTTTAGTAGCTGAGCAATTTCTTTGGTAGATAAATTCATGCGCAAATAGGTACATAGCTTTAATTCGTTGGGTGTAATGTTATCATGTTTTTCTTTTAGGATAACCATGAAATCACTATGTACTTTATCGAAATGTTGGGCAAAATGCTCCCAATCTTTATCCACTTTTTCATCTTCGCTAACTACTTTGATGATTTTTTTAATTTCAGAAACTTTTGCAGGTTCATCAATCGATTTCATTAATTGCGTTAATTCGGATTTTATCTTTGTCAGAATTTCTCCTTTTTGTACCAAATGCATAGCTGAGGTGGCCAACTCTGAATTTTTAAAATCAATTTCGCTTTGTAGCTTCTCATTTCTTAAATTGATCAATTCTGTGGATGCTTGATCAATTTCAAGTTGATGTAAATAATTCAAACGTTTTTGTTCTTCATCATGCTTTTGCTTTTGAATGATTAACTTCTTTCGCTGCTTGGCATAAACATAACTTAATCCCCAGCCAATTAAAATCACATAAAAAAAATAGGCAAAATAACTTCGGTACCATGGAGCAACGATTACAAATTGGTAGGAAACAATTTTAGATTCATTTCCCAAATTGTTTCTTGCTTTAAGTTCGAATGTATAATTTCCCGGTGATAAATTTGTGTAATCTTTCTCCGATTTACTTCCCCAATTCGACCAATCTTTATCTTGCCCAGTAAGTTTATACGAATATTCTAAATTCGATTCCTGTCCATATATTGAAGTTGAATACTCAAAATGAATGCTGTTCCATTTGTAATTTATATGTGGAATATCGGATTGTTGTTGTGTTCCATTGAAGCTATTTCCTGCATAATTGCCTCCGAAAAGTAAACTATCTTTGGCATATAAAATTTTTACAGCACTTAGTTTTACCAATAGTGCAGTTTTTCTTTGTTTGTATTTTTCGTAGTTAATGTGAAAGAATCCAATTTCGCCCCCAAGAAAAATATTATTTTTGTTGACAGAGTAAATAAATTCAAAGCCGCTCAGCATTTTGTTGTTTAATTCGGGCAGGTAAATAATTGATGGCTTTGTAGCAGTAAAATCAATCACACCAAGCTGCTTTTCATGGATAAACCACACATTTCCCTCATTGTCTTCTTTTAAATAACGTACACTTTGGGTTCCTAAGATATTTTTATAAAATTCATCCGCTTCAAAAATATCTTTTTGAGGATTGTATTTGTAAATTCCTTTTTGTGTAGCAATCAAAAGCTCATTTTTTATTTTATATACTTGATTGTCTAATAATGAAGGAAGTCCATTTTTATCCGAGTATTGTTTAATTAAATATTTACCATTTACGTTTGGTTGTATTTTAAAAACGCCATGATAAGGATGAGATATCCAATAGTTATCAAATTTATCTATTACAACATATCTGGATGATTCTATAAAATCGGGCACTTTTTCTCCTTCGGTAAAATGACCATTGGCATAATCAAAAAATCGAATGCCATAATAATTCCCAGCAATACAGCGTGGGGTAGGGAATACATTGGTAACAGGGGTGAAATTCCAAAAGCCATGATCATTTGAAAACGGAACAGCATTTCCCTGATTCACTTCAAAAGCGCCTTCATGATGGCCTAATAAAAGCTTATCGTTGATTTCTGAAAGCGTCCAGTTTTCACCAGCGGTGTTGTTTACAAAATTAAAATCGCCTTTACTAAAACTCAAATCTTTCACCGTTTGAAGTGGTGCAAAATATAATCCGTTTGAGGTGCCTATATATAGATTGCTTTTATAAATGGCTGCAGTATAACCCGAACCTTTTTGATTATTGGGGTTGAGTTGTTTAATTGGACTATCATAATTAATAAAATCTACGCCATTGTTTAGCCCAAGCCAAAGGTTTTTTTGATTGTCTAATGTGATGCTTAATACGTTGTTGTTTTGCAAACCTTCATTTTTTGCAAACTTTTGGATGAGTTCACCATTTGTGTTTACAATATAAACACCATCGTTATTGGTGCCCAATGCCACCCAATCATCTGTAATGGGAATGGCGCAAAAAATCCTTTTATTTACAATGGCATCTAAATTGGCTGAATGTACTGGGCTTATTGTATTATTATTAAGGTAAAAAAAACCATTTTTAATTGTCGTAATCCAAATTTTGCTTTTTTGCATCATGAAAATGGAGGAGATAGGGTCGTTATTTGGTAGGGAATTTTGACTTTCAACCGGCATCCACGCATTGTCTTTATATTGCATTAACCCATTTTTTGCATCTTGGGCATACATATTTCCATTGCAAAATCCCATAAAAGACCATTCCGAATGTGCTTTATATATAATGGAAGAATTGTTGGTTATTTTGATGATTTGACTTGTTCCCCTAAAAAAAACGTCCCCATTTTTAAAAATAATGTCCCAAACATCGCCAAAAAGTCGATCTTTTTGAGGGATTAAAGGTACTAAGGAATGATAAATTAAGTTGCCGTTTTTATTTGGTTCAAAATAGCCAACCTCATCTTGACCACCTACATAAATTTTATCGTCGTTTCCAAATTCAACCGATCTTACGATTGTTTTATTGGGTAATGGGCTTACTTTCCAATATTTTCCATCGAAACTCAGTAGTCCTTCATTGTTTGCAAAATAGATTATTCCATTGGGTCCTTGCTTCACATCCCAGTTTTGTAAGCCCCCGTTGTATGTTTTCTTGTTGTAATTCATCACATCTGGTAAGCCGATGGTGTTTTGGCAAAAAACAGAAATTGGAAACAGAAAAAGGGTTAAAATTTTGTTTATGTTTTTTAATTTTTCGGAAAGGAGAAAGTATACATTTTTTTTTGATGTAGTAATGATGTAGTGAAAATACGTATAAAAACAACTATAAAATGGTATAGATGTAGTATTGATGTGGGCATTAAAATTTTTGTTGTTGTAGATAAACATATTTTTATAGCGTTAAATTTTATCAAATAATTCCGCCTCAAATTACTGAAAACTTGCCAAAACTTTTATTTATTCATTAAAAAAAACAAAAAATGAAAAAACAAATCTACTTAATGCTCATGTTTACCATGATGTTATTTAAGGCGTTTGCGCAACCAACGACTGCGCCAACGACTCCTCCATCGAGGA
>CANKLV010000038.1 GCA_947483415.1 Chitinophagaceae bacterium
CACTTACCTCAAATGTGTCTCCGTTTTTTATTAAGTAATTTAAAATCTCATTTTTGGTATACATCTGTCCTGAAATAGGGTCGATAAAAAAAGAAATCTTTTTTAAATCTTCTGTATTATGATGTATTAAATCAACTTGCTCTTCGCAATAAGCAAGTAAAAAATATTTATGAATGCGTATAGCCGAAACTGATATATCGAGTAAATTACAAAGGATTAAATATAGAATTCCGTTTCCTATGCTATTCCCATTTTTAGTTTCTAATGTTTTATTTATTAAAAAAAGATCGGGTTTTTCATAGTTGATTTCAATGCCTTTCTGTTGATGATAATTGTATAAAATGCTATTAAATACATTTATTTTTTCAATAGGAGTGAGGTATTGATTTAGTTCAAGCCATATGTTGCGTCGAAGCTTTTCAATTTGTAGCAATGCTACATTGGCTTGAAGTTCAGGGTAGTGGAATTTTGCTACAATCAAAGCTCCGCCTAATAAATTGGATGTTTCATCTTTGTTCCATGCATCAAACTCCGATGATAACTCATTTAAATGCAACTTGTGAATCAACATTTCAATTCGCTCTTGCGTATTTTCATTAGTTTCTTCTTCCCATTTCTTTTCTAGATTCGGAATGATTTGTTTACCTAAAGAAACGAGTTTGTTGGAAATGGAATAAAAGACTTCCTGATCAGGATCTTCGATTAAATTCAAAAGGGCTTTTATTTCGTTGTTTTCTTGCAAGTTTTCTATATTGATTTAGACTGTAATATCGAACTTAAATAAATAACTTGTTTTTTAAATTTTCCACAATGGATTTTAAAATGTTAATGAAAGATTTACGAATTGAATGTTTTATGATTTGAAAGAGGTAATGTTAAAAGATTTTTCCTGGTTTATTTGAATATTAATTTCCCCAAAAAAATATTTTAAAATAGATAAGAATTTGCTTTTCTTAAGGGAAAATTTATTTAAAAATAATTTTGTAGTTCAAGTAAACAGTTAAAACGGTTATCAAGAAATTTCATTCCTATAGCCCACGGTTTAAACTGTGGGTTGACAAAATCTATTCAATGTTAATCTCCCCTTTGTAAACAAATGTTGCTGGTCCGCATAACCAAATGTCTTTAAAATTTTGATCGTCTACTTTATTAAATTCAACACTCAGATGCCCGCCCAAAGTTTTTACTTCTACACGATTAAAACCTCGCTCGTTGTGTGCAAATACCAATGCTGCAGCCGTTACGCCTGTGCCACAACTTAACGTTTCATCTTCAACGCCACGTTCGTATGTTCTTACAAAAATCGAATTGTTGTCTAGTGATTCAACAAAGTTTACATTAATACCTTCTTGATCAAATTGCTTGCTGAATCTGATTTCGCTTCCTAATTTACTTACATCTACATTTTCTACATTTTCAGCAGGTTTAATAAAATGAGGAGAACCTGTATTTAAAATGTAGTGTCCTTTTTCGAAAACAACTTCTTTTACATCATTCATGCGCAATTTTACGCCACCATTTGTTTCGATTTCTGCTTCATGCAAACCATCGATTGCTAAAAATGTATACGTGTATTTATGTATGCCCAAATCAAAAGCAAATTTCACCATACATCTACCACCATTGCCACACATAGAACTTGTTTTGCCATCAGCATTATAGTAAATCATTTCGAAATCATATTTTTCATGGCTGTTCATCAACATTAATCCATCAGCGCCAATTCCATATTTTCTATGGCATAATTGTGCAATAATTTCAGTGTTTAAATTATTAATTAAACCGGCTCTGTTGTCTAGGATGATAAAATCATTTCCAGTTCCTTGATATTTGAAAAATGATAAGGTCATATGCTTGATGCTGAAATGGTTTCTAATACTTTTAGAATTAATTTGTCGATTGCAGCCAAACTATCCTTGCTAAATTCTTTTGATATTCTATTTGCAACGATTGCATTTAGTGAAAGACAATGGTGTCCGAGTATTTTACACATGCCATAAATAGCAGAAGTTTCCATTTCGAAGTTAGAAATGCGGTGTTGTCCAAATTGAAAAGTGGTTAACTGATTAATCAAATTTGGATTAGATAAACCCATTCGCAAAACCCTTCCTTGAGGCCCGTAGAAACCTGGACAGGTTACTGTAATTCCTTGATGGAAATTTTCGACAAATTCTTTTATCAGCATTGCGCTAGCGGTACTAATATAAGGCCTTGAAACCCTGTCATTGATTTGTGTATGATCGTTAAATGCTTGTATAATCTGGTTTTCAGCATCATTGTGTGTATGTTGATAAAAATGAAGCAAATTATCAAGCCCTAATCCATGCGTTCCTGCCACAAAACTATCCACAGGGATTTCTCTTTGCAAAGAACCACTCGTACCAACTCGAATGATGTTGAACTTTTGAATGGTTTCTTTTACCATTCTTGTTTCTAAATCAATATTTAATAAAGCATCTAGCTCATTCAAAACAATATCAATATTGTCTGGCCCAATTCCGGTACTACAAACCGAAATTCTTTTATTGCCTAAAAATCCAGTATGGGTTACAAATTCTCTATGTTGGTTTCGATACTCAATTCGGTCAAAATGTTTGCTGATTTGTTTTACACGTTCCGGATCTCCAACTACTAAAATGGTTTGAGCTATTTCTTCTGGTCTACAATCTAAATGATAAATAGCACCTCTATTATTAATGATTAATTCTGACGATTCAATTTGTCGCATATTTTTTAGTTTTTTACAATAAAAAAAGAAATTTATTCTATTTTTTAATGCTGAATAAATTTTATTTTTTGATAACTACAAAATTTGATGTTTTCAATTTTAATTTATGAATAAAAATACCTTATTTTGTGGCATTAAATAAAATTAATAAAACACTTTCAATGGTCCTTTGGCCGAGTGGCTTAGGCAAAGCTCTGCAAAAGCTTCTACAGCGGTTCGAATCCGCTAGGGACCTCACCTAAAATGCCTGATTGGATGAAACCGTTCAGGCATTTTTTTAATCAATAATTTTATGAAGTATAGCAAATGGGTTGGCTTAATAGTTTACATGATGTTGATTGGCGTTTGCTTTATGCCTTGGACTTACCATGCGGATTTAAATGTTTATTTCAATGGATTTTTTTCTCAAAATAATGTTTATGGGAAGCCCGGTAAATATTTTATTATTTTCTCCTTGATTTGTGTGGTATTGATGTTTATCCCAAAAGTTTGGGCAAAATTCACCCATTTATTTTTTGCAGGAATTATTATGGCTTATGCTTTAAAAACCTATCATTTATTTACATCGTCTTATAATGCATATTCTCCTGTAAAGCAACCTGGTATATACGCGTTGGTTGCATTAACCATATTGTCGTTTGTGATTGCGCTTTTGCCAGATATGAAATTGAAGAAAAAATAATATTTATAGAACAATTTTGTAGCTCCATCGGAGCGACATATTTGTGGCTCCGATGGAATGCCATGTTTTACATGATATTCGTATTGTGATAAATTTCAAATGTAAAATCTATATTTATTTAAAATCAATCAGCAATTTTACCCCAAGTGTCTTTTAATGTTACCGTTCTATTAAAAACCAATTTTTCTGGTGTAGAATCCTTATCCAAACAAAAATATCCTTTTCTAATAAACTGAAATCTTTCTTCTAAATCAGCTTTAGTAAGCGATGGTTCAATATATGCCTTTGATATTATCGTTAATGAATCAGGATTTATAAATGATTTGAAATCACCTTCTTCCGCAGATGGGTTTTCAACTTTAAACAATCGGTCGAATAATCTAATTTCTGCTGTTGCAGCATGCGCAGCGCTTAACCAATGTATGGTGCCTTTTACAGCAATTCCGCTGGTGTCATTTCCGCTTTTACTTTCTGGATAATAGGTGCAATATATTGTTGAAATATCGCCGTTATCATTTTTTTCAAATGATTCGCATTTTACGATATACGCATTTTTTAATCTTACTACAGAACCTTTTGCCAATCGAAACCATTTTTTTGCAGGCACTTCCATGAAATCTTCTCTTTCTATCCAAAGTGTATTGCTGAATGGAATTGATCTGTTGCCCATTGTTTCATCCGGTCCGTTTTCAGCAATTAATTCTTCTGATTTTTCTGCATCATAGTTGGTGATGATTAATTTGATTGGATCCAATACTGCCATTACGCGTTTAGCAGTAACATTTAAATCTTCACGCAAACAAAATTCAAGCAAACTAAGATCTATCATGTTTTCTCTTCTTGCTACGCCAATTTTTTCGCAGAAATTACGGATACTTAACGGCGTATATCCTTTTCTTCTTAATCCACTGATGGTAGGCATTCTAGGATCGTCCCAGCCATTTACAAATTCTTCATTTACCAATTGTAGTAGCTTTCGTTTACTCATTACTGTGTAGGTCATATTTAAACGTGCCATTTCGTATTGTCGAGATGGAAAAATATTCAGCTTTTCTATAAACCATTCATATAATTCGCGGTGTGGAATAAATTCTAATGTGCAAATAGAATGTGTGATTTTCTCAATACTATCACTTTGTCCATGTGCAAAATCATACATAGGGTAGATGCACCATTTGTTTGTGGTGCGGTGATGATGCGCGTGCTTTATTCGGTATATGATTGGATCACGCATCAACATATTGGTATGCGCCATGTCTATTTTTGCACGAAGTACTTTTTCACCATCTTTATAAAGGCCATTTTTCATTTCAGTAAAAAGCGTGCGATTTTCTTCTATGCTTCGGCTTCTAAACTCAGATGGTTTTCCAGGTTCAGTAGGGGTGCCTTTAAGTATGGCTATTTCTTCTGAAGTACTATCATCTACATAAGCCAAACCCTTTTCAATAAGTTCTAATGCAAATGCGTAAAGCGTATCAAAATAATCAGATGCATACAATTCATTGTTCCAATTAAAACCCAACCATTTAATATCTGCTTTTATGCTTTCTACATATTCTGTATCTTCTGTAACCGGATTTGTATCGTCGAAACGTAGATTAGTAGTGCCGCCATATTTAGCAGCTAAACCAAAATTTAAGCAAATGGCTTTCGAATGTCCTATATGTAAATAACCGTTTGGCTCTGGTGGAAAACGAGTTGAAATGCTCGCGTATTTATTGGATGCCAAGTCCGCTTCTATAATTTCTTCAATAAAATTCAGGCTTTTTTCTTCACTCATAATATTAAAAGTTGTGGAGGCAAATTTACGTTATTAACTATTGATTGGAATTATATAAAAAAAGTAAATTTTAATTAGTTTAAACCCGGATTTTGCAGTTGGAGTCGTAATGAAAGGAAAAAAGGCAATAAAGACGAGTGTTTGAGCCGATTTTTTGGTCGAGAACATATTGACATATGATAAGATCAAAGAATCAAGCAAACGCAAGTATTTGAAGCATTTTTTTTCTTGTAATAGATTTCAACTGAAAAATCTGGGTTACAAACATTTTATCCAATTTATACAAATTTGGTTTTGCTGATAACTCGGTACTAACATAGAATTGCCTTTGATGTACTTTTTGAATCTTCGATGATCTACAATTTCTTCAAAAATCAATAAGGCCAATTTCGAAGAGCCAATACCAATTCCGGCAGCTGCAAGCACATCACTAATCCAATGTTTATTGTTGTACATTCTTAAGAATCCTGTTGCGCCAGCCACTAAATATCCTGCATAACTCAACAAAGGGTTATATTCTTTAAATTCGATTCGCATTAATTCTGCTGCTGCAAATGCTTCCGTTGTATGTCCTGAGGGGAAAGACTTGAAATCACTATTGTCTGGGCGCTTAACTTTTGTGATCTGTTTTAATGGATGTACAATTGAATTTAAAATTACATTAGACATGGTGAAAATCAATGTCGTTTGAAGGGGTTTATGCGCTCCTTTTATACCCAAAGCTTCCAATCCAATAGTTATTCCAGCTGGGGCAATTTGTAAATAGTTGTCAACTTTGGTTTTGGAATTTCCAACTATATCTTTTTGTAGGTTTATTTTGAATTTACTATTGGATAAAATAACACCTGTAACTATTAAAGAAATAGGAATGGCTGTAGCATAATATTTATTGTAGGAAACACAATTAATGCGTTCTAAATTTCGAGTTGTATGAAATTGTGCTTTTGCATTGATACAACAAATACCAAAGCTCAAAAAAAATGACAATACAAGACGAATCAATGCTGATTTTCGTTTAATAAAGATGAAAATTAGGCGTTTCCCATTCTTTTAAGATGCATCGTATGTGAAATAACAGCATCTCTCATTCTGCGAAATTCAATGTATTTAACATCAAACTCTTCACAAGTTTTTTTAATAATCTTGCTGATTTCAGGGTAATGTATGTGCGAAATTTTAGGGAATAAATGATGCTCAATTTGAAAGTTTAAGCCACCTACCAACCAGCAAATAACTTTGTTTTTTGTTGCAAAGTTTGCTGTAGTTTCAATTTGATGGATTGCCCATTCGTTTTCAATGCTGTTATTATCAGCAGGAATAGGGAAAGAGGTTTCTTCAACGGTATGAGCCAATTGGAATACGATACTTAATACAAAACCAGCAAACATACTTAAAGCTAAAAATCCAACAATCCATTTTGTAAAACCTAGCATGTAAATAGGAAGTACAATCATGATGCTATAGTAAAATATTTTTGCTAGCCAAAAAGCGAAATGGTCAAATGCACTAAATTTTTTCAAAGGCACAGTTCCTACTTTTTTTCTAAAATACTTCACGTAATCAGTAGCAAAAATCCAAATAATCAACAATAAACAGTACAAAAACCAAACATAAACGTGTTGAAATTTATGCGCAACATATTTTTTCTGTGTTGGACACATTCTTAATAAAGGTTTGATTTCAATATCGTCATCAACGCCATCAATATTAGTGTAGGTATGGTGAACGATATTGTGTTTATTACTCCACATCAACATACTTGCGCCTAAGCCATTTACTGAGAATGCTGCAATTTTATTCACAAATTTATTATCACTAAAACTACCATGTCCGCCATCGTGCATCACATTAAATCCAATAGCAGCGGTTAATCCGCCCATAATTACACACTCAATAATGGCTACCCAATTTGGAGGCGTAAAAAACACGAGATGAACATACAGCGCAACATAGCTGCTCCAAAACAATATCGCCTTGAAATAAAGTGAGAAATCGCCAGTTGGTTTAAGTTTATTTTCTGTAAAATATGCTTGTACCCTTTTTTTTAATTCTTGATGAAAAGTAGTTCCAGTATTGTTTTTGAATTTTGGAGTAGCCATTTTAATTAGGTTGTTTTTTGTATGAATGCATCAAAATTATGAATGCCAATATTTTTCTTTGAAATAAAACCTTCTGCAAATCTAACCCCAATTCTTTTACCCAACAACTTGTTGTTGGTTTTGAGAATTTCAAGGAAATCAGGGTTTGAAATATAGGTCTCTATGCCTTCTATTTCTTTGTTGTAAAATTGTGTTTTATACGCCAGTATTGATTCCATTTTTTTATCAAAAGAGGAAGTAATATCTACTAGAAAATCCGGTTCCAAATGCCGGTCCTGAATATAATGAAATACGTATTTTGGGCGCCAAGGTGTTTGTAATTCGCCATTAAACTCGGTTTCTATTTTTACCAAGCCCGATAAAAATGAAGCATCCGAAACCAATTGGGCAGCTCTTCCATGATCGGGATGCCGATCTTCTGGCGCGTTGCATAAAATGATTTCAGGTTGATATTTGCGAATGGCAGTAATTAATTTTCTTTGAGATTGTTCATCATTGATAAAAAAACCATCCTGTAAATAGAGATTTTCACGCACATCCAACCCCAATATTCCTGATGATGCAGCAGCCTCTAACTTCCTCGTTTCAGTGTCTCCACGTGATCCCAATTCGCCAGCTGTAAGGTCAATTACCCCAACTCTTTTACCATTTAATTTCTCTACAATCAATGTTCCCGCACAACTCAATTCAACATCATCTGGGTGAGCACCAATTGCAAGAATGTCTATTTTCATTTTTGTTGATTTACAATATTTTAAACATTCAAAATTAAAAATTGTTTACTTTTTATTTTTTGAATGTTAATAATGAGCAATTTAAACCTTAATAACCAATAATAAAACTTATGTTTAACGTTTGTGAAGTATTTGTGAGGAAATATTACAGGGAAGGATTTAGCGCAATTTCTGGATAACCGTACATTCTTTGTACCTCTTGAACAATTTTTTCAATTACAATATCTTCATCCTTTGGTTCATAAGCTTGCTTCAGACTACTATTGAAGAAAAATGCAACTGTTTGATATACACCCGCAGCTAGACCACCTTGATATTCTTTTATGATTTCATAACAGCTATTACCTGTTTCTCTATTGATTAATTTCATTAATACTTTCCCTTGATATATCGATAAGTTTGTGAGTGGGGTAGTGAACTCTTTTTTCAATTCCTTTTCTTTAGATTTGATGCATTTTTTCCGTGACCGCTTATCTGTCAAAACCGATAATTGCTTATTCAATTCGTTTAAAATAACTCCCGATTTACGCGCATAAGGATATGTAACGTATACTGCGTTTCGAAGTCGGTTGTATTTTGCTAGCGCTTCTCTTTGGGCAAACGTTAGTTTACATTGGATATAAATATTTGAAATCGTAGTGCAGGAAATAGTATCGCCATTGTAAATAATGGCGGTTAGTTTTATGGTGTCGAGGTTTTTATTAAACTGCGCTTTTGCCGAATTAATCGAAATGAAGAATCCAACAAAAAATACAAGTTTGATAAAATTGCAATTGGTTTTTGTAAATCGCATGGTTAAATGTACAACTTTGGTTGATAATTTTATACCATTTTATTGGTTTTGTAACCCGATTTTTTTTGTTGTAAATGTTAAAACAAATATTTTGAAGGAGAAGTCAGCCCCCTCGATCCCCCAAGGAAGAAGCTGGAAATGCTTTCCATAAATAAACTGATTCTTGTAGAAAAATCTTTGTGCCTGTGTGATCGTGTCAATAAAAGTTCAAGAGGCTCAATGAGTTCAATAATTTCAAAAAGTTGGAATTAATTTTCGTTTGTACATTTTAAACTTTACGATGTTTCGCTCCCTTTACCTTTTGGGGGAAGGGTTGGGGTTGGGGGCTTTTGCTCCTTTGCAAGCTTTGCGAGAAACAAAAAACGAATAACACTTAATTCGCAAGCAAAAACATATAAAACAATCCAATAAATGCCAACAATAAAATAATGCCAGATAAGCGATTCGAGAATTTGGTTCGGAAAACCGCACTCATTAATAAGCCCATTGCCATAATAATCAATCCCAGCCAAACTAAATTGATGTATGGGAAAACGTATGATTTCACGGTAACGAAGTCTATCAACTGCTCAGATTCTTTAATCCCGATTTTTATTTTATGGTTATCACTTACCCCAGCAAATTTTACAAACAAATTTTGTGCATAAACTGTATCGTCAATTTGCAATATCCCCAAACTGTCTGCGATAATCATCGGATAAGCATCAAAATGCATGCTGTCTTTACTTACAAATTGTATTTCGGCTTGAAGTGCAATATCGTTTTCTCCAAATTTGTATTTCGAATTGGCTGGATTTTTTTCTACTTTTTTCAATTCGAAATATCCATTGCTGTAATAACTTTTTTCTCCTTCGCCAATTTCTATGATTTTAAATTGAGCGGTGTCCTCATTTTTTTCTTTATTTATCGCAAATGAAATGTAGGTAAAGATGTCTTTTGTTAGATAAGATTTCGTGTCAGGATTACTGCTCATGTTGTTGTCCTTCATTAAATAGACATCTGGCTTTAATACAAATCGTTCTTCTACTTTAGATACTGTTTTGTCCTTTTTTTCGAAATTTAAAAGGTAAAAACTTCTGCCTTTTTCGTGACCGCTCGAATCTTTTAAATACGAAACTTGGTATTCGCCCATTTTGGTTGGAACTTCTCTAATTAAGGTTAGATTTTCTGTGGGATCTTCTTCTTTTTTCGTCATTGGGTCTTTTCCAATTGGAACGTTTATACCATTGACTTTGCTATCACTGATTATCAATTTATTACTGCTCGAAATCAACATGCCAATAATCATTAATGCGAATCCAAAATGGGCAATGGAAGCCCCTGCTGGTTTTAGATTGTTTTTTAATACCAATGAAATATACATCGCATTGGATATTGCGGCATAAATTGACACAAAAAGTGCAATATATATGGCTATTAGAAATCCTAATCCGTGTTTGTTATAATGAACTGGATAGATAATAAATATTAAAGTGGCTACTGCAATTGATACAATTATTGGGAATTTAATCTTGTCTATTAGATATTTACGACTGGTGTTTTTGTATTTTAAATATTGTGTTCCAGCAGTTAATAGACCGATGATTATCGACACCATAATCATCACCTTGTTATACAAAAATTCTGCATCTTCCGGCATTGCCAATGGTCCTTTATGAATGCTGATGATTAAGTCTTTTAATAAAGGCGTTTTGCTATAAACAGGAATTGAAGTAATTAAAATGATGAACAATGCAGACAAGAAAAGAATCAGCGATCCAATAAACATGTAAAATTCCCTTGAGTTGGTTTCTTCTTCAGTATGAATTGCTGGAATGTTTTTATAATGCTTAATAAATAAAATAAATATGGGTACTGCAAATGAAAGAACATACAAGCCAATCATAATGTTGATGGCTTTTCCCGCTTCTGTAAATGCATGAACTGAAGTATCACCAAGTATACCAGTACGGGTTAAAAAAGTAGAGTATAAAACAAAAATAAAAGTGAGCATGGCAAACAAATAACTTGCCCTTAATGATCGACCGGTTGCATTATATATAAGCATGGTATGTATTCCGGCAATTAAAATTAACCATGGCACTAATGAAGCATTTTCTACAGGATCCCAAGCCCAATATCCACCAAAACTTAATGATTCATAAGCCCATTTGCCACCCATCATAATGCCAACTCCTAAAATACAAGCACTCATTAAAACCCAGGGCATCGCAGGCTTTACCCATTCTCCAAAACGTTTTGTTTGTAATCCAGCATAAGCAAATCCAAATGGAATTATTGTTGAAGCAAATCCCAAAAATAAAATAGGCGGGTGTATGACCATCCAATAATTTCGGAGCAAAACATTTAAACCCATTCCATCTTTAATAAAAGTTAAATAGTTGGGTTGAGAAAAAATAGGGGCGATGATTTCATTTCTAGTTAATGTAAATGGACTGTTTCCAATTCGAACTCCAAAGAAATAAATACCTAAAATCATGAACATTAAAAAAAGCTGAGCCAAACTAATTACCGACATAATGGGGGCTTTCCAAATGGTATGATGTCCTTCTTTTTTATTGAAAATCACAAATGTTCCCAACACAGCATGCCAAATTGCCCAAAGTAAAAAACTACCTTCTTGCCCTTCCCAAATACATGACAATAGAAACTTAGATTCTAATTCTTTTGAAGCATGCTTGTAGGCATACATGTACTCGAAATAATGATTATAACAAATGAAGAAGATAGTTGAAAAAACAGCAATGATGCTTACAAAATGGATGATGAAATTAATTTTTCCAAACTTCAGCCAATCGTTTTTTTGAGATAAATCTGCTTTTGTCAATGCTACACCATATGATATCAACGAAACCAGCGAAGACATCAATGCTAATAGTATAAAAAAATGTCCAATTTGTCCAGGTAATAAATGCTCTCCTTCGAATTTTATCATTGCAATTTTTTAATTAAACTAGTTTTTTGTTGTTTGATCTTCCATTTCTTTTTCAAGCATTTTTTTGTCGTCTTTATACTTGCTCGGACATTTCAAAAGAATATCCTGACACTCGAAATGATCGGCTTCCATTTTTCCTTTTAACACAATACGCTCACTTTTTTCCAAATCGCCAGGTTTGCTGTTGTGGTATATAACTTGCGTTTTCCCACCCAAACTATCAACTGCATAAAAAGACAAGTAATTGGGATTTTTAATTGGATCGTAAGTTATTGGCTCCGACTTATCCAGTTTGGCAATTAAATGCACAAACTTTCCTTGCTTTTTCTTTGCAGAATTAATGGTGTCATAAGTTGAAAAATCAACAGAAAAAACCAATAGTCCAATAATTAAAGCAACAATGCCAATTAAAATGATGATGTGTGTACGTTTCATGAGATGATATTTAAGTTAAAGTCAAAAGTTAAAAATCAAAAATTGTGCATTCCATTGTGGCGATTACAAAATGTAGATTTAGTTTTTTTACTTTTTACTTTTGAATTTTGAATTTGAAAAGCCTTTGTATTAAATATCGTATTCTATCTAAAGATGCTTTTCGGTCATTTTCGGGTTCAAAGGTAATTAAAACAAATAGAGTATTATATTGTTCATTTTTTTTAACGGATAAAAAATTGTTCAATTATCTTTGTTCCGAATTTTTCAAATCAATATCATGGCAGATCTTTCCGCTTTCGACCCCAATTCCGTTGGTAATCCCAATAATAATATTTTCGGACTCCCTTTTTCAGAAAGTGATGCTCGATTGGTTATTTTGCCCATTCCATGGGAGGTTACAGTAAGTTATAACGCAGGAACAGCAAGGGCTCCAGACCATATTTTTAC
>CANKLV010000039.1 GCA_947483415.1 Chitinophagaceae bacterium
AACTGAATCCTTCGTGTACATCATTAAGTTTTTTCCATAACTCTTTTTGGACAATGATTTCAATCCCTTTTCTGCTTTACGCAAACTGTTATAATTACGAACAATTATCTTAAAATTCTTGATGTATAAATTTGGATCTAAGTTAGATTTAACAACCGAATCGTTTATACTATTTAGGGTATCTATTTTTTCAATTACTGCTGGGTTGTCTAATTTGTCTTGTTGAATAGAATTTGATGGTTTTTGTAGAATAAAATACAGCAAGAGTGCAACAACAATGATCATTACAGTTATTAATAAATAATTAAAACCATTGCTTTTTTTGTGCGTTTTTTCATTTTCTAGTTCTGATTGTTTTTTTGTTTCGAAATCAGACGGGGTTTCCAGTTGTATGACAACTTTATTGACTTGTGTAAACTCATAAATACCAGTATTTTTTTTCGATAAACTTCCAATTCCTTCTAATAAAATTGGTTTACCTAAATTTGAAAACTGCTTATTCAACATTGTAAAAGATTCTAAATCTGATGTTGCAAGTGGTTTTATTTTTTTTGTGATTTCTGAGATGTATTGAATCAACAATTCATCCTGTTCTGTGTTCTTATCTGATTTAAATTCAATACTATTTTCAAGGAAGATAAAATTTTGCGTCTCATCTTTTGAAGCAACCGGTTCTGCAACCAAATAAAAACTACCAATGCCCTGCAATGAGAATTTTTTGTTTTGGATAAAAAAAGAAAAGATTAACTGTTCGATTTTCATGATTGTAAGATTATTAAAAAAATAATGACAATTAAATCATACTTTAAAAAAAGGATTTTCCTGCTTGGCTATTGAAAATTCATTTTTAAAATTCAGATAATTGCAATATAGTTTACTTATTCGAAGTTTTAAACAAATTCAACTATTTTTACGTTATGCTATCCGATTCTGAACAAAGATTTATATCACATTGGGAAAAAGTAAGAATACCTTACAGTACTACGTTAAGTAAGTTTAAAAGAGGTCTTCCTATCGCTTTGATTTTTGGAGGTTCTTTATTTTTATCATTAGTGGCTGTATATTTTTTTTCACCAGAATGGTACACAAAAATTTCGCAACGTGCCAATTCATCTGTGGTTGCTATAATCATTGGTTTATTTTTATCCGTTCTTTTTTTTGCGTATTTTAAGATGCATTTCAAATGGGAAATGGACGAACAGTTATTTAATGAATTGAATGCCAAACAAAAAAAGTATCTTGAAACAACTACATTTTACGACAGGATGCAATCATCTGGTATTGGAGAATTTAGTGAAACAACAGAAGAAGATAAAAAACAACTTGAAAATTATTTAAAAGAAAAAAATAAGAAAAATGAAAATTAAAGTTTTAGGAATTTTATTGATGCTTTCAACAATTCTAGGATCTTGTTTTAAAGAAGTAGAATGTGGGTATAGAGATCAACAGTATGTGGCTTCAACTAGTGAAATTGCTTACATGCAATCTTTTTTTACGAGCAATAATATAACCGATCTAACACAGCATTCCAGTGGTGTTTTTTATAAAATCACAAGCGAAGGAACTGGTGCAAATCCTGATTTATGTAGCGCCATGTTGGTAAATTATAGCGCCTACAGATTTGGATATGGAAACGCTTTTGATAGTTATCTAGACGATACGGGTATTTCTTTTACGCTGGGTACATTGATTACTGGCGTTCAAAAAGTAATGCCATTGGTTAAAGCTGGGGGATCAATTACCATGTACATCCCACCTTCATTGGCTTATGGAGTAAATGAACAAAGAGATCAATTGGGCAACATTATTTTGCCTGCAAATTCTTATATAAAATTTGAAATGTCTTTAAAAGCAGTTCAATAAAATTATTCTATTTTGAATCACGAACCGATTTCCATATTCGATATTTTTAAAATTGGTATTGGGCCAAGTAGCAGTCACACGCTCGGTCCTTGGCGTGCGGCACAACGAATGTTGAAAGAATTGGAATTGCTTGGAAAGTTGAATGAGGTTATTGGCATCAAAGTATTATTATACGGGTCATTAGCCAAAACAGGCATCGGACATGGAACAGATATTGCTGTACAATTGGGTTTGATGAACGCAGATCCTGTAACAATTAATGTAGATTCGATTAGTGGAATAATCACTTCAATCGCTGCAGAAAAAAAAATCAATTTAGGTAATACCAATGAAATTAGTTTTGAGCCTTCTCTAGATATAGAATTCTTGGTTCAAGAAACACTTCCATTTCATCCTAATGCACTTTCATTTTTAGTTAGTTTAAAGCAAGACCATCTTTCATTTACCTATTTTTCTATAGGTGGAGGTTTTGTAGTAAAAGAAGGAGATATGTTACACTCTAATCAACAAGTAGAATTGTCTTTTCCTACAAATACGGCTGATGAGCTTTTACATTGGTGTCGTAAAACTGGGTTAAACATTAGCGATATTGTATTAGAGAATGAATCTGCTTGGCGATCAGAAAAGGATACAAAAAAAGGGATTTTACAAATATGGGAAACCATGAAAGCTTGTATTCATAAGGGTTGTCATACAACTGGTCATTTGCCTGGAGGATTAAATGTAAAAAGACGCGCTTTCGATTTAAATAAAAAGTTGGTTGGAAACGCTGGTTATACAGATTTTGCTTCTTGGTTGGACTTGATTCAAAAAGGAGGAAATGAGTTTAGTTATATTTTAGATTGGGTGAGTTGTTTTGCATTAGCCGTAAATGAAGAAAATGCTTCATTTGGAAGGGTAGTAACGGCGCCAACAAATGGAGCGGCTGGTGTTATACCTGCAGTATTGATGTACTATATTGCTTTTTGTAAAGGGAATGATGAACAGAAAATTAGTCAATTTTTATTAACGGCTTCAGAAATTGGCAGCATCTTTAAAAAGGGCGCAACCATATCTGCTGCAATGGGTGGTTGTCAGGCAGAAATAGGGGTGAGTAGTGCAATGGCTGCAGCTGCTTTAACGGAATGCATGGGCGGTACACAACGTCAAGTATTAATGGCTGCAGAAATTGCCATGGAACATCATTTGGGGTTAACCTGCGATCCTATAAAAGGATTGGTTCAAATTCCTTGTATAGAAAGAAATACAATGGGTGCCATCAAAGCAATAACCGCCTCACAATTGGCGCTTCAAAGCACACCCGATTTTGCAAAAGTTAGTCTAGATGGCGTGATTAAAACCATGTGGGATACGGCGTTAGATATGAATACGAAATATAAAGAAACTTCTGATGGAGGACTTGCCATTCATATTCCAATAAGTTTGAGTGAGTGCTAAAAAGGATATTAATTAAACTACGGTTTAAACGGTTTTCTATAAAACTGAGTTATTACTAGTTCACCATCAATATTTAAACCCCATATTTCCTTTTGATCTCTCGATCCGATTCACGTTCCTTTATGGTATTGCGTTTATCGAAATGCTTTTTTCCTTTTCCCACTCCAATTTCAATTTTTGCCAAACCCTTTTCACTAAAAAATATTCGAATAGGAATGATGCTGTAACCCTTCTCCTGAATTTTAGACTCTAATTTTTTTAATTCTTTTTTGTTTAATAATAGTTTCCGTTCCTGTAAGGGCTCATGATTGATATAAGTGCCAAAGGCATATTCGGAAATATGTAAGCTTTTTACAAACAATTCGCCTTGGTGGAAAATGCAATAACTGTCATTAAAACTTAATTTTCCAGCTCGTAATGATTTTATCTCCGTTCCAGCCAACACCATTCCAGCACTGTAAGTAGCTTCAAAAAAATATTCAAAATGTGCCTTGCGATTTAAAAATTCCAATATTCGTTTTTTGTAAAGTTATACGAATTTGATTAATAAAAAGTGTTCAAATATTTTGGTATAATGCCGATGTGGTATCAGTTTGGGACAATTTTATTGGGCCATTAAAGATATCTCCATTCGGTACTAAATACAAAGTTTAGTTTAATCCCGAATTAAATAAGGAGATAATTATAATATCTTAAGGGTTTTTTGTTTGACTTCTTTTGCAATTTAGCATTGCAAGGCAGTACTTAAAAAAAGAAAACCAGGGTAGAAACCCCGGTTCGTTTTTAATCCGTACCCTATGAAAACTGACGTAAATGTAAATGCTTTTTTCAAAAAAAACATTTTTAATGTTAATTTTTTATTAACAATTTGAATTATGTAGTATATGTATTACAAATAACTATTTAATCAAATATAGATTTAAATGAAATAGAATTATTTGTATCCTTATCTAAGGAATAGTTCTAAAATGGTCGATAATTTTTGTTTCATATATTTTCTATGTACTATGAAATCTAAAAAGCCATGTTCCAATAAGAACTCGCTTCTTTGAAAACCTTCTGGTAAATCTTTTTTAATGGTTTCTTTGATTACACGAGGTCCAGCAAATCCAATTAATGCATTGGGTTCAGCACAAATGATGTCTCCCAACATGGCAAAGGAAGCCGTTGTACCACCAAAAGTAGGATCGGTACATAATGAAATATATGGAACTTTTGCATTGCTTAATTGCGTTAATTTCCCGGACGTTTTTGCAAGTTGCATTAAAGAAAAGGCACTTTCCATCATTCTTGCACCACCACTTTTATTAATAATCATGAATGGTATTCTATGTTCTATACAATAATCGCAAGCCCTAGATATTTTTTCACCCATTACACTGCCCAAACTTCCCCCAATGAATTCGAAGTCCATACAAGCGATTACAAAATCTTTGCCTTCGATTTTTCCATGAGCTACCGTAATTGAATCATGAATATCGGTTTTGGCATAGGTTTCTTCAAGTCGGGTTTGGTAAGGTTTTAAATCTACAAATCCCAGGTAGTCTTTTGAAATAATACCTGCAAATAATTCAATGTAAATGTTTTCGTCAAACAAAATATGAAAATATTCATCACTTCCAATTCTATGATGGTGATCGCACTTACCACATACATATTTGTTTTCTTCAAGATCGTCGATGGTTTCTATATAATTACAAGAAGGACATTTTGCCCATAATCCTTCAGGAGCATCTTTTTTGTCTTTTGTTGAAGTAAGAATACCTTGTTTTTTTCTTTTAAACCAATTGCTTTTTTCTGCATTTGATACAATTTCCTCTCCAGAAAGTCGAGCGTCAATATCATCTTCAAATTTCATTTTCAAATATTTTTATTTTTCTGAAATGGGTTTAAGCTACCAAAAAAAATATCAATTTTTGATAAACTTCTGTCAAAATTAAGGGTTAAATTTCTAATTAATTAAAAACCCTCTCAATTGGTAAATGCCAAGAGAAAGGGTTTTTTGTTTGTGTATTTTTCTTAATATTAATTAGGCAATGGTAATGCTGTCATCTAAATAAACATCTTGTATTGCATTTAATAAATCAATTCCTTCTTTTAGTGGACGTTGAAAAGCTTTTCTACCTAATATTAATCCCATTCCACCAGCTCTTTTATTTACAACTGCGGTAGTTACTGATTCAGCCATATCTGAAGCACCTTTGCTTTCGCCGCCGCTATTGATTAAGCCTACACGGCCCATATAGCAATTGGCTACTTGATAACGGGTTAAATCAATTGGATGATCAGTAGTAAGATTACTATAAACCAATGGAGATGTTTTACCATGCTTTGTAGCAAGATATCCACCATTATTGGTTGGCATTTTTTGTTTAATGATATCTGCTTGTAATGTTACACCCAAATGATTGGCTTGTCCGGTTAAATCAGCTGAAGTATGATAATCAACGCCATCAACTTTAAATCCATTGTTCCTGGTGTAGCACCACAATACAGTAGCCATACCCAATTCATGTGCCATTTCAAAGGCTGTTGCTACTTCTTGTAATTGTCTGGTACTGTTATCGCTACCCCAATAAATGGTTGCGCCTACTGAAGTTGCACCCATGTTCCATGCCGATTTAATTTGTCCAAACATGATTTGGTCGAATTTATTAGGCATGCTTAAAAATTCATTATGGTTTATTTTAACCATCATTGGAATTTTGTGTGCATATTTTCTGCTAACAATGCCAAGAACGCCAAATGTTGAGGCAACACCACTACAACCACCTTCAATAGCTAATTTTACGATATTTTCAGGATCGAAATATGCAGGATTTGGAGCAAAAGATGCGCCTGCACTATGTTCTATACCTTGATCTACTGGTAAAATGGAAACGTATCCTGTGCCACCCAAACGACCATGATTTAATAATCCTTGAAGACTATTTAAAGTTTGGTTGCTTCTATTGCTATTCATCCAAATATCATCAATATGAGATGGAGATGGAAGGTGAATTTGTTCTTTAGGAATAGTTGTGCAAACGTGATTTAAAAGATGATCTGCATCCTTTCCCAATAATTCAATAATGTTTGTTGCCATAAAATTTATTTTTGCAAAAATAAGTAATCGAAACGTTTTTTAAAAACATAGTTTGATTTTTATATTTTTAAATGAAGTTGGTTAAAATAGTTAGCTGCTTGCAATAATCGTGGTCCGTACCAACTAAACATTTCGCCATTAACCAAAATTATTTTAGAATCAGGCAATGCTGATTTCAATTCTTCCAAATGTTTGTTTGAAAAAGGGTAGGGCTCGCTTGATAAAAAAATGTATTCTGGTTTCAGGTCTTGCAACAATTCAACGGATACTTCTGGATATCTTAATGTATGGTCGAAAATATTTTTATATCCAGCTTGTAGGAGCATATTACTAATAAAAGTATCTCCGCCTATGGTCATGTATGGATCTTTCCAAATTAAGTAAACAACATTTTTTAAAGTATTTAAATGATGTTGATTTCGTAAAAATTCATTTTTGATGGATTGGATTAATGTGCTTGCTTTGGATTCTTTTTTTGTAATAGAACCAATATCTTTAATCATTTGAATGGCATCATCTAAATTATTCACATCGGTTACCCAGACATTAAAACCATTTGCCAATTTTTCAACCTGTTCTTTTACATTTTCTTCTTTGTTGGCAATGATTAAATCGGGTTCAAGGGATATAATTTTTTCAATATCCAAGTTTTTTGTACCGCCAATTTTCACTTTTTCTCGATGCCATGATGTAGGATGGACACAGAATTTTGTAATGCCAATGGTTTCTAATTCAAGTTCGAGAAAATGAAAGAGCTCTGTTTGAGATGGAACCAATGAAACGATTCGAGTTGGTTTCTTAAGTAGCTCTGTTATGCTTTTTAATATCATTAAATTCGATTAATAGCTGGATGAAAATGTTGAATTAATGAAAGAAAACTTTTACGGTTTGGTAAAAAAGTCTATTGCTCAGATATTGATTTTCGCCATAACCTTGCAATCCAAATAGTCCAGCAGCATTTCCTTTATTGACGGCTATTTCAAGATAACCGGCCGAATTAAAAAAAGCCAGTTTCTCGCCTTCATTTACATCAGAATATGTAGTGCTTATTTTTTCGATGATTTCATCGCGCTTGAAAACAATAGAAAAATTTCGTCCTTTTCGATTGGTTTCAAAATCTATTTTACTGATGTTGATGATTACGTTTTCAAAGTTATCAATGAAAATAATTTGTCCTTCTATCCAATCGTCGCTTGTAGTTGGTTTCAATGGATGTTTGGATTTAATTTCGATTTCAGTGTTGCCAATTTCTTCTATCGTTTTTCCATTGGATAATTCAAATATTGCTTTGGCGAAAAGATTTGTAAAAGAAAGTGTACTTTTTTGAGATAACGGATCTAATTCTAATGCCACCTTTTTTTGTGGTTCTTCTTCAAGTATCATTGTAATCAACCCATTATCAGCGCAACCAATAAAATGACCTTTATGTTCTACTAAAATAAACAGATTTGATTTTTCATCAAATATGTTTACTAGTATCAAATGGAAAGTTCCAGGAGGAAAATTATTGATGGTATTTCTGCAAATGTAGGCGGCTTGTGGATAGTTGAAAGGTGGAATGGTATGCGTAATGTCTACAATGTTTAAGTCTTGCTGATAACGAAGCATTTGCCCTTTTATAGAACCGGTTAGAAAATCTTTTTCGCCAATATCAGTTATTAAAGTAAGAATGTGCATTTGCTAAATTGAGCGATAAAAATATGAATTTATAATCATTATCTTGTTTTGAATCAATTCATCTTTTATTAATTAATTCAAAATTAAAAAGTCAAAATCGCGGATTGATTTTTTTAATTTTCACTTTTCACTTTTCACTTTATACTTCATCAACTACAATGCTTATTTAACCAGCTTTCCTTTTGTATAGAAAAAATTTCGAATTAATGTATCGGCCCATTTTGGAAAAAGTTTGTTTATAAAAATGGTTTGCTTTCCTTGAAAAGAAAGAATCACCGTTCTTTTCTTTTTTTCTATGGCAGTTAAAATGTGAGTGGCACATTCCGTAGCCGTCATTAATGAAGATTCATCAAGCGGGCTCTCGCCTTGGGCCTCTGCTTTTTCATTTAGGGCTACGTTTCTAATGTTGCTTTGTGTAAAACCCGGACAAACCCATAGTACGTTTACATGTTTATCCATAAGTTCGGTTCTGATGGATTCGAGCCAACCATTTAGTGCAAATTTGCTGGCAGAATAACCGCTTCTTCCTGGGAGCCCACGATAGCCTGCAATTGATGAGATGCCTACGATAGAACCTTGGTTTTCAATAATTGAAGCCAATGCTAATTTGGTACAATAAACGGTACCCATAAAATTGATGTCCATTACTTTTTTAATAACATCTACATCACAATCAACCAATTCGGAACGCATAGAAATGCCAGCGTTGTTGATTAAGATGTCAATTTTCCCAAAATGTTTTAGAGTAGATTGGATAAAGTTTTCGCAATCATTATAAATGCTTACATCAGCTTTGCAGCATAATAAATTTGCATTTGGGTATTGGTTTTTTAAATCGTCGAGTTTGGATTGATTTCTACCGCAAGTGGCAATTTTTGCATTCTTTGAAATTAGAGATTCAATCAGCGCTTTACCAATTCCATCCGTGCCGCCGGTAACCACAACGACTTTATTATTAAAAAATAGATTGTTCATCAAAATAAAAAATTGGGTTTTTTACTAACCCCATTATAAAACAGAAATGATTCACACAATGATAATCGAAAAATTCAAGAATCAATTGGTGTACATAAATGTTGGAATGGGGTATGTTGCAAATTACGATTTAGAAATGCTTTATCATTCAAAGCGAATAAAAAATTATTGAATTTCAAATGCGTTATTTAAAAGAAAAGTAAAACAAAAAGCCACCTTGGAATATCATTTTAAAAAAAATAAAAAAAAGTTTTAAAAAACGTTGAAATGATAAATGAATTACCCTATTTTTGCACTCCTTAAAAAAGGGTAATGAATTGGTAGCTCAGTTGGTAGAGCAATACACTTTTAATGTATGGGTCCTGGGTTCGAGTCCCAGCCAGTTCACGAAAAGAAAAAAGTCGTCCCATTAGGTCGGCTTTTTTTGTTTTTGCAACTTTGCTTTTTGCTTTTTATTTTTTCGTAAATTGTTTCTTATTCGCATGTTAATAATCGACAGACATATAAATGAAATTGAAAAACTTTGTTTGGAAAACAAGGTCAAATCCCTTTATGTGTTTGGTTCTATATTGAACGAAAATTTTAATAGTCAAAGCGATATTGATTTAGTGGTCGATTTTAATAATATTGAAATAGCTGAGTATGCCGATAATTATTACAACCTAAAATTTGGCTTACAAAAACTTTTACATAGACAAATAGATTTGCTGGAACAAAAGGCTATTAAAAATCCTTACTTTTTACAACAACTCAATCTACAAAAAAAACTGGTTTTATTTTAATTTAAGAAACCTCCATCTTAGATATCATCAATTGCAAGAGGTATTTGACATTGCAAATTACTCCTTCAATCCAACAGAATTTTAGAATTACTTCCTCTTTTATTTAGTGTTATAACACCATCTTTCTAATAAAATGAAATTTTAATTTTGATGATAAATGAATTCGATTTCACTTCCTTTTAGTTTGATCTGATAAATGTTGTTTGAAAAAAGCTTTTACCATAAAAAGAAAAAAATATTTTTCAAAAAAAGTACAAATTTATTTTCTAGCATAACTGTGTTCGATTAAATGATATTAGTGTCAAAAAACGAATAGTAGCATTTTTATGATGTTGGTTTATAGTAAATGGTGGGAGTCAACGTTTGTTTTATCCTTTCTGTACGATTACATGAATGGTTTTTTTTAATATTTTTGTTTTAAAAACTAAACATGAAAAGTAAAATCAAATCAATCTTTGTTATTTTTACATTAATTATTCTAACTGCAAGTTGTAGTAATGATTCAAATTCTACAAGTGGTAATTTTACCTTAAAATATGAAATTATCACATCATCACCAGTTGTTGCTTTAAATGGGGCGTTCACTTCAATTCTTTATGAAAATGGCACACAAGCACCTGAATTTGATTATAGTTTTATATCGGGTACAACTTGGTCAAAACAATTAAATGTTACCACACCTAATAGACCATATCAAGCTATATTATTAACATCTCAAGGTATTGGCTTGAGCGCTCCAGGAACTGTTACTGCCAAAATTTATGTTAATGGAACAGTTGTTTCACAAAGTACTAATCCTACAAATACAGTAGTAAATCAACATTATGCAGTTGTTTCAATGAACTATTTGATACAATAAATAATGTTTATTACTGCAGAAGTAGTTTAATTTTTTAGCATAGCAATTTTGGATTTAATAACAACAATTTTACAAAATAAATAGAAGTAGGGGGGGTATTTATTGCTTTCATTGTGTAAACATGAAGTTTATTCGTTTTGCGATTTGTAAATAATTTAAAAACACACGAAATTCAAAAAAATCAAAATTCAAAAAAATGAAAAATTTATTTTATTCTCTGGTTGTAATAACTACCATTGTAATAACAAGTTGTACATCAAACAATCCCGGAACTTCAACTAACAAAACAGTTGAATACCAATTTACAGCGTCGAATCCTAGTGTTTCATTATTTGTAGTTTATACAAACAAAGACGAGATTTCAATTACTGTACCTGCTGTTACATCAGGGTGGAAAACAACATTTACACCAACAAGTTTCCCTTTTTCTGCTAATTTTCTTGTTAGAAATCTTAATACTGGGGGGCCTCAAATAGTTCAAACAGTTACAGCAAAAATCCTTGTTAATGGTGTAGTTGTAAAAGAGTCTACAAAAGTTTTAGACTTGGCAAATAATATAGATAATCAAATCCAATTCACTGTAAATTAATTGAACTTGATTTAATGAAAATCTGTTTAAATATTTTATTGCCGAAAATAAAATATTTACAATTACAGTTTATGTTTTAGCTATTTTATAATAGAAATTAAAAAGGTTTTACAGCAACGTAAGACCTTTTCTTATATGATAAAGGGAAGGTTTTGAATTTTAATTAGTAAAAGCAACCACTACAATTTTTCATTTCAATTTTTTCTTCAGTTCTACATTACAATGTCTTTCTAACAAGAGTTGGTTTAATTTAATTGGGTAATTAAACAACCAGTATCTACAAATTATTTCGAAGCATTTTTATTAATTACTAAATAAATTTTACAAAGTCATCAAATAAATTTATTCAGTGTTTTTGATTTTATCTTTCATAGTGAAAAGAAACATAGAACGCTTCCCTGAAGAATTTATGTTTCAATTAAATGCAGATGAGTGCGAAAACTTGAAATCACAAATTGTGATATCAAATTTGGGTAGTCCTAGAGGGGCGAGATGATTGAATCATAATTGGAAATCACAAAATGTGATATCCAATATTAAAAAACTATTAAAAATTCAAAGAGGCAATGAGTATGCTATTGAGTAAAAAGTAGATACAATAGAAAATAAAATATTAAATACACATGGATTACAGGCTATGTTGGATAGGGATTTAGCTACATTATACCAAACAGAAACACGTTCATTAAAACAAAGTGTAAAAAGAAACACAGATAAATTTCCTACAGACTTTATGTTCGAATTAAACAATGGAGACATAGAAATCTTGGTGTCACAATATGTGATAACATCTAATTTTTTTTTAGGAGGAGCTAAACCTTATGCTTATACAAACCACGACCGTTTTTTAATTATTGATCAAAAAGAAATGTACCATATTGGTGCTTCTTTGAAAGACTTAGGTAATAAAATGTTTGGGTTTTCTAAGATGGATGCAGAAACGGTTAAGATGTTAAATAAATTGAAGGAGGTAAAAAATGGAGATTAATGAAATCAAGTCTTTAAGACAAAT
>CANKLV010000040.1 GCA_947483415.1 Chitinophagaceae bacterium
GGACCACCCAGCGAGAATTTTGGTCAATCTGTGTAGGTTGACCATTTTTATTTTCCGCTGAAATGTAGGACAGATAAGAGATTGCGGTGAATAGACTATTTACTCTTGGAGTTCGAAGGGTGTTATTTTCCTTATTATACAAAATCCCGTCGGGGTATGTCAAATATTGCAAACGTTGCTTATCACTATAATCGCTTGAAACCCACAACTGACTGGCTTTTTTATTTTTAAGAACCACAACTAATACAACCATCTTCCATATTGCAGCTTGGTGCATCGGTTTCAGTTGGCTCTATGTCGTTACTGATTTGTGATTGTTGATTTATTTTTTCTGTTGATGGAATTACAGGATTTATTTCATTGCTGCCTTGCTTCTCTACTGTAAACTGAACAGCTTGTGTGGCGGCTTGTGTCCTTAAATAATACATACCAGTTTTTAAACCTTTCTTCCATGCGTAAAAGTGCATAGATGTGAGTTTGGATGCGTTGGGATTATCTACAAATAAATTCAACGATTGTGATTGACATATGTATGCCCCTCTGTCTGCAGCCATATCAATAATATTTCGTTGTTTTATTTCCCAAACTGTTTTGTATAACTCTTTTATTTCGGTTGGTATTTCTTCAATGTTTTGAATAGAACCGTTGGCAGCTATGATTTTGTTTTTCATGCTGTTATTCCATAAGCCCAAATTGACTAATTCTTTTAAAAGATGCTTGTTTACAATTATAAACTCACCACTTAAAACCCTTCTTGTGTAAATGTTACTAGTGTATGGTTCAAAACATTCGTTGTTACCAAAAATCTGTGATGTTGATGCAGTTGGCATTGGGGCAACCAATAAAGAGTTTCTTACGCCAAATTGTTTTACTTCTTCTTTTAGTGAAGCCCAATCCCAGCGCTCTGTTGGTGTAACACCCCACATATCAAATTGAAAAATACCTTTAGATACTGGCGAACCTGCAAAAGTTTGATATGCCCCTTGTTCTTTAGCCAAATCTTTACTGGCGGTCATTGCTGCAAAGTAGATGGTTTCGAAAATATTTTTATTCAGCATTTTTGCTAACTCACTTTCAAATGGCAAACGCAACAAAATAAATACATCAGCCAAACCCTGCACACCTAAGCCAATAGGTCGGTGCTTCATATTTGATGTTCTTGCTTCTTCTATCGGGTAATAATTGTTGTCAATTATTTTGTTAAGATTTTTTGTTGCCTGATAGGTTACTTCATATAATTTTTGCTGGTCAAATTTTTCATCAATTACAAATCGTGGCAACGCCATTGAGGCTAAATTACAAACTGCCACTTCATCAGGGCTAGTGTATTCCATTATTTCAGTACATAGATTACTGCTCTTGATGGTGCCTAAATTTTGCTGATTGCTTTTGCCGTTGGCAGCATCTTTATAAAGCATGTAAGGTGTGCCTGTTTCAATTTGCGATTGTAAAATAGCAAACCATAAATCATGTGCTTTCACCGTTTTTCTTGCTTTCCCTTCGGCTTCGTATTTTGTATAAAGTGTTTCAAATGCTTCTCCCCAACAATCACTTAATCCCGGCGCTTCATTTGGACAAAACAAACTCCATTCTCCATTTGCTTCTACCCGTTTCATAAATAAATCGCAAATCCATAAAGCAAAAAATAAATCTCTTGCCCTCATTTCTTCCTTACCATGATTTTTTCTTAAATCTAAAAACTCAAATACATCAGCATGCCACGGCTCTAAGTAAATGGCAAATGCACCTTTACGTTTTCCACCACCCTGATCAACATATCGAGCAGTGTCATTAAAAACACGAAGCATTGGAACGATGCCATTGCTCGTTCCGTTTGTGCCGCCAATATAGCTTCCAGTTGCTCTTACATTGTGAATTGCTAAACCAATACCACCAGCACTTTGAGAAATTTTTGCTGTTTGTTTAAGCGTGTCGTAAATACCGTCAATACTGTCATCTTTCATTGTTAAAAGAAAACAACTGCTCATTTGTGGTTTGGGGGTACCTGCATTGAATAAAGTGGGTGTTGCATGTGTCATCCATCTTTCACTCATTAAATGATAGGTTTTGATGGCACTCTCAATATCTTCTTTGTGTATGCCTATGGCTACCCTCATATACATGTGTTGCGGTCGTTCTACAATTTTACCATCAACTTTTAAGAGGTAAGATTTTTCTAAGGTTTTAAAACCAAAATAATCAAAAGCAAAATCCCTGTCGTAGATAATGGTACTGTCCAGTAACTCTGCATGTTCTTCAATTATCTGCATCACATCATCAGCGATGAGCGGTAATTTTTTTTGCGTTGCCGCATCTACATAGTTGTAAAGTTTCTGCATGGTTACTGAAAAACTTTTTACAGTGTTCTTATGTAGATTGCTTACTGCAATTCTTGATGCAAGAATTGCATAGTCTGGATGTGTGATAGTAAGTGATGCTGCTGTTTCTGCTGCAAGGTTGTCCAGCTCTGTTGTTGGTACACCTGCAAAAATACCTTCAATAGTTTTCTTTGCAACATCAACTGCGTTTACTATCGGGCTTAAACTGTAGCTCAATTTTTCAATTCTTGCAGTTACCTTATCAAATTTTACTGATTCTTGTTTTCCGTTTCTTTTTATTACAAACATGCGTGTAGTATATTTTTGTTAGTGGGTTTAGAAATCTTCTTCAGTTGAAAATACCTGGGTTTCTTTATTACCCATAACTCCTGCCTTTTGATAATCGCCAACTCTTTTTTCAAAGAAATTTGTTTTACCCTGCAGCGAAATCATCTCCATAAAATCAAATGGATTGGTGGTGTTATAAATTTTTGTGCATCCCAACTCATTTAGCCAGCGGTCGGCAACAAATTCAATGTATTGGAGCATCAGTTTAGCATTCATTCCGATTAAATCAACTGGCAATGCTTCAGTAATAAATTCTTTTTCTATAGCTACAGCATCGGTAATAATATCCTGTACTTGTTTTTCAGTTAATTTATTTTGAAGCATGCTGTATAACAAACAGGCAAACTCACAATGCAAGCCTTCATCACGGCTTATTAATTCGTTACTAAAAGTAAGCCCAGGCATAAGTCCTCTTTTCTTCATCCAGAATATGGAACAGAAACTGCCGCTAAAAAATATTCCTTCCACGGCTGCAAATGCAACGAGTCGTTCTGCAAAATTTCCATTTTCGATCCAACGCAAAGCCCATTCTGCTTTTTTCTTTACTGCCGGCACGGTGTCAATAGCATGAAAGAGCTTGTGTTTTTCCTGTGGGTCTTTGATGTAAGTGTCAATCAGCAAAGCATAAGTTTCGCTGTGTATGTTTTCCATCATTATTTGAAAGCCATAAAAGCATCTTGCTTCGGGCAACTGCACTTCACTCATAAAGTTTACTGCAAGATTTTCATTTACGATGCCATCACTTGCAGCAAAAAAAGCTAAAACATGGGAGATAAAATGGCGTTCGCCATTGTTTAAATTTTCCCAATCTTTTTGGTCGCTGCTCAAATCAATTTCTTCGGCTGTCCAAAAACTGGCTTCATGACGTTTGTAGTGTTCCCAAATCTTGGGGTAGTTAATTGGCAGGATAACAAAGCGGTCTTTGTTTTCTTTTAATAGTATTTCTTCTGTTTGGTCCATAGTTAATAATTGTTTCAATATTTTTTAATGCAGAAGAAAGGTATAGTGCTGAAAGAATGAGCCATCTGAAGTAGCGAAAACTTGCAGTACCATTGCCTTTCACCCGAAAGCGTTGTTACTAATTTTTTTATTCTGGCAGGTCTTCTGACTTGCTCCATTGTTTAAAGCCTTCCCGTCCAAGACAGTGGCATGAGGATTAAACAACTTTGTCGGAGCTTACAGCTACGGGGATAGTCCGGGATTTTCACCCAGTTCCCTTTTAATGAAATCCGCCCGCGGCAGATTGTCAACCAAAAATGTATTGTAAAATAATAAATTAAAATTAAGAATTGATGAAGATTTTTGTACACATTATGTTGAAAACGATGGAAAGTCGCAATGGTTGGGTGTTATAAAATATTGTGGGTTGTTGAGGATTATTTTCTTGCTCATATTATACCAATTATAATTACTTTTAAGTTCTATTTTATAGTATAACGCTGATATGACAACTGTTTGGGACGATTTCATTAAACCATTACAGATATCCAATAGGTATTAGAACCGTGATGAATGGAAAAAATAGCAGGACCCCATCATCATCTCATTCAGAATTATTTTGACATAGACTATGATGTTTTGTGGCATATCATTGAAAACAAAATGCTGGGAATCCATCACTCCTTTAAGTATGTTTTGGATGAAAATAAACAGTTAACTAAATGACTTTCTATAATCTCACAAAATTGTTTTTCTACATTTGAAATGATCCTCTTTTTTAAGTAAAAATAATAAATGCACTAACTCAATATTTATTCTTGGCAAAACACCTATTTGTTCTTATTTTTATTTTGAATAAATTCTTGATATTTTAAATAATGCTTTTAGAGAAACTATAGGTTTTATCATTAAACTTTAAAAAAATGACAACCCAAAACAATGAGATTTTTTTAAAGGCAGAATCCTTTTTAAAAGTATGTTATCAAGAATTAGAAATGATCGAAAAGTTGGAAGATCGACTTGAAGAGGTAAAAAATGAAATTCAGCAAAGTGGGACTTATTATCATACAAATGATGAGCTTACGCATGGCGCACGCATGGCATGGAGAAACAGCAATCGATGTGTTGGTCGTCTTTATTGGAAAACATTGAAAGTGATCGACGCCCGTCATCTTACAGATGAAGATGACATATTCAAAGCAATGGAGCATCATATCGAATACGCATTTAACAATGGGCGAATTCGCTCAACAATAACCGTATTCAGACAAAAAATGCCCAATGAAAAAGAAGGCCCTCGTATTTTAAACCAACAATTGATTCATTTTGCAGGTCATTTAGAAGAAGATGGTTCCATTATTGGAGATCCTGCTGAGGTTGAATATACAAAATGGTGTAAGCAACAAGGACATGTATTTGAAAACACGCCTTTTGATGTGCTTCCCCATGGGATACAATGGCCGGGTAAAGAACAAAAAATAAAAACATGTAAATTGCCTAAGGATATAATCATTCCTATTACTCATCCTGATTATGATTGGTTTAATGACTTAGGTTTATTTTGGTATGCTGTGCCAATAATTTCCGAAATGATGCTTGAAATAGGTGGTATATTTTATACAGCTGCACCTTTCAATGGTTGGTATATGGGTACAGAAATAGGTTCGAGGAACTTCGGAGATGCACACAGATACAACATGCTTCCTGTTATTGCAAACAAAATTGGACTTGATACCAAAAATGATAATTCACTATGGAAGGATCGAGCTATCTTGGAACTAAATCGAGCAGTTTTGCATTCTTTCGAAAAGGCAGGATTTCCCATGTCAAGCCATCATGAAAGTTCTGAACAGTTCATTCAATTTGAAGAATCTGAACAACGACGAGGCAGAGATGTAACCGCTGATTGGATTTGGATTGCTCCACCAATGAGCACTTCTTCACTTAAAGTTTTTCACAAGTATTATGATAATACTATAGTTACGCCTAATTATTTTTATCAAGATGCTGTTATCGGTAAACCTAAACCTGTTTTGTCATATGATTGTCCTTTTCACAGGAAATCATTGGAGCATTAATATAATTCAGCAATCATACACCTTATTCCACCTCCCCCAATGTGCTCAATTGTTGGAATGTGAAATGAGGTGATTTCTGAATATTTTTCCAAAATCTTTTTTTGTGTGGAATCGAATGCATTAAGTGCAGTTTCTGAACACAAAAGAAAAGGACTGCCTTTTGCGTTTTTAACCTGTAACATATTACCACAAAAAGATGAAACCTGTTCTGGTGTAATAAATATTACCTCCTTACCTGATTCTTTAAGTGAACCCACCAATTTTGCTTTTTCAACATGGTTTTCAATTCCTTGTTCATATAAAACCGCATACCCATTTCCTATGTGTAGAATCACGTTTGTATGATAAAAATCCATACCGTTGGAATCTTTACAGGAGTAAGAATGGGCCTTATAAGAAATAGAATCACATATTTGATTTAGTAGCATTTCATTAGTCCTTGGACTTAATGCTGCATAGGCTATTTGTGCACCATGATCAAAAACAATGCTTCCTGTTCCTTCTAAATAAAAATTTTGATTTTCTTGCTCAGAAATATCCAGGATGGTGGAAAAATTAAAGTTGTTTTTTATCGTCGTTATGGCATTCGGATTGCGCTCCCTTCTTCTGTTTTCAGCAAACATTGGATATAAAATTAATGACCCATTTTGGTGGGTGCTAAACCAATTGTTTGGGAATATCGAATCTGGTGCATCAATATCATCCGATTCGAAAACAACAACCTCAACGCCTTTCGATTCTAATTGGTTAACAACTTTCAGAAACTCTTTAATGGCTTTTTCATGCACATTATTGTTATCAGACAATTGCTTTTGAAAAGCATTGGTTTCAGCAGTTTGGTTGTTAAATCCAAATCGTGCAGGTTTTACCATAAAAACCTTTTGCGCACAAATTATGCGTTTGGTTGGTATACTCATGTTTTTATTATTAAAAAAATCAACAATTGCGCTGTTGACAATCCCCTATTTCAACATCTCTTTCGGAACCGGTTTTTCCAATAAATTCTTATAAATAAATTTCGTTTTCAAATTTTGAAAATGTGCTCCTTTGTTTCCTCCCCAACCATGACGGCCAGTACTGTATGTCATGAATTCAAAATCTTTTTTAAGGTCTTGTAGTTTACTAGTAAGTTGTATGCTATTTTGAAGATGCACGTTTTCATCTGCAATGCCATGCACAATTTGCAACATGCCTTTGTATTTGTCTGCGTGTGTAAGTACAGAACTTGATTTATAACCTGCAGCATTATTCGCTGGTGTTCCCATAAATCTTTCGGTGTAATGCGAATCATAAAGTGCCCAATCTATTACACTTCCGCCGGCCATGCCATGTGTAAAAACATCAGCACCATAAGTAAGTGCATAACAACTCATGTATCCGCCATAACTAAATCCGGTGATGCATATTTTCGTCGGGTCTGCTTGACCGTTAGCAATCAACCATTTTACCATTGTGCTATAATCCTTAGTTTCCCAATAGCCCAAATTATGATACATATAATTCACGCCTTCTTTTCCAAAATGTCCGCTAGCCCTGTGATCCATCGCTACTTGTATCAACCCTTCTTTTGCATACCATTGTTGAGTTCCGTTTAATGTCCACATGTCCATTACTGTACCAGCATTTGGACCTCCATAAATAGAAATTAAAACAGGGTATTTTTTTCCAGGAATCATATTCACCGGCCATGTTATTTTCATTGGAAGATTATACAAACTATCATCGCTCATTACACGAATTAATTCTGTTTTGGCTAATGCTGTATTGTCGAAATCATTTCCTTTTGAATCAAAAATATCTTTTACAACTTTCCCTTCATTGCTCACCAAAGACATTTTTGTTGGCGTAGATACGTTGTTGTATGAAGTGATAAAATAACCGGCATTTGGCGAAAGATTAATTGCCATGTGATTATAATCTCCGAAGGTTAAACGCTGCAATTTTTTACCATCCATATTCACCCTGTAAAAATCTTTATGTGCCGAATTTTCTTTGCGTCCTGTGAAATAAACAACACTGTTTGCCTCATCTATAAAATTTATTTCTGTAACTGTGTATTTGCCTGTAGTAATGGCATTGATTAACTTTCCTGCGATGTCATAAAAATAAAGATGTTCGAATCCTGTTTGATCGCTCATGTAAATAAACCCTTTCCCATTTTGTAAAAAAGAAATTCTATTCCCTTCGTCATCCAAGCTTATCCAAGTTTTTTGTGTCTCTTTTAAAAATTCTGTTTTCTTACCAGTGATTGGATTTACTTCAAAAATATTCAACTCGTTTTGTAAACGATTCATCCATTGAACAAGTAAAGTTTTACCATCTGGTTTCCAATAAGGCAACCCAAAATATTGATTATTTTTTTCATTAAAATCAGCCCATACAATTTCGCCTCCGTTTGGTGATGCCATTCCAACTTTTACTTCGGGATTTGAATCGCCAACTTTTGGATATCTTGTTTTATCTACCACACCATGTTGACCAGGCGCATCCGTAATTACAAATTCAGGAACGTTAGAATCGTTGGATCTAAAGAACGCAATTTTCTTGCCATCTGGACTCCACCAAAATGCACGATATTGAGAAGCACGACCTAGAATCTCTTCCATATACACCCAACTGGCATATCCATTTAAAATTACATCACTGCCATCATTGGTAATACGGGTTTCTTTTTTTGTAGCAATATTTACCGTGTACAAATCATTCAACTTCGTATACGCTACATAGTTATTATCCGGACTCATCGTTGGATTTATCTCTTTTGCTGAGTCATTGGTCAATTGAATTTCTGCGTTGTCTATTTTAATAAACAAATCATTTCCTTTTGAAAATACAATAGGGATTTTTTTAGATTCTACCATTTTATCTGCATCTGTGGCTTCTCTTTCTGTATTTTTTTTTGCATCAAAAAGCCATTTCTTACCGTCTTTGCTATACGTAAAGTGGGCATCGTCAATCCACGTAAAACCCGAAGGCATGTTATTAATTATCCCTTTGAAATTGTTTTTAAAAAATTGCTCGTTTGTTAATTCTTTTTTTTGAGCGTTAGCAGTAATGATCATTGAAAATAAAAATAGAAAAGAGATCGTTTTTTTCATTTGTGATTTTTTTGGAATAATGGTTACAAGATAAGAAGAAAATTGTGAGGTTTGGTGTTTGGTGTTTGGCGTTGAATTAATGTTCCATTTTAGAAGTTTTTGATCGAAACTGAATGCGAAATGCTCTATGCTAGATTACTTTTTGTTCAAGTTTGAAATGTTACACCAAACACCAAACGCCAAACACCAAACAATAATTATTAAATTTTTACCTTAACCCCTCTTCCTTTTGTTACCTTTGCCCCGATGGAAAAATCAAACTTTGTAGACCAGATTAATATATTTTGTAGAAGCGGACATGGTGGTGCTGGAAGTAAGCATTTTATGCGCAACAAATTAACCGCTATGGGTGGCCCCGATGGTGGCGATGGTGGAAGAGGCGCGCATATTATTTTAAAAGGCAATGCCCAATTGTGGACGTTACTTCATTTACGTTACTTTAAAAATGTATTGGCTGATGATGGCGGAAATGGTGCTGGCAATAACTGCACGGGCAGAAACGGAAAAGACATCATTATCGAAGTACCATTAGGAACAATCGCAAAATCTGAAGATTCTGATGTTATTGAAGCTGAAATATTAGAAGATGGTCAGGAAATAATTTTAATGAAAGGCGGCAGAGGTGGATTGGGAAATACCAACTTCAAAAGCGCAACCAATCAAGCACCAGAATACGCACAGCCAGGTGAAGAAGGCATTGAAGGCATAAGGGTTTTAGAACTTAAAGTGTTGGCGGATGTGGGTTTGGTGGGATTTCCTAATGCTGGTAAATCAACTTTGCTTTCATGCATCACCGCTGCAAAACCTAAAATTGCAGATTACGCGTTTACAACTTTAGTACCTCAATTGGGTATGGTGGAATATCGCGATTCACGAAGTTTTTGTATTGCCGATTTACCTGGAATTATTGAAGGTGCCGCTGAAGGTAAAGGCCTTGGACACCGGTTTTTACGTCATATCGAACGAAATGCCGTTTTACTTTTCTTGATTCCTGCAGATAGCAAAGATCATCGCAAGGAATTTGAAATACTGAGATTAGAACTCGAAAAATACAATCCCGAAATGCTTCAAAAAGATTTTGTAATCGCCATATCAAAATCGGATATGCTCGACGATGAATTAAAAAAAGCTATTGCTTTAGAACTGCCCAAAAACATTCCGCATGTTTTCATTTCTTCGATAACTGGATATCAATTGCCTAATTTGAAAGACATACTTTGGAATACGCTGAATAAGCCTGTTCTATAATTTCATCAAACATTCATATTGAAAAATTGGAAATCTAAAAAAGAATTCCCAATTTTACTTTAAATGTACTTACCCGAAAACAAACCAAATCAACCATTCACTGTACTTTTTACTTTTTGTACAGCAATTAGCATCATGATTTTGCTATGTGGCTGTCCTTATCACACCTCTTTCCCCATTGAAAAAACACCGCAAGTAGAAGTTAACCAAAGCTATCTTGGAACTTGGAAAGGAAAATTAATTGATGAAAATAGTGGCAATACTAAAGCTGTAAAAGCAAAGATTTCAAAAGCAGATGATTTTAATTATACTGTTGTTATTACGGGAAAATTTCAAAACATTACTTACAAGAAAAATGCAGAAGACACTATATATACTTCTATGTTTATGAGTCTTATCAACAACAAACAAATTGCCAATGTGTTGTTTGATAACCGCGTTTTCTTTGCAGATTTTTCTTACCAAAATAATCAAATTTCTTTTTTACCATTGGCAGAAAATTTTACCAGCTTCTTTGTGAAAACGGATGCAGAATTAAAAAATAGAATTGCTTACCATTTCAAAACAAGGTTACATCCTTTATACGATGAATCCTTTTGTTTGCGCAGCATGACCAAGATTGTTGATTAAATAAAGTAAATCATTTCATTTTTTTGAAATTATAATTAGTTTGAAGGCATAAAAATTAAACGATGCAGAGAAAACTTTTGTTTTTGATCAATCCCATTTCGGGTACCAGAAATAAAAATCGTTTAACTCAGGCCATTACAAAAGAAACCACCCAAAGAAATATTCCCTTCCAAATCATACCCACTGCTATTGAAGGAAAATATGATTTTTTAAAAGAGAAAATTTCACAAGAAAAAATAACTGATGTGATTGTATGTGGTGGCGATGGAAGCATCAATCATGTAGCATCTGCTTTAATTGGCATCAATGTAAATATTGGCATTATACCAATGGGCTCTGGTAACGGATTGGCATTTGCAGCAAAAATTCCTTTTAATATTTCCAAAGCTTTGGATGTAATTTTTAAAGGCAAAGCCAGTGCTGTCGATGGTTTTAATATAAACAATACATTTGGTTGTATGCTCTGCGGTTTGGGATTTGACGCACAAGTGGCACATGCGTTTTTTAATGAAAAAAAAAGAGGATTATTTACTTATATCAAAATATCGTTGCAACATTTTTTTTGTTCAAAGTTTTATCCTTTTATAGTAGAGGTCAATAATACTACTTTTAAAACCGAAGCATTTTTCATCAGCATTGCCAACAGCAATCAATTTGGAAATTATGTTACCATTGCGCCCCAAGCAAAACTAAACGACGGACTTCTTGATGTGGTGATTATTAAAAAAAGAAATAAAATTCAAACGGTAATTTCTCTTTTAAAACAAATTAGTTTGGGAAAGATTCAACCTTATTCTGAACTTTTCAAAAAAGATAAAGGGGTTTATTATTTTCAAACCGATCACATCATTATACAAAATCCAGCATTAGCGCCACTTCACATCGACGGAGAACCTGCAGAAACGAAAGATAAAGTTGAAGTAAGAATTTTGCCTAACGCATTTAAACTGATTCAGCCTTGATGGATTTTTGGAGATTTCTACAACTTCCCTCTGCCTTTAGGAGAGGGGTTAGGTATAAGGTTCTCTCTAATTCCCAACACATTTAAACGAATTCAGCCTTGTTAGATTTTTTTACCAAAAACAATAAACCCGTTAGAGTCATTACCAAAAGAATTGCGGTGAACTGATGCATTACACCAAGCCAAACAAAAACAGATTTATTCGTTGCATTTACAAGGGTTAAAATACCCAATAAAACCTGAAGGGAAATAAGGGAAATGAATGCCAATCGAAATTTCTTAAACGCTGGAAATGTAACCAACCCTTTAGTCTTAACAAAGAAAAGAATAGACACAATAAAAAGCGTATAAGCAACCCCGCGATGAATAAAATGAATGGTAAGTGGATTGTTAATTAGATTTAAATGCCATGGGGTTAAATCCCACATTGCATTTGGCGCCATTTGATGATTGATGCTTGGCCAAGTTGGTGCAATGGATGCAGCCCTTAACCCTGCCATAAATCCGCCATAAATCAGCTGAATAAAAAACAAAGGAACAATAAATAA
>CANKLV010000041.1 GCA_947483415.1 Chitinophagaceae bacterium
ATTAATCACTTGTCCACTCAATGATAAAGAACCGGTATCACCAACTTGTCCACCACTTTCAGCATAAAAAGGTGTTTTTGCCAACACAATTTGAAACTGTTCTTTTCCTTTTCCAGATACTTTTCTTGTTCTTAAAATTTTTGTTGTTGTTTCAAGTGTTTCATATCCAACAAAACCTTCGCTATTTCCTTCGTTGATGATTTGCCAATCTTCAGTGTCTAAAGCTGTTGCAGCACGACTTCTATCTTTTTGAATTTTCATTTCACTTTCAAATCCAAGTTCATCAACTTGCATGTTGTTTTCTTGAGCAATTAAAATCGTTAAGTCAATGGGGAATCCAAAAGTATCCAATAATTCAAACGCATCAGCACCACTAATGGTTTTTGTAGATGCAGATTGATTTATAACGGTATCAATTTTTTTCAAGCCTTTTTCTAGTGTTCTTAAAAATGCTTCTTCTTCTTCTTTGATTACTTTTCCAACAAATTCTTCTTGTTTTTTCAATTCTGGAAACACACTTTCAAATTGAGTTGCAATTATTGGAAGCAGTTGAAATAATAATGGTTGTTTGTAATCCAGATAAGAATAATAATAACGAACGGCTCTTCTTAAAATTCTCCGAATTACATAACCAGCACCCGTGTTCGAAGGAAGCTGCCCATCCGATATTGTAAAAGAGATCGCTCTGATGTGATCTGAAATCACCCTAAATGCAATGCTTTCTTTATCATCTTTTGCTTGATATTTCTTTCCAGTTATGTTTTCAGTGGCTTTTATTGTTCCACTAAATACATCCGTGTCGTAATTACTTTGTTTGTTTTGAATTACCCGAACCAATCTTTCAAAACCCATTCCAGTATCTACATGTCTAGAAGCTAAAGGCTCAAGAGTTCCGTCTTTTTTTCTATTATATTGGATAAAAACATTGTTCCAAATTTCAATGACTTGTGGATGGTCTTTATTCACCAACGTTTTACCAGGGATTTTTATTCTTTCTTCATCTGATCTGCAATCCACATGAATTTCAGTGCAAGGTCCACAAGGGCCAGTATCGCCCATTTCCCAAAAATTATCTTTTTTATTTCCGTAAACAATTCGGTCTTCAGGTACAATCTTTTTCCATTCTTGAAGTGCAATGGAAGAGGAAGGAATATGCTCTTTTTCATCGCCTTCAAAAACAGTAACGTATAATCTATCTTTATCTAGTTTGTACACTTCGGTTAATAATTCCCAACTCCATGCAATTGCTTCTGGTTTAAAATAATCGCCAAAGCTCCAATTGCCAAGCATTTCAAACATGGTATGGTGATAGGTATCTACACCAACTTCTTCTAAATCATTGTGTTTTCCACTCACACGCAAACATTTCTGGGTATCTGCAATGCGTAAATAAGGTGCTGTTTTATTTCCTAGAAAATAGTCTTTAAACTGATTCATTCCCGCATTGGTGAACAAAAGCGTAGGATCATTTTTAACAACAATAGGTGCTGATGGAACAATCTTATGTTCTTTTGATTGAAAAAAATCTAGAAAATGTTGCCTAATTTCAGATGCCGTCATCATATTTGAATTGATTATGTGGGTTGTAAAATGCAATTTGGGGTTATATTTGTAAATACACACAAATGTAATCCGCTGATTGTGGGTTGCAATTTAATGATTAAGGTTGAGTATTTAAAACCACAAGAAAGGCATTTACGTCCAATGAAGAAAATAAAATATTTTTATAACACGCATACGCTTCGATATGAAAAGCTAATTACGCCTATTAGGGTGAAATTGCTGCGCATATTTGGATTTCTTTCTGGATTGTTAGTGGCATGTACTTTGGTTATTTATTTGTATTTGAATTTTTTCCCAAAACCTAAAGAAATTGAAGCCAATAGGAAGTATGAAATTTTAAAAGAGAATTATCAACAAATTAATGATAAAGTAAAACTACTTCAACAACAAATGGCAGATTTAGAAAAACGTGATAATGAAGTGTATCGTTCAATTTTTGAAGCCAATCCAATACCTGATAGTGCGCGTGCAAAACTGATTGAACAACAAAAAGAAATTGACAAGTTGAAAGAAATGGATGACAACGAATTGGGGAAAGATTTGGCTAATCAATTAAATAATATCAGCTCCAGAATTGCATTCCAATTCAATAGCTATAATAATATTTCATCGTTAATAAAAGGACAAGATATTAAGCTAGCGAGCATTCCAGCAATACAGCCCGTTAGCAATAAACAATTGAGTAGAATTGCCAGTGGGTATGGTATGCGTATTGATCCGGTTTATGGCACACCTAAAATGCATAAAGGTTTGGATTTTACTGCTCCACAAGGAACTCCAATTTATGCAACTGGAAATGGAGTTATAAAGTTTGCAGGCTCATCAACAGGTGGTTTTGGTAATCATGTAATTATTAATCATGGGTATGGCTATGAAACAGTATATGGTCATATGGTTAAAGTTAAAGTAAGTACTGGTCAAAAAATTAAAAGAGGAGAAGTAATTGGATGGGTTGGAAGCACAGGAAAAAGCACTGGCCCCCATTGTCATTACGAAGTACACATTAATGGGGATGTTGTAGATCCGGTTTATTTCTTTAATAACGATTTGAATGCTGAACAATACGATCGACTGCTTAAAATTGCCTCTAGCGGCAGCGCAAAAAGTTTTGATTAATTTCAATTTATCTAAAAATGAAAAAAAACACTCAAACACAATTAAAGCAGTCGGCATTCAATTTTGATTTTCCGGAATCATCCATTCAACCCGAAAAAGTTTCGGAATCAAACACCAATTTAGAAATAGTTGAACAAATCGAATACACAGATTTGTCTAATGCCATATCAATAGTAGAAGAAGAACCTATTGAAATAGATTTTACGCCAATTTTTGAAAAAAAGAAAGAGAAAGTAGAAAAGAAAAAATCTACAAGAGGTAGGATGAAAATAAGTGACATGTCGGCAACTGTTGATTTAATAGACATTCCAGAAGATGAGATTTTGTTTTCAAAAAGGTATTATAGCATTGGATTGGTATCAGAAATGTTTAAAGTGAATCATTCCTTAATCCGATTTTGGGAAAATGAATTCGATATTTTAAAGCCAAAGAAAAACGGAAAAGGCGATCGAATGTTTAGACCAGAAGATGTAAAAAACTTGAAGTTAATTTATCATCTTTTAAGAGAAAGAAAATACACCATTGAAGGCGCCAAAGAATTTTTAAAAAAAAGCAAATCAGCCGAAAAGAAATTCGAAATGATTGAAACATTAAAAAGTTTGAAATCATTTTTACATGAAATAAAAGCAGGATTATAAATCAAATTCAATGAAATTATTAACAACAATTGCATTTGTTTTTTTTATGCAAACATTAAAAGCGCAAACGCCATATACAATAGTTAAAGATGAAAAAAATCCTGGTGGTTTAATTTATACGGGGTTGATTAATAAATACACGTTAATTAATGAAACAAGTTTTACTTGGTATAATGACAATCAAAAAAATTACAAGCCTTCTAATGAATTGCTAAATGGTTTTGAAGCATCAAAATCTAAAGTTCATTTTGTTGTTTTTGGAGGTACTTGGTGCGATGATACACAATTTATTTTGCCTAAATTTTTCAAACTTCAGCAACTGAGTGGAATGCCAGATTCTTGCATTAGTTTTTTTGGGGTAAACAGAGGTAAGAAAACAATTGAAAATGTATCAGCTGCTTTCAATATTACAAATGTGCCTACCATTATTGTAATGAAATCAGGAAAGGAAATTGGTAGGGTAGTAGAATATGGAAAATCTGGTGAGTGGGATAAAGAATTGCTTGAATTGGTTAAATAATTGTAGTAGTTACCACGTTACCACCACCATCTGCATTGAAAATATTAATATCCCCACCAGCATTGGCTATCTTCATTACCATTGTATCTATTGATTGTTTTATGTAAAGGATTAACGCTTGTTTTAAAACAAAATAATCTTCTATTAGTATATCTAAAGTAAAATATTCTACTGTTATTATAGTGCCCGCTTTTGTATAATCGGTCACATACACGGTACTTTTGGTTATAACACCCTGTTGACTTTTTAAATAATTTTCAAGTAGTTGTATGAATTCGTTTATGCTTTTTAATTCATTACTATGGCTCAATTCTATTTTAATTTCCGCTCTTCTTGCATTTCTCATACTCCAATTGTCCACCACGCTATCCACCATTTGCTTATTGGGTACTGTAATTAAAGTTTGTTCAACCGTTCGTATTCTTGTGCTCCTTAAACCAATTTCTTCAATGGTACCCGTAGTATTGGTTTGATTGTTCACCTTCACAAAGTCGCCAATAAAAAAAGGCTTGTCAAAGAAGATTATAAAGGATGCGATTAAATTTTCGATGCTTTCTTTTGCAGCCAAAGCTAAAGCAGCGCCAACAATGCTTAAGCCGGTTAATACTGCACCCACATCAACCTTAAATCCAAATTTCAATATCATTAAAACGCCAAAAATGGATACAACCGCTTTTGTAAAATCCCTGAAAAAAACAACCAATTGGTCATCGCTTTTTTCATTGCTTTGCTTGGCTTTTACATCCAAAACAAATGAAATGAAATTTATAAAACTCCGTATAAAAATTATAAAATAAATAATGATGATGCTTTTAGAAAGCTTGATTAAAATTTCATGAAAAGAATAACTGTCGATGTTGAATTTTAGCACCTCTGGGAATTTCAAATACATCAAAGCTATAAATGAAATAAAAACACTCAAAAAAGTACCGAGCGGTTTAAAAACGAGATCAACAAAAATGGTTTTTTCTACAGATATCCATTTCTGTTTGAGTATTACAAACATGATTGAAGCAAGATTTCTGGAAAGCCATTTTTTACAAATCAAACCAGTTGATATGATGAGCAATACCGTAAGTAAACTTCGTACACTATTTTCAAAAAGTATATTGTCTAAAAAATGCATAAAATAAAATTAGTTAATCTAAACGATAAATGTTTAACCTCGTTTGGGTTAAAATATAAAGCCTGTTGTTGATGAAGTTCAAAGATTTTATTTTTTCAGCTAAAATGGGGAGAGTATATTTTTTTGATACCATATTGTTTAATTGAATTACCTCCATGATTGTATCTGTAAATCCAATTAAGCAATTTTTTTCTACAACGATATGGTTCAAGTCTTTCAACGGAATCTTGCGATTGTAAGCACCATAATAATCAAAAATAAACACACCTTGTTCTCTATCAATTAAATACAAATGATTTTCTTCGTCTATTAATTTTTCTGCTGAAGGTGCAATTTCAAAAAGAGGTCTTAGGTCTGCAGTTTCTAACAATAGTACACCCTTGTCATCTAATTTTTTAATTTTAAAATTTTGTTCATCATAGATCCAAATGTTGTTATCGTAAGTTGTTGCAGCAGCATTAACATCAATAAACTGCAGCGGTTTTAGTTCGATTTGATTTCGAAAGCTAAGCAACTTGTCAAGTATTACAATAGCAGAATAGTTCTTGTAATAAATCAATATTTTTAATGGATTGTGCACATCAATTGCACTGATTTTTCCAAACCTTTTCACATCATTATAAACCGCAACCAATGTGCCATCAGACTTTATTTTTTTTAATTGGTCTGTAGACGTTATCAAATAAATATTACCAATTGCGTCTACATTAAAGTTGTTAAAGCCTCCAAGAATTGTTCGTTCCAAAGTAAAATTTTGCTGATTTACCGTACTGTCATTTTGTAAAAACTGAGCAAAGCCTTGATGACAAAAACTGAGAAAGAATACAATAAATGTTGTTAAGCATCTAACCACTAGATTATTTTTTATAGTATTTTAATTCAAGTGTGTTCCCATTAAACTCAGCATAGGTGAAGTATGTAATCCAATCGCCTAAATTAATATACCTGCTTTCGTTATTCAGATTTATATCTAATGGGAGATGTCTGTGTCCAAATATGAAGTAGTTGTAAGGATGTTTCTTTAATGTTTCTTTGCAATAGATTACCAACCATTCCTTGTCTTCGCCTTCAAATACCTCATCATTATTTCCTGTTTTAGCCCTACTTTTTCTACTGAAATAATTGGCTAAACCAATGCCGATAACCGGTGGTAAAATGCCAAATAAAAATTGAGACATCTTGCTTCGAAATATTTTTTTAATAAACTTATATCCATGGTCGCTAGGTCCAAGTCCATCTCCATGTCCGATTAAAAATTGCTTACCCAACAAATCAAATGCTTTAGGCTCAAAGAATACCGGAATGTTCAGTTCTTTTTGAAAATAGTCTTTCATCCACATGTCGTGGTTGCCTACAAAAAAATAAACAGGAATACCCATGTCTGTTAATTCAGCAAGCTTTCCAAGGATTCGTACAAATCCTTTTGGAACAACTTTTTTGTATTCAAACCAAAAATCAAATAAATCGCCCACTACGAAAATTTCGAGTGCTTCGTGTTTTATTTCATCCAAAAACTGAACGATTTTTTTTTCACGAATTAGACTATATGCTTCATTGGGTGCACCCAAATGAAAATCAGATAAAAAGTATATTTTCTTAGCCAACGACAATTTTATTTCTGTTTAATTTTTTCCTGAAGATATTTTAAAATGTCACCAGTAATGATTTCTTCCATCCCTTTCGTACTTCCATTATACCAATAAATCCAAGCAGTAAATTTATTATCTTTTAGTAAAACTTCTACGCGGTCCCTTCTGTAGTTTGGTGTTTCATTATTTTCTACATTAAGCCCTTCATAATCATCAAGTTGGGCGATAGCCCATTCAAAATCTTTATTGTCATTTATTGAGTATAATTCTCCTTGAATAAAAACTGCGTCATCTGATGGAATCGCAACGGGGTATGGCCCTTTATCAAAAAATTTACCATGTACTAAAGCGTCACCTTGCAATTCAAAAAAATCAGAAATGTATTTATATGCGGGATTACGAAATCCACTTCTTAGCGAACCATACACGAAAAGTCGATGAATATCTGTTCTATTATTTTCCATTTTGGAATTCAAGTTAATTAATCTTCCACTAAAAAGCAATATACTTCTTTAGGTCCGTGCACACCGGTAACCAAGGTTTTTTCTATATCAGCAGTTCTACTAGGGCCACTTGCAAATGTAATTAATGAGGGCAAATGACTATTATGATTTGATTTTATCGAACTAAAAACATCTTGCAAATCAAAAACAACCTGATTGGTAAATGCAATACAAATATGTATTGGCGCGTATACACTTGCTGTTCTTCCCATTTCCTGTTCGCTACTCAAGACAATACTGCCGGTTCTGGCAACGAGATTTTTACAACTGGTAATAGATACATCGCAATCAGCTAAGTTATCAAATGGAGTTATGTTTAAAGCATTTAATAAAGGCAATAACTTCGGCTCTTTGCAATATATTTTCTTCCATGCTTTATGTTCCAAAAGTTGATAAAACTGTTCTATCAATTCTTGCTGATTATTTGCAAATTTAAACTTGCCTTCTAAACTTGAAAATTGTTTTGCAAATAATATGGATAAATCTTCTTCAGATGTATGAAAAAAAGGTTGATTCCCTTCACTTTCTGGAAAAGGTAAAGGCACTGGATTTACCAATGCCTGCCTTATTTTTTTTAAAATATTTTCCTTTGGAGAACGAACGCCCATTTAAAAATATTTATGATGGTGTACTGTTGTCTGTTGAAGATTCTGTTTTTTCTTCAGGTGTTACAGATGGAGCAATCGGTTCTTCACTATCTATATCCAAAATTTTCTTTTCTTCAAAAGGGCGTTTCCCAATCAAAGTTTCCAAATCGCTTTTAAACAATACTTCTTTAATAAGTAATTCTTTAGCCAATTTCTCAACGTCTGATTTCTTTTCTATTAATAGATTTTTAGTTTTGGTATAAGCTTCATCAATCAATTTACGCACTTCTGTATCAATCATTTTACCTGTTTCTTCGCTATATGGTTTTGTAAAATAATTTTCTTGAGAAGGATCGTAATAACTGATGTTTCCTATTTTGTCATTCATGCCATAAACAGTTACCATACTGTACGCAATTTTTGTTATTTGCTGCAAATCATTGCTAGCGCCAGTACTTATTTTTCCAAAGAAAATTTCTTCACTCGCACGGCCACCTAAAGTCATACATATCTGATCAATCAATTGGTCGGTGTTGTATAAATATTGCTCTTTTGGTGTGTATTGTGCGTAACCTAAAGCTGCAGTTCCTCTTGGTACAATTGTAACTTTTAAAAGTGGGTAAGCATGTTCTAAATACCAACCACAAATGGCATGTCCAGCTTCATGATATGCGATGATTTCTTTTTCATCAGGAGAAATGATTTTATTCTTCTTTTCAAGTCCACCAATTACACGATCAATAGCATCTTGAAAATCACTCATATCGACAGATTCTTTATTTTTTCTTGCAGCAATTAAAGCCGCTTCATTACAAACATTGGCGATATCTGCACCCGCAAATCCAGGTGTTTGTTCGGCAAGCTTATGTATGTCTAATTTTTGAGATATTTTTATTGGAGTAAGATGCACTTTAAAAATCGCTTCACGTCCAACTAAATCAGGCCTGTCAATGCTGATTTGTCTGTCGAAACGACCTGGTCTTAACAACGCACTATCCAATACATCTGGGCGGTTTGTTGCAGCAAGAATGATGATACCAAGGTCGGTTCCAAATCCATCCATTTCCACCAAAAGCTGATTGAGCGTGTTTTCTCTTTCATCATTACTCATCATTACATTTTTTCCTCTCGCTCTTCCTATAGCATCAATTTCATCAATGAATATTATACAAGGTGCTTTTTCTCTAGCTTGTTTAAATAAATCCCTAACCCTACTCGCCCCAACGCCCACAAACATTTCCACAAAATCACTTCCACTTAAACTGAAGAAAGGCACTTGTGCTTCGCCAGCCACAGCTTTTGCCAATAATGTTTTTCCGGTTCCTGGAGGGCCTACTAACAATGCCCCTTTTGGAATTTTACCACCAAGTGCAGTATATTTTTTTGGGTTTTTTAAGAAATCTACAATTTCCATTACTTCCACTTTTGCTTCATCCAAACCAGCTACATCACCAAAATTGATGTTAACTTTAGTACCTTTTTCAAACAAGGTTGCTTTAGATTTTCCGATGTTGAAAATTCCGCCACCACCGCCACCGCCGCCTGGTCCAACTTTACGCATCATCATAATGAAAACAAAACCCAATAATAAAATGGGTAATAAAGTACTAATCAATTGACTAAAAACTTCCCCTTCATCTTCTGCTATTTTATTAACAGGGTGAACGGTTGGATTTTTAGTGTAATAATTGCTGAGTCCAATTTCAAAGCTGTTTACATCACTAACAGAAAAATAAAATTGAGGTTCGGTTGATTTAGCAACAGCTTTAAATCTTTTTTCATCCTTAGCGCCGATGATTGTTTTATAATATCCTGCTTTAAGTTTCAAACTATCTGGCGTAATAAAGACGCGAACTAATTTCTTGTTGCGAATTATTTTAATAGTGTTGATATCGCCATTGGATAACATTTCTTCAAACTGACCGGGATTTGTGATCACAATTCCGCCTACGTCAACGCTTCTTAATAAATTATAAGAAATTAAAACCACAAGAATGATTCCGTAAATCCAATAAATATTGAATTTGCTTTTCTTTTTCGGGTCTTCTCCAAAGGGTGTTTTTTTTTCAGGAGGTGTTGATTGTTGATTCTGTTGATTCATAAATATGTATTGCCTTTAAAATGTTGGGTTGGATGTAAATTATTCGTGATGAGACATTGATGGAGCGTCGCTCCAAAGTTCTTCTAAGTTGTAGAATTTCCTTGGTTCTGGAAGCATAATATGAACGACAACATTGACATAATCAATTAATATCCACTGCTCTGCCTGACGACCTTCATGTTTGTAAGGCGTATCATCGCATTTTTCTTTTACTTCTTTTTCAATGTTATCTGCTATCGCTCTAAGCTGGTTGTTATTGGATGCTTCACAAATAATAAAGAAATCAGATACGGCTTCTGGGATTTTTCTCAGATCCAAACTTACAATTTGTTCTCCTTTTTTATCCTGAATGGCTTGAATGATGCTTTTAATAATTTTACTGCTTCTCGTTAATTTGGCAGCTGTCTTTTTTCGTTCGTTCAATAAGTTCAAATTGTTCAAAATAGTTTATGATTTAATTTAATGAATTGCAAATGATTTTTTAAATGAAAAAATAAATCAATTAGCTTGCAATTATATTCAAAAGTAGTATTTCTTTATCATTTGAAAGCGTATGGATTTAAACCAAATTAATTTTCATGTTATTCAACAGGTGGACAGTACCAATAAATATGCCATGGAGAAGGTTTCTGAAGGATTGGCTCAACATCTTGATGCTTGGTTTGCGATCGAACAAACGGAAGGTAAAGGACAAAGGGGAAAAAGCTGGGTCAGTAATCCAGGAGAAAACATTACATTTTCTATTGTGATTCGCCCTCAGCAATGTTTTCAAAATATACCTTATACATTCAATGCATTCATTACACTCGTTTGCAGAGATTTTATCTCACAGATGTTACAATTGGATGTTCAAATAAAATGGCCAAATGATTTATTTATTAATGACAGAAAGTCAGGGGGAATCTTAATTGAAAATAGATATGCGGGCGATAAATGGAAATGGGCAATTGTGGGCATTGGCATAAATGTAAACCAAATCGACTTTCCCGAAAATTTATTTGCAGCAACTTCCTTTAAAAAAATCACGAACACAGATTTCGAACCGATACATTTGGCAAAATTGCTTCACAAGGATTTAATCGAGGCTATAGAAAGTACAAATCAAATAAACGAAAGCTTCATTTGGGAACGTTATAACCAACATCTTTTTAAAAAAGGACAACAAAGTAGATTCAAAATCAGTGGTGTTGAAATCAATGCAACTGTTTCATTTGTAAATCATCAGGGTTTAATGATATTGGCACAAAATGAAAAAGAAACATCATATCATTTAGGTGAAATTGAGTGGATGCTGTAAAAAAATAAAAAAGAAAAAAAGGAAAATGTTCATTCATAAAAGTGGACACTCCAATTCGGACGGGATTTTTAAAAGTTACATTTTGACCTAATTTTCAAACGGACAATGCAAATTAATCATTTAATAATCTGTGCACTTTTTAGTTTATTTATAGTAAATTCAAATTATTTTGGTCTAAAAAAGTACAAAAAGCAAGTTTATTGAAATTTTTGCCTTTTTGTTTCTTAAATAGTTACATCATAATAATTATCTTTGTTTTCGTTCAAAAAAAAGGATTGGAATTTAAATAAAATCCAATTGATTTTTTATGTTTCCAAATGTTTATTATTTATGATAAAGTATAGTTTGTTTTGGTCTTTCTTAGTGCTGATGATCGTTAATTTATGCTCATGTGGCTTAACAAAGGGTAAGATTTATTTTAAAGATCAACAGGTTTCTGTTCAACAACTAGACAGCGTTAAACATTTTGCGATTCAACGAATTCAAAAATCTGATCGACTAAATGTTACAGTCACCTCTACAGAACCTAGTTTAATGGTATTTTTAAATCCATTTGGAAATGCCTCAGTAAACAATAATAACGGACTAACCGGCTTTTTAGTAGATCTAGAAGGTAACATAGAATTCCCTCTGTTGGGTAAAATTCCAGTTGATGGTCTAACAACAAAAGAAACCGAAAATATTTTAAGGTCCAAACTAGCGTTTTACTATAAAGATTTATTTGTAAATGTGAGTTTGGCAGGTAAAGTATACATCATAAATGGAAACGAAGGGTCAACTATAAATATCATAAACGAAAGACTAACCATTTTAGAAGCGATTGCTCAAAACCCATCAAAGTCGGAGTCGAATGACAAATCAAATGTTTGGATTATCAGAGAGGATAGTGGCAAAAGGTATTTTTCAAAAATTGATTTAACGAGCAAAAAGATTTTCGAATCGCCTTATTTTTTCCTGAGAAGTAATGATTTTATTTATGTTATGCCCAATAAATACAATTGGTTTGTTAG
>CANKLV010000042.1 GCA_947483415.1 Chitinophagaceae bacterium
CAGGTAATGAGTACACTCTAAAAAGAAATGATTCAAACCATTTGCTAAAGCATACAAAGATTGAGCTTATTTCTTTTTAAGAAAACCTCAATCTAAGGATTAGCAAGTTATTGAAAACTAACAACCTATTTATTGCGTTACTTTCCGATACAAAACATTAAAACCCTTATCAGTAAAGGTTTTCAGGGGGCGAAGTAAAAATGAGGTACAGGAATAAAAAGTAAATAGAGGGTGGATTTGAGGGGGTGGTGAAATAACCGATAAATTCGTTTTTTACACCATTATTATCTAATACCCTTTTCTTAACATATCAGCAAACTCATTTGGTAAAATACATTCCTCAATGGCCTTTGCAGCCTTTTCAACATCGTATTCAAATCTTATGAACTCTACTTGAACTGTGTTTATATTGGTAATTGAACTATCTGGATTTATATTTAAAATAACATAACATCCTTTAGGATTATTGTCTTTGGGCTTACCTACTGAGCCAATATTAATTGCATGTCTATAATGTGTTTTTTCACTTATTTCTGTTGGAATTACTCTATGGTAAGGTTTATGCGTATGACCAAAGCACATAATATCAGCATCAGATTCTTCCATAATTCTTAGTAAACTTTTTTCAACTCTATCTTCAAAAAGATATTCGTTTATTCTTCTCGGACTTCCGTGTACCAATAATAAATTTAATTTATCCTGGTTTAACTGAAATTCAACTTTTATATGAGCAGGTAAAGTTCTCAAATATCTTCTTTCGTCAGGTTTTAATATTGAATTTGTAAACGAAATCGATATTTTACCCATATCTTTTTCAGGATTTGTTTTATAGGCACAACCACAATCATCACTCATTAATCCCATACCTTGATCGTAGTTTCCTGCAATAGTTGGAATGGCTCTTTTTCTAATTTCATTAATAACTTCATTAGGCCAAATATTATAGCCAACTAAATCACCCAAGCAATAAATTGAATCAGGTTTTTGTTCTTCTACACTTTTAAAGAACGCCTCCAATGCAGGTAAGTTTGCATGGATGTCTGAAAATAATGCGATTTTCATTTTTTAAATTTTTATTAAAATCAATTTGATAAAAACATACTCATCTCATCGGCTTTAAGGTAATCATTGGTTTTATACAGCAGATTTCCATCTTTGTCTGTAATAATAAAAAAAGGCAGGCCTACTTTAAGTTCGGGAAATAATGTATCGGCGGCATATCTATTAAAGATTGTAGTGCCTTCATACACTTTTAAAAGAATGGCATTCTTCAAAGCAGCATTTAGCTCAACATTGCTTTGTGTCGTTTTTTGAAATTCTTTGCAATTGGTACACCAATCTGCATGAAAATCAACAAATACCGGTTTGCCTTTTTTCTGGGCTTCTGCATAAGCTAATTCTTTATCGAGATACCAAGTAAGTTCACCTTTTTGTTCTGTTTCCGGTGCTTTGGCTATAACTTTTCCACCAACAGTTGATTCGCCATTAATTGTTGGTGTTAAAAATGCTTTTACTAAAACAAGCACCCCAATAATAAAAGATAAAAAAAGAATTGATCTTTTTGTTTTTTGATACACTATCATTTCTTCTGGTTGGAAGTGATAAACAGATAGTAAAACAATTAGTATTCCGAGCACTGTGAGGTGCACCGAACTTTCACTGAAGCCGAAGCCAAGCAATGCTTTTTCAAGGTACATGTAAGAAAAGTAAACAATTAAGCCGCCCAAGGCCATTTGAATGTATTTCATCCATTTGCCTGATTTGGGCAATTTCAATCCAAATACACCTATTAAGAGAAAAGGAAGACCTACACCCATTCCAAATAATAACATTTTAGAAGCTGCGGTAAATGCCAATGTAAAAGAAAATGTAGGACTAGCCGAAGCTATACCAATAAGAATACTCACGACTACAGGGCCAACACAGGCAGATGATAAAAGCCCGGCACTCATACCCATCACAAAAGTTGATAAAACACTTTTACTTTTTCCATTGGCATTAGTGCCAGAAAAAATCGACAGGTGTAGCAGGTCTGCAGACGAGAGTCCGAGTAAAAAAATAATCGCTGCAATAATAAGATTGGTTACGGGGAAATGCAATACAGAATTGAATGCCCCACCAGTAAAAGAAGCGATCACTCCAAATAAAAAATACATTGCAGCAATACCTGTAAAATAAACCGCAGGGTGTAAAAACAGTTTATTGTTTTGCGACCTTGCTTTTAAAACATTTATTGTGATTGGGTATAGAGGGTAAGTGCATGGCAAAAGACTAGCCAAAATCCCACCCAAAAACAAAAAGAAATAAGCTGATAAGCCCGAACTACCCGAAGACAATTGTTTTTCTATCCATTCGTTGAAACCTACTAACGGCGAAGCAAAAACGAAAGTAGGAAATAACACGGCAGTTAAAATAATTAAAAAAAATAGCGACCAATTTCTCATTACTTTATTGATTTAAGTAATGAAAAAGTATACATGACTTCTGTAGCTATTTGTTTACAGCGCTCATTGTAAATTTCAGCCTCATTTGGTTTTCCATCAGCCACTTTGGGGTCTTCATAAGGAGTAGCAATTTTTATTGAAGCACCCTGCACAATTGGACAATTCTTATCTGCATGTGAGCAAGTCATCACTGCTGCAAAGTTAGATGTTGGATTTGGTGCATCCATGTATTTTTTAGAAAATGCCAAAACTGCCGGTGCGCCTTCAGCGTAATTAACTTCGTAATTTGAATTGGCTCCATCTGTTTTTTTGGTAATTACAAACCCTGCTTTCGTAAGTGCCTTTACCGTTCTTTCATTACAAGCCGTTACTTCCATACCTCCAGAAAAACTAGAGACGCCTTTTACGCCATAATACTCTGCTGCTGCATAAGCCCAAAGTTGGGCCATGTGACTTCTTCGGGAATTATGCGTACAAATAAAAACAAGGCTTGCCTTTTTCTCTGAACTTAATTTCGTTTTAAGATAAAGTGCAATTTTCTTTAGTTGTATTTTTCTTTCTGCAGGTATTTTATCAAATTCTTTCTCTGCAGATTGCAAATATTTTGTAATGGGAGCATATAATTTTGACTTAGCCATTTCACCTGTTTTAAAAGATGAAAGGAATACCAATAAAATGCTGCTAAAAAGGACAATTGATTTTTTCATTTTTTTTTATTTAGGTTGATTTAATTTCTCTAGTGAAGGTGACAAATTGCTTACGGGAACTTTGTAATATTTTTTACGTATCCAAAAAGCAACATTCACCAATGCTATCAATGCAGGTACTTCTACCAATGGCCCGATAACTCCGGCAAAGGCCTGGCCGCTGTTGATACCAAATACGCCAATGGCAACTGCTATGGCTAACTCAAAATTATTACCAGCTGCTGTGAAGGCAATAGATGCGTTGGTAGAATAATCTGCACCCATTTTTTTTCCAATGAAAAAGCTGACTAAGAACATGATGGCAAAGTAAATTACCAAGGGTATAGCGATTCTAACAACATCAAGTGGTATTTCTACAATCAATTCACCTTTTAAACTAAACATTACCACGATCGTGAAAAGTAAAGCAATCAAAGTAATAGGAGAAACAAAAGGAATGAACTTTGTCTCATACCATTCTGTTCCTTTTGCTTTTAACAAAAAGTAACGGGTTAAGAAACCTGCTGCGAATGGAATACCTAAATAGATGGCTACACTTTCTGCAATTTGACCAATGGTAATATCAACAACCGAACCTGTTATGCCAAATAAAGGTGGAAGCACTGTGACAAAAACATAAGCATATACACTGTATAATAGTACCTGAAATACACTATTCAATGCAACCAACCCTGCTGCATACTCTCTGCTGCCTTCGGCTAATTCATTCCAAACAATCACCATTGCAATGCACCTTGCTAATCCAATAAGAATTAATCCAACCATATATTCAGGATAATTGTGTAAGAAAAGAATTGCTAATACAAACATTAATATCGGGCCAATAACCCAATTAAGAAATAACGAAACACCCAGCACTTTTGTATTCTTAAAAACCTCCTTTAGTTTATCATATTTTACTTTGGTAAATGGAGGATACATCATTAGTATTAAACCAATAGCCAAAGGAATATTAGTTGTTCCTGTTGAAAATGAATTGATAAAAGTTGAAGACGATGGAAAGAAATAACCAACTGAAACGCCTATTGCCATTGCTAAAAAAATCCATAAGGTTAAATACCTATCTAAGAAACTTAATTTCTTTCTTTCATTTACTGGTGCGCAATTACTTACAGACATATTATAATTTTATTACTTAATTTTAACAACTTCCTGAATTAGTTTGCAAACAATTGGGTTAATTTTTTTTTGCTTAAATCGTTATCGTAATATGCCGATTAAATAAATCAAAAAAAACTCAACAACACTTACTATTATTCACAGCAACCTTATCAAACAGTTTAATAATCAACGAACTTGCTTTTGCCCATTCTTTCTCATCAAGACAATAACAAACTGAGGTTCCTTCAATCTCACCTTTTATAAGTCCAACCTCTTTGAGTTCTTTTAGATGTTGAGATACCGTGCTTTGAGATATGGGTAATTCATCTACAATATCACCACAAACACATGATTGTTTTTTAAGTAGTAGTTGAATGATTGCAATTCTTGCTGGATGTGCCAAAGCTTTTGCATATTTGGCAATATCCAATTCCATTTTTGTATAGTCTATTGTTTTTGTAATCCCCATTTAATCGCAATATTACGATAATTATTTTATTCAAAAATATTTTTTTAAAATGGTTCATTTTTGAATAGAAATATGTGAAAAAAAACAATGAGAGAGTTCTAATCAAAACAAAATGCATAATATTTTATTGTTATATCATTTGCCGATACAAAACTTACTAAAAATATAATCCAATTTATCCTCGCTCGTTACTTCTCCAGTAATGTCTCCCAAATGAAACAAACAACTACGAATTTCGATTGATAATAAATCACCTGGGATATTACTGTCTAGCCCTTCCTTTATGGATTTTAATGATGACTTCATTTGCAACAAAGCCTGTAAATGTCTAGAGTTTGTAACAATGGTGTTGTCCGTGTTTACCGAATTATTTACAGTTGATTGATACAACGATTCTTTTAATGTTTCTATACCTAAATTCTCTTTTGCTGAAATAGAAAATATTTCATCTGTAAAATCTATTTCCGAAATTGACATGTCAGATTTATTTCCTACTAAAATATATTTTATGTCGGCCTCTTTAAATATTTCAATTTGCTGTTTTAATAAATCAACAGATTCTGTTTGCTTGTCAAAAATATATAACACTACATCCGCTGAACGCATTTTCTCTAAGCTTTTTTCAATGCCGATATTTTCTATCACATCTACACTTTGTGTTCTGATTCCTGCAGTATCAATCAATCTAAACAATACCCCATTTATGTTTAATGTTTCTTCAATGGTGTCTCTTGTTGTACCAGCGATTTCGCTCACTATAGCTCGATCTTCATTCAACAAACAATTTAATAAAGTTGATTTTCCAGCATTGGGCTTTCCTATGATGGCTACGCTTACACCATTTTTAATAACGTTGCCCAATTGAAATGAATTGATTAATTGCTGTGTTGCAATTTCTATCTCTTGTATTAAAATATAAAATTGTGTTCTATCTGCAAACTCAACATCCTCTGCTGCAAAATCCAATTCCAATTCTATTAATGATGCGAATTTTATCAACTGCTCTCGCATGTTTTTTAATTGATGCGAAAATCCTCCCCTGATATTTTGCAATGCCGTTTTTTGTGATGCCTTGGTGTTTGATGCAATTAAATCTGCTACCGATTCTGCTTGGGTAAGATCAAGTTTACCATTTAAAAATGCACGTTGTGTAAATTCTCCAGGCTTTGCTAATCGGGCTCCGTATTTAATACAAGCATTTATGATTTGTTGTTGTATATAAGGACTACCATGTCCGCTTATTTCAATGGTATCCTCTCCGGTATAACTTTTTGGACCTTTAAATAAGGATAGTAAAACCTCATCAATTACATCTTGCTCATCTTTTAATAATCCCAAATGAATGGTATGTGATGGCTGCTCAGAAAGATTTTTTGAATGAAACATTTTTGAAATGATTGGATATGCTTCTTTTCCACTTATTCTGATTACACCAATTGCTGCAATGCCGGGTGCTGTTGCTAATGCCACAATGGTATCTTGCCAACCCGATAATTTATTATTCATTGTATAAAGATATATTTTAACGATTGAATTGAAAGTGTATAAAAAGAAAAACCTCCTGTGATTATGCAGGAGGTTTTAAAACTAATTTTTAAATACTTATTCTGAAACCACCCAAGTGATTGGCTGGCGTTTGTATGCAATTACATTTCTACCATTCTGAATGGCTGGTGTCCATTTACCTGATTTCTTTATGGCTCTTACAGATTCTTGTTCCATTCCGTAACCATGACTAGTTTCAGCAACTACATCACTTACGCTACCATCTTTTGCTACAATAAATCGAACAATAACCGTGTATTGCCCTGCTGGTGCACCATTTGATCCTGGTATTTCATTATCTAAATTATTTTGTAAATATCTTCTCCAAGCACCGTCTCCTCCTGCATAACCTGCCTCAACTTCTACTTTTGTAAAGATTTTATTTTCATCATCTTCTTTGGGCATTTCCACCGCATTTGAATTGTCTTCAACCGGCGCTTGTACCACTTGTGATGTGTTATCTGATTCCACCGTTTTGGTGCTGATAACTTGATCTTCTTTTATTTCCTCAATTTTTTCGTCAGGTTTTACTTCCTCATCCTTTACAATTTTGGGAGGGGTAAATTTTATCTGATTTACTTCTGGAGGTGGTGGCGGAGTTGGTGGAGGTGGTGGTGGTGGTGGAGGAGGTGGTTCGTCTTTTTTTACCTCTGCCATTTGAGTATCCGCAACATCAATTTTTTCTGATGCATTGTTGTTTTCAATTACGTTGGCTAATACGGTTCCAACAAAGATTAATAATAACAACGACCCTGTAAATATCAATGCTTTTACCAATCGCGTGTTGTAGCCTTTTCTCAACTCATAGGCCCCGTATTCCTTGTTCTTTCCATCAAAAATGATGTCGAGCAAGTCTGAGTTTAAAATTTTATTTACGTCCATTTTTTACAATTTTTTTAAAGATTCTGCATAAGTAGAATTTCCATAAATTTTATTTATTTTATTCCATTTGCTTCCTCTGTCTTTTGGATTAAAACTTCTTCTGTTGCTGTCATATCTACTTCAGCATAGTGACCTGGAGGAACATTACAAATACTCATTTCATCTAAAATGTCAATCGCATTTTTGAAAGTAGACTTTTTATCAGACTTAATGATGTACATCAAATCGTCAATTTTTGTTGCTTTCTTTTTTGTTACGATAACCTCTCTGATTTGTTTGAACGTAGTACTTTTAAATTGTTCGCTCAATCTATCTACTTCTAATTGTCCGAAGTAGTAATACACTTGATCTCCTTTTCCTAAAAGTATTGTCATTGCTCCAGAATTCTTCACTTTCATTATTTGAGTAGAATCGTCCTTAGGCTCGTTCATATTCATCGCTGTTGATTGACTCATCGTGGTTGTAAACACGAAGAATGTTATCAATAGAAATCCTAAATCAACCATTGGGGTTAAATCAACTCTTGTAGATAATTTTTTCGCTTTTTTTACGCCGGGTCCTTTTTTATGTCCGCCACCCGACGAGGTGTCCATTTCTGCCATATCGATTTGTTTTTTGCGTTAATTAATTGGCTTTTGGAGGATTTAAATACAACTCAGAACCAACAGGTACAGATTCTCCGTTTGTTACGATTCTAAATTTGAAAATCTCATTTTTCTTAAAAGCTTGTTTTATGTTTTTAAATGCTGGATAAAGAGACGCATTGTCTCCTTTGATTAACAACATTTCTTGTAATTGGCGTTGATCACTTCCCGCATATACATTGGTTACGCTTTTCATCCAGTCAACCATTTCATTGCTTGCACTGTCACACGGAATTCCGGGAAGTTTGTTTGCTGGAATTTCAGCTTCTTTAGCCAACATCCCTTTAATCATTCCAAGTGGAACGCCTATGAAAGGTGCTTTATTCCATTTATTTAATTCAGCAGCAGAAAGATTTAAACCTTTAGCTGCATTGATGTTACTTAAAATATCTGCTTTTTTTGTTTCATCACCCAACATTAAAAAAACTTTCCCTTCTTTTGTTAATGTAATAAGGATTGATTTTTCGGGTGCCGCTTTTGCAGATATAGAGTTTGGTGGAGTTACCGCCAATACCTCTGGAGGTTTTTGTTTTGTTGCCAGTATAAAAAACGAAAGCAACAAAAACGCCACATCACACATCGCTGTCATATCGATGGTTGTGCTTTTACGTGGAATTTTTACTTTTGGCATGAATGATATTTTTTAAATTTACGTGTTGATGCAATAGTTGTTTTGTTCCACAAAATTATTTGTACAACGAAGCAAAAGATTGAGTCAATGTAAATCCTGATTCATCAATACCATAAGTGATGCCATCAATTTTAGTAGTAAAAATGTTATAGAACATAATTGCAAAAGCTGAAGTACCAATTCCCAATGCAGTGTTATACAATGCTTCAGAGATACCTACTGATAATTTAGCAGCTGCTGCACCACCACCGCTATCTTCACCTAATGCAGAGAATGAACGAATCATACCCAATACCGTTCCTAACAATCCCAATAATGTTGCAATAGATGCAATCGTAGATAAGAATACTAAATTTTTCTCCAACATTGGTAATTCCAAAGAGGTAGCTTCTTCTACTTCTTTTTGAATAGCCATTACTTTTTGATCTGTGGTTAACTGATTGTCGTTCATCATTGCTTTGTATCTGTGTAAACCAGCTTTCATTACATTACCTACAGATCCTTTTTGTTTGTCACACTCAGCGATAGCCGCATCAACATTTTTGTTTGCTAAATGATATTGTACTTTACGCACAAAATCAGCATTGCTTCCTGTTCCACTTGCTTTAGAAATGGTTAAAAATCTTTCCACAACAAAAGTCAACATAGTTAATAATGTACCAATCAAAATAGGTACGATGATTCCACCCAAATACATTTTGCTCAATGCTGTTTTTGGTCCTTCTCTTTCTGGGAATAAACCTCCGTTTTCTGCTCCAACTGTGAAGTTGCTAGCAGCACCTAAAACAAATCTCCAAATTAAATAACCTGCCAATAAACACACAACTGGTGCGATTAGAGAAATGATGTTGTTTGAACTTTTTCCTTGAGCTGTTGCAGCTGATTTTGTTTCTGCCATGACAATCTGTTTTTGTTTTTTTAAATGAATTTATACGTTAAATAATGAGTTTATCGCTGTAAATTTTAAACCTATTTTACAATGATGCGACAAGTTAATAAATAAAATGAAACCAGCAAGTCTAGTTAAATGAAATTTATATTAATTATTGTACTTTTTAATAAACGTGGTGTTATTCGTATCGCAGGGCAACAATTGGATCTAAACGAGAAGCTTTATAGGCAGGGTACCATCCGGCGGTTAATCCAACAAGAAAACATACCACTATTCCTGAACCTACCCATGCCCAAGGAATGATTAATCCGGTATGTAAAAAAACGGCTACTACGTTTCCGAGCAAGATACCAGAAATTATACCTACAAGAGCGCCCATTAAACTAATTAATACAGATTCAAATAAAAATTGAGATTTTATTGCATTTGCTGTTGCACCTAATGCTTTAGCCAATCCAATTTCTTTTGTTCTTTCGTTTACCGCAACCAACATGATATTCATTAAGCCAATTGCTGCACCAATTAAAGTGATAAATGCAATTCCAATGGTTCCTTTTTCTAAAAAGCCTAGATTTTTTAATAATGATTCGGCAATGCTATCACTTTTGTCAATAAAAAAATTATCGGCATCTTTTACACTCAATTTTCTTACAGGCCTGAATGTAGCCGTTGCTTCCCCTATTGCAATGCCCATCTGCTTTAAATCACGCACTTTTACGGCTATATTATAAGTGCTATTTTGATTGCTAAATAAGCGTCTAACATTATTATATGGTGTAACTACAATTTTACTGGTATTAAAAAATGCACTCGAACCCTTATCTGCCAATACGGCAATGATTTTATATGGAATATGATCTACCCTGATTTCAGCATCTATTGCTTTTGCAAAATTTTCGGCGAACAGTTTTGCGGCTACCCCATTTCCAATCATGCATACATTTGTACCTGCAGTTATTTCTTCTGGAGAAAAGTTTCTACCATAAGCAATATTATATCCATTTAATTCTAGATAGTTTTCATCTCCACCAAAAACATTAATCTCAGGATTTGTTTTTTTTCGATTTGTATTTAACACCACATTTGCAGGCCCCCTTAATGCAATGCTAACTTTTGTTCCAGGCATATCAAATCGAGATCTAAATAATCTTGCTTCTTCTAGACTAATTGGTATCCCTAAATTTGATTTACGATCAACTAAATTCTTTTTTGTTTTTTTTGTAGACTGATTTTTTCTTCTGCTGCCAAAGTTTAAATTTCTTTCTTTATATCTTATGCTGAAAGCATTTGAGCCCATTGTTGAAAAGCTGCTTGTTAAACTATTGCTTGCTGCTTGTATAGAAGTAATGATTAAAATCAACGCAAAGATGCCTAACGCAATAATTATAACGGTAATTGAAGTACGCAGTTTATTTCCTGCTACATTTTTCCATGCCAAAGAAAGAATATCACGCTGAGTCATGTAATGAAATTACAATAAAAAAAAGGAAGGCAAACTGATTAAAAATTAATTGTCGATAAATTATTTTATCTATACATCCACCCGATAATGATTTCAGGATATATACCGATAATTACAATCATTAATGCAATAAGCATTAACATGTATAAAAATGGTTTATTTATCGTTGTAGTAGTGATTGTATTTTCATTTGCATCTTTAAAATACATCGCCTGAATAATGCGGAAATAATAATAAGCACTAATTGCTGCAAACAATACGGCTACAATAACAATCCAGAATTGATGGCCATTTTCAACTGCTGCCATCAACATGAAAAATTTACTTTGAAAACCAGCTGTTAAAGGAACCCCTGTAAGCGACAATAAAAATATTGTTGCTGTTAATGCCATAGTTGGTTGTGCTTTCGCCAAGCCATTAAAGCCATCGATTGTATAATCTTCCATTTTTGTAAGCACGCCGAAAATTCCTATTGTAGCTAAACTGTATGCGGCTGTGTATAAAAGCATACCTTCTTTTGCTTTATCGTTCAAAGCAAAAACGGCTAACAACATAAATCCAGCTTGTGCAATACTTGAATAGGCCAACATACGTTTTACACTTTGTTGAAATACTGCTGTTACATTGCCAATTAATAATGTTGTAATTGTAATAAACGTGATTAATTTCTGCCATTGGTCATGCATTGAACCAAAAGCATGTTCAAACAAACGAATGAATGCAAAAAATCCAGCTACTTTTACGATTGTACTCATAAAAGAAGTAAACACGGTTGGCGCTCCATCATAAACATCCGGTGTCCAAAAATGAAATGGCGCAGCAGATACTTTAAAAGATAATGCTACCATAATAAACAACAAACCAACAGAAATTAAAATGGGCATTTGTCCCGTACCCAACATTATTTTATCAATGTAAAAAGTTGCATTGGGTGTTCCTCCATAAATAAAAGTAATACCCATTAACATGATGCCTGTTGAAAATGCGCCCATTAAAAAGTATTTCAGTGCGGCTTCATTGCTTTTCAAATTGCGTTTATCGCTTCCCGTTAATATGTACAATGGAATAGAAATGATTTCAATTCCTATAAAAAGCATCAACA
>CANKLV010000043.1 GCA_947483415.1 Chitinophagaceae bacterium
GCACCATCCTACCGCCAACCACTTCATGCCCATGAAAAGTCCAACCATGTCCTTCTTCAAATTTCTTTGTGTTAGGCTTTGCGATGTCGTGCAATACCGCAGCCCATCTCAACCATATATCGTTTGTATTTTCGGCAATATTATCTACCACTTGAATGGTATGGTAAAAATTATCTTTATGCCCTTTCCCATCAATATATTCCGCACCAGCTAACGCCACCATTTGAGGAAAAATAATTTTTAAAATACCTGTTTTGTATAACAGATCAAAACCAATAGATGGCTTTTTACACATCAAGATTTTATTCAACTCATCGGTAATTCTTTCGCAACTTACAATTTTTATTCGGTGCGCCATTTTTGTGATAGCAGCAAGCGTATTTTCTTCAATTTTATAATTCAATTGCGCCGAAAAACGAATGGCACGCATCATTCGAAGCGGATCATCGCTAAATGTTTCTTCTGGTTTTAATGGCGTTTTAATGATACCAAGTTCCAAATCACCAATGCCATTAAATGGATCAAGCAATGCACCAAAATCATTTTCATTTAAACTGATAGCCAATGCATTTATGGTAAAATCTCTTCTATTTTGATCATCTTCCAAACTACCCGATTCAACAATTGGATTGCGACTATCATAGGTGTAGCTTTCTTTTCTTGCCCCCACAAATTCAATCTCTAATTCTTCTTGAGTAGATGGTTCAATAATTTTAATTTGAGCCGTACCAAAGTTCTTGAAAAAATTTACTTGCGGAGAAGGGCGAAATTGCAACGCCACCTCATGCGCCAACGCAATCCCATCGCCAATACAAACCACATCCAAATCTTTCGTATTTCTATTGATGATTTTATCCCTTACAAATCCTCCAATCACATAACTCTCCATATGCAAAGCTTGAGCGGCTTTTGCAATTTTTTCAAGTATTTGTTTTTCGTAAATCGTTAATGGAATATACATGCGGGGCAAAAATAACAATTTACTTTTTCATTTCCTTCGCCTTCAAAAGCAGATCCTTTATTTTTGGTTCTTCAATGCCCATTTGACTGGCTTTTTCTCCGTAATAAATCACTTTATCAAGCTGTCCAGTATTGATATATACCACCATCAAATTTGCAATCGATAAACTTTGTGTGGTATCGAGTTTATAAGCTTTTTCAAAACAAGTTTGTGCCGAATCGTATTTTTTTTGTCCGGCATAAATAGCGCCTAAATTATTAAACGCCACATAATACGTTGGCTTTGCCTGAATGGATTTTTTATAATTCGAAATGGCACTATCAGGAATACCAACCATTTCATACACCTGAGCCAGTTTGTAAGAAGCATCAGCATTACCTGGCATGATTGCCAAACTCTTATTAAAATATTCAATTGCTTTTTGCATCAACGCATTGCGTTCATCTGCTGAAACACTTAATTTGGCTTGATTTACACATTCTGTTGCATATGCTTGATTGGTACGACTGCTATTTGGCGCAACTTCAACACCCGCCTCAAAAAGTGAATTATTGTTTTTCCAATCTGGAATTCTGATGTAATCCATTGCAAAAAAGCTAATCATTATTAAAGCCGTAACTCCAATAAATGTATTCTTTTGTTTGCCCTCAAAAGTATTCAATTCTATTTTAGTAAATGAGGATAGCAAATAAACAAAAGCCAAGGCAAAAGCAAAAGAAGGCACAAATAGAAAACGCTCCGCTACCGTAGCACCATTATTTATAAAAAAGTTATTTGTTGGTGATGAGGCCACCAGAAAAAACAAAATTGAAAATGAAACAACCGGATTTTTCTTAAACCATAAAATAGCAAGTATAAAAATGAATCCGTAAAACACCAAACCCACCCAAGGTAAAGCGCTTGTCCAATCTACAATTGGAATATGATTTAAAGAATAATCCCAACACAAAGGCCAAGGGACAAATAATAGTTTTAAATAGTAGAATAGAATTTCAAATTTAGTAGCGGTAACCTGCGCAAAACCAACAGCACCATTTAATGCGTTATCCAAAACCCCAATGCCACGATGCGCACTTTCGGTACCAACAATTACATTTCGTACAAACAAAAACATTCCAGTTAATGCCATTAAAGGAATAGAAAAAATAATTGAATCCTTAATTTTCATTTTACTCAGCATGATTAATGAAAGTGGTAAAATCACTAAAAAAGCAATCGCACTTTCTTTGGATAATAAAGCAAGGGTAAAAAATACTGAACCCAAAATAAATTGCTTTGCATTCAATTTCATATGATTAAATGCGGGTATAAAATAACTCCAACTTAAAAAACCAAACAATGCTGCCAACAATTCATCTCTACTTTTTACACTTGCCACTACTTCTGTATGAATTGGATGTAAAGCAAATAACAACATGATTGCTGTTAATAAATACATATGCACTTCAGAAAATAATTTCAATAAAATGGATAACAAAACTTGTATGACTAAAATATACAACAACACATTTAACAAGTGCGATTTTGAAGGATTGTTATCAAACACTTGCTTTTCAATAGCGAATGAGAGCAAGGTAATCGGACGATAAGGTTGTAAACCCGTTGTTCCATCAAACTTTTCCATACTACCATGATTAAACAACTCTCCTACACCTTCAATTCCTTTTTGAACCGAGCTGTGTTTTTGATAAAAAATATCATCATCAAGCGTATATTCAAAATTCACCGTTTGTCCGTAAACAAAAAAAATCAATATGGTTAATGCAATACGAATGAAGATGGTATTGGGTTTGCCAGATTCTGTAACAGCAATTTTTTCTTGAGATTTTTGCGGATTCGAGTTGGTCGTTTTTTTCATGTTAAACTATAGCATTTTACTAAAAAAGAAATTTCACGAATTAATAATTCCCCAAAAGCTTATTTTATAATTTCTCCAATCACATTTCCCAAACAACCATTTGGCATTTGAATATTTAATAACGCAGAAATGGTTGGCGCAATATCTGTCATGTGCACTTCACGATGTGTTTTTCCTGGATTAATATTCCAACCCATAAAAAGCAATGGGATATGTGCATCGTAAGGATTCCAAACACCATGAGTCGTTCCAGTTTTTCCACCGTCGAAATATCCTGGTTTTGGTATGATTTGAATATCTCCGCTTCTTCCAGAAAAATAACTATTTAAAGCGCGTGTTTTTAATACTTCTGGCAAAATGGACATGGGTAATAATTTAATGTCGTAAGCTTGACTAACAAAAGCTTTTGCAGACAAAATATCTACAATGGTTTTACTAATTAAAAAACTATTTCCATCCCAACCATTCGATATTTCTTTTTGTAAATACAATTGTGCATTTTCCATTTTCACAACGGCATTTGCAACACCAAATTTTAACTGAATAGAATCATTCAATTCTTTGATTAATTCCTTATTGCTATAATTCCCACCTGGCATTTTATTGGCATTTAAAAACGTTGGATTGTGCGCTACACCATGATCGGCAGATAAGAAAAACAAATAATTATTTTTTCCATAAGCCCCATCCAAATAATCTAAGAAGTCTGCAATATCCTTATCGAGTCTAATGTATGTGTCTTCTATTTCAATTGAAATTGGACCAAACACATGTCCAATATAATCTGTTGAAGACAAGCTAACCGCTAAAAAATCAGTTACATCCCCTTTACCAAGCTTTTCGTTTTCAATGGTAGATTTTGCAAAATTTAGGGTGTATGTATTTCCAAATGGGGTGTATTTAAAAGCCGAATATTTTTTTTCAGCAATCGTGCTTAATTGATGTGGGAAATAATTTGTTTTTTCACCCGGAATCGTGCCTTCATAATCTACAGCATCTTTTGTACTTTTTGTGTATTGATTAATCGGCAAAATGGTTTCCCAATTGGTCGACATGAAACTATCCGGTTGTTGTTTTGCATTAAACTGATTAACCCATTCTGGCAAATCACTCATGTAGTAAGTACTAGAAATCCATTTTCCCGCTTTATCATCAAACCAATAAGCTGCATTTGCATTATGACCTACTGGTAAAATGGCACCTCTATCTTTTAAGGAAATCCCAATTGACTTTGATGAAAAATTATTACTCAATTTTAATTCATCTGCAATGGTTGAAGTAAACATATTTTTAGGACTCATCTTACCTTCTTCATTATTGCTGCCAACGCCCGAAACGGTAGAATCATCCGTACAATAAACCGATTTACCCGAATTTTTATCATACCAATTGTTGCCTACAATACCATGAATTGATGGTAAACTCCCCGTGTAAATTCCGGTATGTCCAACAGCAGTATACGTTGGAATGTGCGTAATGAAAGTATTTTCGCAAGAAAAACCTTGATTGAGTAAACGCTTAAATCCATTGTTGTTATAGTGATTTTGATATTTGTATAAATAATCCCAACGCATTTGATCAATAACCAATCCTATAACCAATTTAGGATGTGTTGAAATAATAGTCGAGTTTGAATTAGATGGAATATTCTTTTTTTCTGAAGCATTAGATTTTTTAACCGCTGTTTTAGTTTGGGCAAAAATTGAAACACTAAAGAAAACCAAGACGATGAAATTTGTTACTTTTTTAAGCATAATTTGATATTTCGACAAAGATAATAGAACAAAAGTTCTGCACAATATGAATACACTCAAACGTGCAATGTTTACAATTATAAAATCAATGCCTTATTTTTGCCAGAAATTACTAACAACCAACGAAAATTTTTCTGCAATGGATGTATTTGAAAAACTGGTAAAAGATGGCGGACCAATTGGTCAGCATATGGATAGAGCACATGGCTATTTTGCATTTCCAAAATTAGATGGAGAGCTAGGACCACATATGCAATTCAGGGGAAAAGACATGATTGTTTGGAGTTTGAACAATTATTTGGGTTTAGTAAATCATCCAGAAATAAGAAAAGTTGACACGGAAGCAGCTGCAAAATATGGCATGGGTAACCCAATGGGTGCACGTATGATGAGCGGAAATTCTGTAAAACATGAGGAGTTGGAAAATGTTATAAGCAAATTTGTAAGTCGTGAAGATACAATGCTCCTAAACTTTGGATATCAAGGAATCATGAGTTGTATTGATGCATTGGTAAACAGAAGAGATGTAATTGTGTACGATGCGGAATCACATGCATGTATTGTTGATGGTGTTCGTTTACACATGGGACATCGTTATGCGTTTAAGCACAATGATATAGAAGATTGTGAAAAACAATTGCAACGTGCAAAAGAATTAGCAGCAAAAAATGGCGGCGGTATTTTAGTTATTACAGAAGGTGTTTTTGGAATGGATGGCGAACAAGGCATTCTAAAAGAAATCGTTGCCCTAAAACAAAAATATGAATTTAGAATATTGATAGATGACGCGCATGGATTTGGTTACATGGGACCAACAGGGGCAGGTGCAGATCAGGCGCAAGGTTGTCAGGATGGAATTGATTTATACTTCAGCACGTTCGTAAAAAGCATGGGAAGTATTGGTGCATTCATCAGCGGACCAAAAGCAGTTATCAAATATTTACGATACAATACACGTTCTCAAATATTTGCAAAAAGCTTACCGCTATTAATTGTAGAAGGTATGCTTAAACGTATGGAAATGACCATCAACATGCCAGAATTAAGGGAAAAACTTTGGGCAAATGTGTCTCGTTTACAAGCAGGATTAAAAGAAAGTGGTTTTGATATTGGAAATACCAACTCCCCAGTAACGCCAATCTACATGAAAGGCGACGTTCCTGAAGCTACACAAATGGTAATGGATCTTAGAGAAAATTATCACATCTTTTGTAGCATCGTTGTATATCCTGTAATTCCAAAAGGAGATATCATTTACCGTCTTATCCCAACAGCATCACATAGTTTTGAAGATATTGATACCACATTAAAAGCATTCAGAGAAACAAAGAAAAAATTAGACCAAGGACTTTATAAAGCCGCGGAAATACCTAATATGGCGGAGGTGATGTAAGGAGGAGGTTTAATGGTTTAATGGTTTAAACTGTTCGAAACGTTCAATGAGTTCAATAAGTTCAAAAGGTTGGAAGCATTTTCCAATTATCAGCATATTTGTCTTACAATAAAACTTCGTGCCTTTGTGTCTTCGAGCCTTCGTGTCAAAAAAAATGCTACAAGCATTTCACCTTCGTGGCCTTAAACCTGCTTTTCAAACCTCTGCTTCAAAAAATACACCACCACCCCACTTCCCGCAACAATAAAAAACATCGAGATAACCGCTAGTCCAGTCGCATAAAAAATAAATAGCCACATTAAAATAGCAAGAATTACAGGCAAAGGATATAATGGCATTTTAAAAGGAAAACTAGATGCCCCATTTCGTTTGCGAAGTAGCATCAACCCAATGGCTTGTCCGATAAATTGTACGATGATGCGCATGGCTAAAATTCCACTGATTACTTCACCCATTTTAAACAATAAACTAAACACAAAAGCAATGCTCGAAAGTGCCAACAACGAAATGTAAGGGAAGTTTTTTTGAGGATGAAGTTTGGCAAATATTTTAAAGAAAGCACCCTGCGTAGCAGCAGCATAAGGCACCCTTGAATAACCCAATAAAACGGCAAAAAGTGAAGCAAGCGCAACCCACAAAATCATTATCGTTACTATATTTGCTGCGGTGTGTCCATAAAGTCGCTCAATAAAAACACTGACTACAAAATGATTCACATCAGCCACTTGCCAAGCTTTTATTTCTTGCCAAGAAATAACACTCGTAATACTCAAATTCATCAATAAATAAAGCACCGCAATTCCAATCACAGAAATAAACATGCTTCTTGGAATATTCTTTTGGGGATTTTTTATTTCGCCACCTAAATGACAAACATTGTAATACCCCAAATAACTGTAAATGGTTTTTACGCATGCCTGTCCAAATGCAAAAGAAACCAAGGTATTAAAACTAAAATCTGATGAGATATTGGCTATTTGTTGAAACATATTTCCGTGTGCAATACCCCCAAAAATCACCCATCCCAAAGTAGCGATTACACCAATCCAAAGCAGCACCCCAATTTTGCCGATATTTTCAATTTTTCTATACAGTAAAATGGTAATTAAAATAATCACTGCACCTGAAATACATTTTTGTTGCCAGATCAATAAGTTGGGCAATAGAAAAAGCAGATAGGATGTAAAACCAATGGCAGCAGAAGCAGCTACCAACGGAGCTTGGATGATGGTTTGCCAAACGTATAAAAAGCTCATTAAATTTCCGCCTTTCTTTTTTCCATAAGCTTCGCTCAAAAAATTAAAACTACCACCCGCCAATGGATAAGCCGCACCCAATTCACTCCATATCATAGCGTCAATCAAACTCAATATTGCACCAGCAATCCAAGCATATAAATACATCCCACCTAAATATCCAATTACAATAGGTAAGGTTACAAAGGGACCGATACCCACCATATCAATCATATTCAGCACCGTTGATTGAAATAAACCCAACTTTCTTTGTAACATTTTCTTTAAAATTTAAGATTCAACTTCAAACCAAACCTTTGTTGCATCATTCCAATCGCCATTATAATTGATGGTAAGCTCCTCCCCTTTTTTTATGGCTCGAACCGTTTTTACAAAAATTATTTCCTCTTCAAAATCCATAAAATACTCGCAATTGCTGGTGTAGCTGTGATTATAAATGGGAATAAAACCCAATGCCATACAGCATTTATCTTTTTTTTCGCCCCATTCAAAAATATAATCGTGAAGTAATGTTTTATCTAAATGAATCCGATCAGCACTTTTCATTACAATAACAGGTGAAATTTCCACTACTACGCCGGCTTCAATGTCAATATCCGTAAAAACAGCTTTTCCTTTTTTTTGCGTTAGTTCAATATATAATGCTGGATGTATCATAAAATCCTTTTAAAAAACTAAATTGCAACCTCATTCAAAATTAGGGATTTAGATTTTGTAAAGTCAAGTACAATTGTTTAATATGTCTTTAGATCCGGAATTCATGTCGCTGCAAGAACAATTTGAAGAAGTTATTGCTTCTGAAGATAAATTGGCCATTCAAGAATTTTTGAATGATCAAAATATCAGCGATGTTGCCAATTTAGTTTATGAAAATTCGGATTATGAATCCCAAATTATTTCTCATTTATCCATACATAGAGCGGCAAGCGTATTTAAAATCCTGGATTTAAGTGAACAAAAAAAAATCATTCAAAATTTACCGCCTTTTAAGTCTGCAGAATTATTAAATGAATTGCCTGCAGATGATCGCGTTGCTTTTTTAGAGGTTTTACCTAATAGTGTGGTTCGAGAGTTAATTAAAACACTAGATCCTGATGAAAGAAAAATCACATTGGAACTGTTGGGTTATCCTGAAAACAGTGTGGGGCGATTGATGAACCCTGATTATGTATATGTTTACGAATACAATACAGTAAAAGAAGTTATAGAAACCATTCGAAGATTTGGCTCAAACAGTGAAACCGTAGATGTAATTTATGTAATCAATTATAAAGGAGAGTTGCTAGATGACATCAGAATTAGAGATATCATTTTGGCACAGCCAGAAGTAAAAGTTAGCGAATTAATGGATGAGCGTTTTATTTCTTTGAATGCAACTGATGACCAAGAATTGGCCAATGAAGCGTTTAAAATGAATAATCGTGTAGCGCTTCCCGTTACCGACAATCATAATATTCTTTTAGGCATTATTACAATCGACGATGTGCTTTGGATAGCAAATGAAGAATTTAGTGAGGACATTCAAAAAATTGGAGGAACTGAGGCATTAGACGAACCGTATTTGGATATCAGTATTTTAAAGCTTTTAAAAAAACGTGCAAGTTGGTTAACGTTATTATTTATCGGTGAAATGCTAACTGCATCTGCCATGCAATTTTTCCAAAGCGAAATAGAATCTGCAACCGTTTTGGCTTTATTTATTCCATTAATCATGAGTAGTGGTGGGAATAGCGGCTCGCAAGCATCAACACTCATTATTCAAGCAATGGCGTTAAATGAATTATCTATAAAAGACTGGTGGAGGGTAATGCGCAGAGAACTTTTGACAGGTTTTTTACTAGGATTAATTTTAGGTTTAATTGGATTTTTCAGAATCGTACTATGGCAAAATTTGCACATTTTTGACTACGGCGAACATTGGAAAATGATAGCTCTTACCATATCTTGTTCTTTGATTGGCATAGTACTTTGGGGTAGTTTAATGGGCTCAATGTTGCCAATTCTTTTAAAACGTTTAAAACTTGATCCAGCTGCATCATCAGCTCCTTTTGTGGCTACATTAGTTGATGTAACCGGAATAGTGATTTATTTCTCAATTGCTTTCTTATTTTTAAAGGGCATATTGCTTTAGTTTTCAGCCAATTAAGTAAACATTTTATTTATTAACTTGCATAGTATTTATTTGAAAATTTTAAATTAAAATCCCATGTGTGGAATTGTTGGTTATACCGGTCATAGACAAGCTTATCCTGTAATTTTGAAAGGATTAAAAAGATTGGAATACAGAGGTTATGATAGTAGTGGCGTAGCATTACTCAAAGATGGCGTTTTGAATGTTTACAAAAAGAAAGGAAAAGTAGCCGAACTTGAAGAGTCGATGATAGGAAAAAATATCGATGCACAAATCGGTATTGGTCATACCAGATGGGCAACACATGGTGAACCCAGCGATAGAAACGCACATCCTCATTCTTCTAAAAGCGGAAAAATCGCTATGATTCATAATGGAATTATAGAAAACTATGCGTTGATAAAACAAGAGCTTGTAAATAAAGGATATAGTTTTACCAGTGATACAGATACAGAGGTGCTTTTAAATTTCATAGAAGACATAAAAAATAATAATGAATGCAGTTTGGAAGAAGCCATCCGAATTGCATTGAAAAGAGTAACTGGTGCGTATTGTATTTTAGTTGTAGAACAAGACAATCCCGACACCATTATAGCTGCTAGAAAAGGAAGTCCATTAGTTATCGGCATAGGAAAAGGAGAGCATTTCTTAGCTAGTGATGCATCACCAATTATTGAATACACTAAGGAAGTAGTTTATGTAAATGATTATGAATTGGCGATTGTGAAGCCAGATGAATTGATCTTAAAAAATATCGGCAACGAAAAAATCACTCCATTCATCACCAAATTAGACATGGAATTAGCAGCGATAGAAAAAGGCGGCTACGACCATTTCATGTTGAAAGAAATTTTCGAACAACCAAGTACCATATTCGACTGTTTAAGAGGTCGTTTAGATTCTAAAGAATCTACAATAAAAATGAGTGGTGTAGATTTGAATATTGAACATATAATAAATGCCAATCGCATTATGATTGTGGCTTGCGGAACAAGCTGGCATGCAGGGTTAGTAGCAGAATACATCATCGAAGAACTTTGTAGAATACCTGTTGAAGTGGAGTACGCATCGGAATTTAGGTATCGCAACCCCATTGTAAATAAAGGAGATTTAATCATTGCCATTTCACAAAGTGGCGAAACCGCAGATACATTAGTTGCACTAGAAAAAGCTAAAGAAGATGGTGCATTTATTTTTGGCGTTGTTAATGCAGTAGGTTCATCAATTGCTAGAATATCAAATGCAGGAGCTTATACTCATGCAGGGCCGGAAATTGGTGTAGCATCTACAAAAGCATTTACAGGACAATTAGCTGTTTTAATAATGGTTGCACTAAGTATTGCTAAACATAAAGGAACAATAACAGATGCAAGATTCAATGAGTTGCTTGTGGAGATGGAGCAAATTCCAGAAAAAGTAGATAGCATCTTAAAAAATGCAGAACAATTAAAAGTAATTGCTGAAAAATATAAAGACGCTTCAGACTTTTTATTTTTAGGAAGAGGATATAATTTCCCAATTGCATTAGAAGGCGCTCTAAAACTCAAAGAAATATCATACATACACGCGGAGGGCTACCCTGCTGCTGAAATGAAGCACGGCCCAATAGCGCTGGTTGACGAAAACTTGCCTGTTGTATTTATTGCAACCAAAGACCAATATCACGAAAAAATCGTGAGCAATATGCAAGAGATAAAAGCGCGAAAAGGAAAAATAATTTCAATCATAACAGAAGGCGATAAAGTAAGTGCTGAATTAAGTAATGACTGCTTTGCTATTCCAACAGCAGATGAAATCATCGCACCATTACTAACGGTTATTCCATTGCAATTGCTTTCTTATTATGTAGGTATTGCCAAAGGTATTGATGTAGATAAACCAAGGAATTTGGCTAAATCGGTTACTGTGGAGTAAGGGAAGGTTGAGAGGTTTGTGAAGTTTTAGAGGTTTGAGAAGTTCAAGAGGTTCAATACGTTCAATGAGTTCAAAAGGTTGGAAGCATTTTCCAATTACTAGCATATTTTATTTATAAAAAACTTCGTGACTTGGCGTCTTCGTGACTTCGTGTTTCAACTCCCTTCACGTTTTGGCTGATTTTTGGTAGATGGGCTTTATAAAAAA
>CANKLV010000044.1 GCA_947483415.1 Chitinophagaceae bacterium
ATTTTCCGGCTTTACATCGAAATATTTTTGGATTAAGTAAAACGTACACCGTAGAATATCTAGATTCATTAGGAATAAAAAAATCAACGACTTTAAAATTGTTTGAACCAAAATCTGATTCAACAATAGCAAACAAACCAAAGCAAAAGTTAGAAAAGGATTCCTTTAAAATAAAAAGATATAAACAATATCGGTCGTTAAAAATAGACAGTTTTGGAAAATTTGCTGTTATGCAATTGAACACTTTTTCTAATGGTGGGTTAAGGTTCTTTTTTAGAAAATCCTTTAGAGCATTGAAGCGAAAAAATATCAATAACCTCATCATTGATTTACGTAACAATGGTGGTGGTTATATTTTTAATTCGAATTTACTGATAAAATATATTTCTAGAACACCTGTTCTTGTAGCTGATTCCATTTATTCTAAAGTGAAAAGTTTGGCTCCTTATTCGCATCATTTTAAATGGGGAAATATAACAAGTTTGGGTTTGCAATTTATGACCAATAAAAAACAAAATGGACATTTTGAAGAAAATCAATTTCAAGGCCAATTGCTCGTTCCTAAAATTAAAAATCATTATAACGGTAAGGTGTATGTGTTGATAAGTGGACCAACATTCTCTGCATCTACGTTATTTGCCAATGCCGTAAAAGGTCAATCAGGAATTAAGCTACTTGGAGAAGAAACGGGTGGCGGCTGGTATGGAAATGGGGGGGTTTTAATACAAGATTTAGTTTTACCAAATACCAAACTTAGGTTGCGTATGCCTTTGTTTAAATTGGTACAATACAATCATAAAACCACCAATAAAGGTTTTGGTATTCCTCCAGATATTTATGTACCTACTTCTTATGAAGCGTTGATAAAAGGATATGATAAAAAAATGAAGGTGGCAAAAACTTTGATTATGCAAAGTCTTGAAAAATAAAATCGTCTTTGTCTTTTAGAAATGGCAAAGTTGCACGGATCTCATTCAAAATTTCTTTATCTAATGCTATCGAAAAAATATCTGCTTCATTATTTTTATGATATAGCGCTATGCCAAGGGGATCGATAATCATTGAATCACCCGAATGTGGATTTCCTTTTCCATCAATGCCAATGCGATTAACGCCAATTACATAACATTGATTTTCGATTGCTCTTGCGGTAAGTAATGATTTCCAAGCATGGCTCCTGCGTTCTGGCCAATTGGCAACGTAAATTAAAATATCGTATTCGCTTGTATTTTGTTGACGTGCCCAAACTGGAAACCTTAAATCGTAACAAATTTGCAAATTTATTTTCCAACCATTTACAGAAGTAATCAATCGATTGTTTCCTGCCGAAAAATATTTGTCCTCCCCAGCATATCCAAACAAATGTCTTTTATCATAATAGCCAAACGTTTCATTTGGGAGCATCCAAATCAACCGATTATAAAATTTATTTTCTTCCTCAATGATGATGCTTCCGGTTAAAATAATTTTGTTTTCTCTTGATATGCGTTTCATCCATTGGATGGTATTGCCGTCCATTTTTTCTGCCAATGATTCAGCGTTCATCGAAAATCCAGTACTAAACATTTCCGGAAGAATGACGATTTCTTTTTTTGTGGAAATCCTTTTAATTTTTTCTTCAAACATTTGTAAATTGGCCGTTTTATCTTCCCAAAATAAATCAGATTGAATGGTGGTAATGTGTAACATCGTTAAAGATTTTAGCTATTGCGCATTAAAGATATAAACGCATGTTGAGAAAATATACAATCACTTCAATTAGATAGCTTTTATATTTGTGTCAAATTTCCGAAAATGAAAAGTTTGTTGTTACTGATTTCAATCGTGTTTTGTTTAAATACGCCATTGTTGGCTCAAAATAAAATTCCACCTGTTGATCAATCGCCTTTGGATATAAGCTATTATCCAGAAAATTATCCCGCATCAAAAGTGCAGAAAAAAACAATAGAGCCTTTAATCGCCAGGGTAATTTATAGCAGACCAGGTATGAATGGCAGAAAGATATTTGGTGCATTGATTGAATACGGAAAAGTTTGGCGATTGGGCGCAAATGAAGCCACAGAAATTGAATTTTTTAAAGACGTTTTAATCAATAAGATAAAAGTAAAGAAAGGAAGATATTCGTTATACGCAATTCCAAACCTCAACAAATGGAGCATCATTTTAAACAAAGAAATTGATTCTTGGGGTGCGTTTTTATACGACAGCACAAAAGATGTAGTTCGCGTTGAAGTAGTTCCTGAATTGACAGAACAATCCGCTGAACCATTTACGATTTATTTTGAAAAAAATAATCTCCAAAATATCAATTTGAATATCTTTTGGGAAAATACCAAAGTAGTATTACCAATTACCATTTCAAAAACAGCAACCAAATAATTGGGATTTCAAATATTTGGTTATGCTTTAGTTTAGTTTGATATTTACACCATGTGTGGTATTTCAGGAATCATATCTCATCAAGGTTTTGACATTAATTTTCAACAACTGAAATTAATGTCGGATGCACTTATTCACCGCGGTCCAGATGGATCTGGCGTATGGATTAATGCTCAAAAAACGGTTGGATTCTCTCACAGAAGATTAGCTATTATAGATCTTACATCTGATGCAGAACAGCCCATGCATTATTTGGAAAATTATAGTATTGTATTTAACGGCGAAATTTACAATTACATCGAACTAAAACAAGAGTTGAAATATTTCGGTTATTCGTTTAGAACAAATAGCGATACCGAAGTAATTTTAGCTGCTTATGATTATTATCAAGATGATTGTGTGCAATATTTTGATGGTATGTTTTCATTTGCCATTTGGAATGAGAAGGAACAAACTTTATTTGCAGCCAGAGATCGATTTGGAGAAAAACCATTTTTTTACAACAATGATAATCATCGATTTGTATTTGCTAGTGAAATGAAGGCTTTATGGGCTATTGGCGTGGATAAACAAGTGTCTAATAAAATGTTGTCAAACTATCTAATTACGGGTAATGTACAAAATGCTTCTAATAATGCAGAAACGTTTTACGAGAACATTTTTGAATTACCTGCTGCGCATATTTTAAAAATAAAAAATCAAGCGTTACAAATTCTTCAATATTGGGATTTGCAGAAAAACAATATCCTCAAGGATACAGAAGAAAATGTAATCCAAAAATTAGACGAACTTTTACATGATTCTGTAATGAAGCGATTGAGAAGCGATGTGCCTGTTGGCATGAGTTTGAGTGGTGGATTAGATAGTTCTACCTTATTACATTTTGTTTCCCAGCATCAACCCAAAGTAAAAACATTTTCTGCTGTTTTTCCTGGATTTGAAAAGGATGAATCCGCATTTATAAAAAAAGTAGTAACCCATTATCATGTCGAGAATTTTTCAATCACCCCAAATGAAAAGGATTTGGTTGATGATTTTGAAAAGTTGATGTATCATCAGGAAGCACCATTTCAATCGAGCAGCATTTTTGCTCAATACAAAGTGTATCAGTTGGCTAAAGAAAATAACATAAAAGTACTGTTGGACGGACAAGGCGCTGATGAAGTGTTTGGTGGGTATTTAAAATATCTACAATGGTACTTATTGGAGCAGCTTCGCAATAAAAAAGTAAACACATTTATAGCTCAAAAAAGAAAATTAGAACAAAACTTTCCTGATTTTATATTTGGCATAAATCATTATTTGGCTGCATTTTTTCCAAGTCGAGCGGCAAAGGCGTTAAGCATTCGTGCTGAAAAATCGAGCAAGGCAAATACATATTTTACAAACGAGTTTGTAGCATTTAATGCTGGTAAAAATTATAATGAGAAGCCAGTTGTGAAAACGCTGAATGACATTTTATATTTCAACACCATGCAAATGGGATTGGGTGAACTATTGCGTTTTGCGGATAGGAATTCAATGGCACATGGTTGCGAAGTTAGACTGCCGTTTCTTAATCATGATCTTGTTTCTTATGTGTTCAGTTTGCCTTCAAGTTTTAAAATTCAAGACGGGTTTACAAAATATATTTTAAGAAAAACGATGCAAGGAAAATTGCCAAATGAAATTGTTTGGCGAAAAGAAAAAATTGGATTTGAGCCACCTCAAAATCAATGGATGAATTCTACATTAATGCAGGATTATTTGTTTGAAGCCAAGCGAAATTTGGTCAATAACAACATCTTAAAGCCAGAGGTTATGCAAAAAAACTTCGAAAACTCAGGGGCACACGAACCCGAAAATCTAAATTGGCGATTTCTTTGTGCTTCGCAGTTATAGAAAAAATGTTGAAATTAGTAAGCTGTAGGACAACGGTAAGTACTGATGTTGAACGAAAGACCAATTTCAGCCATGATGTATTGATCTTTTTGTTTGCTCCAACCACGTTGACGACCTTTGGTTCCTAAAATCTGACCTTCTGAACGATCTTGTAATTGACCAGCAGCGCTTAAAATATAAGCAGTTTGATTGTTTGGATCAGGCTCCCAGAAATTAGGATTTCTGCTGCCATCAGGTAAATAAAGTCCAGCGTATTGAGTACTCACATCATCCAAATAATCGGTAGTTGTAAAACGGTGAACAATTTCAAAATTAAGGTTTGTTTTTGGGCTGATAGAATATTTAAACCCAACACCAAAAGGAACGCATAAAGCCATTGTATTGTATTGGGTATTTTGTCCTTCGGTTAAAAGTGGGCTTAAATACGTTTTTTCTCCCGCATCTGTAAATGTGTAAGGATTAAAACTAAAAACGCCTATACCTAAAGTAACGTATGGCGTGAAAAGATAATTAAGGTCTTTTGGATCGTAGGTGAAGAAATTGAAATCTCCTTGAACTACAAATTCAAAAATATCTGATTTGAAATCTAGATTTCTTGTTTTTTGGTATACATTTTTGCTGTATTTATCGCTATAACCAAGTTGAGCATATCTTGCAGAAACACGCATTCCTACATAATTTCCAAATTGTTTTCTAAAAAATATGCCCGCGCATGGCTTAGGTTCATTTAAACCACTGCGCGTATTTAAATCACCAAAATAATTAGCTAATCCAAGAGATAGTCCAAATTCGCCCTGGTGGAAATTACCATCTTTTTGAGCTTGAGCGTTAAATCCAATCCCACAAACAATTGCCAAAAGAATAATCGTACTTTTCACGTTCAGATATTTTGATTTAAAATTTTTGTAAAAATATGTTTTCTATCTAAGATAGGTACAGTAAGGCTAAATTAATTAATAGTTTTGAAACGATAGAGATAAATTAATAAAAATTTAAAAATTAACGATTCTGAACTTTTTCTACCCGCATACCTGCATTCAATACATTTTTAAGCGGATTGTTTCTCATGATTTGATAAATTTCAAATTTGTATTCTCCTGGTTTGATAAATTTTCTAGGTTTATTGGTTAATAAGCTTCTAATTTCCCAGATATCATCCATTCCAGAACCATACCATCCTCGGCTGTCATCACCCAAATTGAAATTTACTTTTTGAAAATACATGGTATCTTTTGGAGATTGCAAACCAACATTCAACCAAATATTATTGTAAGCATACGCGTCGGTATGTCTGAGTACGACATACATTAGATAATATGCACTGGTGTCTGTAATGGTAAATGTACCGCTGCAAGGGAAATCTTTTTTCCATGCTTGTTTTGGAATAATGGTATTTTTTTCAAACACATCCAATTGCTTACAACCGGAAATTGAAAAAAATAAAATAAAAATTGTAACCAACCTTAACGCCATGAATATTTATTTTTTGCTAAAAAATTAAAGTACGTTTAAAATTTGTTCTTTGGCTTTTTCCAGTTCATCTTTCATTAACACTACACATTTTTGAATATCTACATCATAGGCTTTACTGCCTGTGGTATTGATTTCTCTGCCAATTTCTTGAAGTAAAAAAGACAATTTCTTTCCTTTACTCACATCCGAATCGTTTAGAATTTCATTAAAATATTCACAATGCTGACGCAAACGGATTTGTTCTTCATGGATATCAATTTTTTCCATGTAGTAAATCAGTTCTTGCTCTAATCTGTTTTTGTCGATGTGTTCTTGCCCAACATGCTTATCCAACAGCTGATTTATTTCCGTTACGATTCTGGTTTTTCTGTTGGGTTCAAACTTTAATATTTCAGTTTCTTGTTGATGAATTTTAGCAATTCTACCCAATAAATCTTTTTCAATGGATTGTCCTTCTTCAATTCTATGTTTATCTAATGCTTGTATGGCTTCGTTTAAAACCACATTAAATGCAGCAAAATCATCATCATTCATTACTTCTGTACTTGGACTAACTACTTCCGGCAAACGAAGTAACGCGCTTAGAACAGAGTTAGTATCTATGCTAAGTTCTGTAGCGAGTTGATCGATTTGTTGATAGTAAGCTTTTATTAAATCGGTATTGATGATTACGGGTTTTGAAGCGCCATTTTGTTTTACGATTATAAAACAGTCTATTGTTCCTCTAACCAATTTTTCTTGTAAGTTATTTCTAATGTCGAACTCAAAAGATTTCAACAATGGTGGTAGTTTCAATTGAAGCTCAAACTGTTTTCCGTTTAGCGCTTTAATTTCTACAATGTATGTTTTGTCGCCTACAGTTTGCTCTGCTCTTCCAAAACCGGTCATTGATTTAAGCATGATTTTTAATTTGCTGCAATATAAAATATTTGTTTGGTCTTTATGAATATTAAAACAAGTTGCTGGTATGATTAAACACAGATATTTTTTAAAACACAGAAATAAAAAAAGCGCCTTCAAATTGAAAGCGCTTTTTTGAAAAAATTATTAAGACAAATTATTTGATTGGATTTATTTCATCAATTAAGTTTTTGGCACCACCAAATTTATCGATGCACCATAATACATAACGAACATCCACACAAATGGTGCGGTTTAAATCTTTATCAAAAGCAATTTTGTGGCTTAATGCTTCGTAGTTGCCATCGAAAGCAAGACCAATTAAATTACCGTTTCCATCAATAACAGGACTTCCACTGTTACCGCCGGTGATGTCATTTGTGGTAATAAAACCGATAACCAAGTCGTTTCTTTTTTTATCGATGTATTGGCCAAAATCTCTCTTTTTAAGCAGTTCTACTTGTTTTGCAGGAAGGTCAAATTCGTAATCGCCATCTTTATATTTTTCCATTAATCCTTTAGAAGTAGTTACAAAATCGTAAGCAACTGCATCTTTTGGTTTGTAGCTTTTTACATTTCCAAAACTAACACGCATGCTAAAATTAGCATCAGGATACATTTTTGCAGCAGCTACGGAATCTCTTTGCATAATTCCTTTTAAATAAGCACGACCAAGCTCATTATTTTTGTTAACAAACGCCATGTATATCGGTGCATATTTTGAGGTATAGTTTTTTGCAAAAGCGGCAGCGAAATCAAAAGCAGGATCATCTTGTAATCCAACAGTAGTGGGGTTCGCAACGAATGCGTTCCATTTTTCATCATTCAAAATCATTGTTTTTGCAAAAACATCTAAAGCCCATTTTTTAAAAGTAGCTTCATCATTTAAATCACCATAAACAGCAATCTTTTCAAAAACATTAACTGGCTGTTGACTTTTATCGATGTCTGTATAAAAAGCTTTAGCAGCAGCGGTTAAAATTAATTTATCACTTGTTAAATCTTCACTATTGATAAAATCTTTACGAGCAGCATCAGCACCGGCAACTGCTTTTTTAATATCATCAGCAGTAGCACCCGCTTTAATTAAGGTAGCTTCCAACGACATTAAATTACTTGCAAAAGTCATTAATGGAGAACCTTTAATGCCTTCATTTAAATACTGACGGTGTTTGCTGTATGGAGTCCATGTGTTGTAATTCTTTTCGTAATCAGCAAAAATATTTTCAAATTCTGGTTTTCCTTTTGCCCAGCTAGTAAATTCATTTTCGAATTTTTGTTTTTGTCCGAAAGTATTGAACTTGATCAATTGCTTTGTTTCGCCATCAAAAAATTTCCAGTAGTTGGCGGTACTTGCATAGTTAGAAGCCAATTTTAATTTTACCGCAGGATCTTTAATCATTTGTTCGTGCATGTATTTCAAACGCATGTCTCTAAGTGCAACCAAAGCAGGATTTTCAACTTCGTTTTTTAGTTTGATACCATAGCTTGTTTCGTAACGATTGGTACCGCCAGGATAACCGTAAATCATTGCGTAATCACCATCTTTAATTCCTTTGATGCTAACTGGTAAAAAGTGTTTTGGTTTTAAAGGAACGTTGTCTTTACTGAATTCAGTTGGTTTGCCATCTTTAGAAGCATACACTCTAAACACAGAGAAATCTCCAGTATGACGAGGCCATTCCCAATTGTCGGTATCGCCACCAAACTTTCCAATACTTTCTGGAGGAGTTCCTACAAGGCGAATATCTTTATAAGTTTTGTACACATACATGATGTATTGATTGTCTTTAAACATGCTGTACACTCTACCAGAAATGCCATTTTCTTTATCCGCAACTTTATCAGTAATTGCTTTGTATACTTCAGACATTTTTTTAACGCGATCAGCCCAAGCTAAACCTTTAACAGCAGCTTCAACTTCAGCGGTAACATCAACAATTTTTTCCAAAAATTGAACAGTAAGATTTGATTTAAGTTCTTGGTCTTTATTAAAAGCATAAAATCCATCTCTTAAATAATTGTGGTCAACGCTACTAGCATCAGCAATAGCTTCGTAACCGCAATGGTGATTGGTGAAAATCAAACCTTGGTTGCTCACGATTTCGCCGGTACAACCCCTTCCAAAAATAATAATAGCATCTTTCAAAGATGATTTATTGATAGAATAAAGTTGTTCTTTAGTAAGTTTTAATCCTCTTTTTACCATGTCGTTGTACACTTGTTTTCCCAACAACATCGGCAACCACATACCTTCGTCTGCACGAGCCGTTAGCAACGTCGCAATCATAAAAATGGATAAGCATAATTTTTTAAGCATAATTTTTTGGTTTTTATTAAATGAATATTCTGTTTTAGAATGTTTACAAATTGAATCGCAAACGTAATTATTTTTAACAACATTGGGCACAATAGATTTATAAAAATTAATGGTATAATTTATCTGAATAAATTTAAGTAAGAAAATAGGTGTTCAATAATTATATTTGTTGTTAATTAATCAGATAAATGAATGGCTATATTTGACATAACAATACCAAAATCAATTGCTAGAGCTTTTAATATTCCAATTAGGGATCCAAGAAGTCAGCAAATTAAGGTATTGAAAAAACTGTTAAAGAAGGCGAGGTTTACACAATTTGGTCAAGAGTATCATTTTGATGATATTTTATTGAGTAAGCATCCTGGCAAAAAGTTTCAACAGCTTGTACCTACTTATAATTACGACAAACTTTACAAAGCTTGGTGGCATAAAACATTAGAAGGCACACCGGATGTGTGTTGGCCCGGCGTAATAAAATTTTTTGCATTGAGCAGTGGAACTAGTGAGTCGGCGAGTAAATATATTCCAGTAACCAAAGAACTCATCAGAAGCAATACAATAACAAGTTTGAAACAAGTAGTCAGTTTGTCAAAATATGAAAACGTACCTAAAAGTGCCATTGGCAGGGGTTGGCTTATGCTTGGTGGAAGTACTCAACTACAAAAAGGTCCAACTTATTATGCAGGTGATTTGAGTGGCATTCAACAAAAAAACATTCCGTTTTGGTTTCAAGGTTTGGGCTTATACAAGCCAGGTAAAAAAATTGCAAAAGAACAAGATTGGGCAAAAAAGCTGGATGAAATTGTGGAGATGGCACCCAATTGGGATATAGGATTTATTATTGGTGTGCCGGCATGGTTGCAGTTGTGCATCGAAAAAATCATTGAAAAATATAAACTCAACAACATCCATGATATGTGGCCAAACTTGGCATTTTATGTTCATGGTGGAGTAGCGATGGAGCCGTATAAAAAGGGTTTCGAAAAATTGATGGGTAAGCCCATTACTTATATAGACACTTATTTAGCAAGTGAAGGATTTTTGGCTTACCAAAGTCGTCAAGACACCAAAGGCATGCAATTGAATTTCAATAGCAATATTTTCTTTGAGTTTGTGCCATTTGACGATCATAATTTTGATGGTGATGGAAATATATTGGATAACCCTGAGGCATTAATGATACATGAGATTGAGGAAAATAAAGATTATGCCATTTTAATTAGTACCAATGCGGGAACATGGCGATATGCCATTGGAGATACGGTGCGATTGATAGATAAAGAAAAAAGCGAAATTATTATCACAGGAAGAACGAAACATTTTTTAAGTTTAGTGGGCGAGCATTTGAGTGTAGACAATATGAATAAGGCTATTTTATTGGCGAGTGAAACATTGAATATTACCATTTCTGAATTTACAGTTGCGGGTATTCCTTATGGAAATTTCTTTGGGCATCAGTGGTATGTGGCTTGTGATGATGAAGTAGATGAATTGAAACTTGCATCCATCATAGATGAAAAATTAAAATTATTAAATGATGATTACGAAGTGGAAAGAAAGCACGCTTTGAAATCAATGCAGGTAAAGGTTTTGCCCGAACATGTATTTATGGACTTTATGCAACACAAAGGAAAGATTGGCGGTCAGCATAAGTTTCCGAGGGTTATGAAAGGGAAAATGTTAGAAGAGTGGAATCAGTTTTTGGAAAATAATTTAGTGAATTAATTAAATAAAACCATGACAGATGCAATAATATATGGATTGATATTGGGTTTGGCATTGGTTTTTTCGGTAGGTCCTGTTGTATTTACCATTATCAAACTTCGAATAAATTATGGCATAAAATCTGCTTTTTATTTTATAGCTGGTGTTTGGATCAGTGATATTATAATGGTTTTTTTGGCTAATTTTTTTGGAGAATTTATGGGTCGATTGATTGAGTATAAAAAATCAATTGGCGTAGTTGGTGGAATATTTTTAATTGGGTTAGGCGTATTTTATTTATTTTTCAAACGGTATAAAAAAGACGAAAAACTAGAGGCAGGAGTAAAAATTTCAAGCACAACAAATATTAAATTATTAGTAACGGGTTTTTTAATAAACACGCTAAACCCTAGTGTAATTGGACTTTGGCTTGCGGCGTCAACGAAATCAATTGGTCAGCCCATTGATGAAAAGTTTGCCATATTCTCTGTTTGTTTAACTATAAATATTTTGGCAGATATTGCGAAAATAAATCTCGCAGGAAAGCTTAAAAAAAGCTTGACGGAAAGAAATATACATTATATCAATATCATCTCAGGATTATTGTTTGTTGCATTTGGCATCGTGTTAATGGTGAGTATGCTTTATACGCCTACAAAATAAATTCAAAATTCGATGGCCCAAAAGGAATCAAAAGGTTGTTTACATCAACTAAAAAAAATACTACTTTGGTTTTTTATAATTCATCTTGCTTACATCATTTTATGTAAATGGGTA
>CANKLV010000045.1 GCA_947483415.1 Chitinophagaceae bacterium
ACAAAATCTCTTTTGCATTATATCCCTCATCAATGGTGAAAACACCAACATCGGCAGACGAAAATCCCCAACCTTTTGAACGCATTGAACCTTTTGAACCTCAAAAACCTCAAAAACCTCAAAAACCTCAAAAACCTCAAAAACCTCAAAAACCTCAAAAACCTCAAAAACCTCTTTATTTGTTCCAAAATGTCAAAAAAAAGTATTACAATAAATTTTTTTTCAAATTTATTTATTAACTTCGCCGTCCTTTAATTTAGGAATGGCAAATTATGTCCATACTCAAATGCAAAAGGCCTACACTAAAAAGATTTTATTTACATATGTCTGCAACAAAAACAACCACTGCAAATCGTTTCAATTTCGGGAAAGTTGAACTTATAGCAGAACAACCGGATTTACTGGGTATCCAGATTCAATCATTTAAAGATTTCTTTCAATTAGAAACAACCCCTGACAAACGTAATGTTGAAGGATTGTTTAGAGTTTTTAAAGAAAATTTCCCAATTACGGATACTAGAAATATTTTCGTATTGGAATTTTTGGACTATTTCGTGGATCCTCCACGTTATACCATCGAAGAGTGTATTGAAAGAGGACTTACCTATGCAGTTCCTTTAAAAGCCAAACTTCGTTTGAGCTGTAATGATGAAGAGCACGTAGATTTCCAAACAATCGTTCAGGATGTATTTTTAGGCAATATTCCTTACATGACACCAAGAGGTACCTTTGTAATCAATGGCGCTGAAAGGGTAGTCGTTAGTCAACTTCATCGTTCTCCAGGCGTATTTTTTGGGCAATCTGTTCATCCGAACGGAACTAAAATTTACTCAGCAAGGGTTATTCCTTTCAAAGGAGCTTGGATGGAATTTGCAACAGATATCAATAACGTAATGTTTGCGTATATCGATCGTAAAAAGAAGTTTCCAGTAACCACATTATTGCGTTCAATCGGTTTCGAAACAGATAAAGATATCTTGGAACTATTTGGAATGGCTGATGAAATTAAAGCAGATAAAAAAACACTTGAAAAACACATCGGAAAAAAATTAGCAGCTCGTGTACTTCGTACTTGGGTGGAAGATTTCGTAGATGAAGATACTGGTGAAGTTGTTTCACTTGAACGTAACGAAGTTATTTTAGAAAGAGATATTGTTTTGGATGAAAGCAACATTTTGGAAATTGTAAAACTACAAACCAAAAGCGTTTTTGTACAAAAAGAAGAAGTAAGTGGTGATTACGCGATCATTTATAATACCTTAAATAAAGATACATCTAATAGTGAATTAGAAGCTGTTCAGCATATCTACAAGCAATTGCGTGGAGCTGATGCCCCTGATGATGAAACGGCTAGAGGGATTATAGATAAATTATTTTTTAGTGATAAACGTTATGATTTAGGGGAAGTTGGCCGTTATAAAATCAACCGTCGCCTTGGATTGAATTATCCTTTACAAAAGAAAGTTTTAACTAAAGAAGATATTATCGCAATCATTAAATACTTGGTATTATTAACAAACGGAAAAAGTGAAGTTGATGATATTGATCATTTAAGCAATCGTAGGGTTCGTACTGTAGGTGAGCAATTATATGCTCAATTTGGTGTTGGTTTAGCGCGTATGGCCAGAACAATCCGTGAGCGTATGAACGTTCGTGATAATGAAGTATTTACGCCAGTTGATTTGATTAATGCAAGAACACTTTCTTCTGTTATCAACTCTTTCTTCGGAACATCTCAGTTATCGCAATTCTTAGATCAAACCAATCCTTTAAGTGAAATCACCCATAAGCGCCGTATTTCGGCACTTGGACCCGGCGGTTTAAGTAGAGAAAGAGCAGGTTTTGAAGTAAGAGATGTGCATTATTCTCATTATGGTCGTTTATGTACTATTGAAACACCAGAAGGTCCAAATATTGGTTTGATTTCAACCCTTTGTGTACATGCCATGATTAACGAAATGGGTTTCATCGAAACACCTTACCGTAAAGTGGAAAATGGAAAAGTGGACATGAAAAAAATCACTTTCCTAAGTGCCGAAGAAGAAGATACGGCAAAAATTGCACAAGCCAACGTTGAAATAAATAGTAAAGGTGAATTCGTAGAAGATAGAATCAAATCTCGTCAAACAGGTGATTTCCCTATTTTAGATAAAGGGGAAGTTGAATATATGGACGTTGCGCCAAACCAAATTGTTGGTTTGAGTGCTTCTCTAATTCCTTTCCTTGAACATGATGATGCCAACCGTGCATTGATGGGATCAAACATGCAACGTCAGGCCGTTCCATTGGTTAAGCCTGAAGCTCCTATTGTAGGTACTGGTCTTGAAGCAAAAGCGGCTCGTGATGCTAGAATTCAAGTTCACGCAGAAGGTGACGGAGTTGTAGAATACGTAGACGCAAACGAAATACATGTTCGTTACAAGCGTTCTGAAACACAAAAATTGGTAAGCTTTGAAGACGATCTTAAAATTTATAAACTTACAAAATTCGTTCGTACCAACCAGGAAACTTGCATCAACTTACGTCCGGCTGTAACAAAAGGACAAAAAGTTTCTGATGGCGATTTCTTAACGGAAGGATACGCAACTCGTGGTGGTGAAATCGCTTTAGGTCGTAATCTAAAAGTGGCGTTTATGCCATGGAAAGGGTACAACTTTGAAGATGCGATTGTAATCAATGAAAAAGTTGTAAAAGAAGATTTATTTACCTCTTTACATATCAGCGAATTTGAAACAGAGGTTCGGGATACTAAATTGGGAGAAGAAGAATTAACGCCAGATATTCCAAACGTTAGTGAAGAAGCGACCAAAGACTTAGATCAAAATGGTATAATCAGAATTGGTGCTTCTATTAAAGAAGGGGATATCATTATCGGAAAAATTACACCAAAAGGTGAAAGTGATCCAACACCAGAAGAGAAATTATTAAGAGCAATTTTTGGTGATAAAGCAGGAGATGCTAAAGATGCTTCTTTGAAAGCACCAAGCGGAACAGAAGGAGTTGTTATCAATAAAAAACTATTCCAACGCGCTAAAAAAGATAAAAATACCAAAGTAAGAGAAAAAGCTCAATTGGATAAGATTGAGAAAATGCACGAGAAAACTGAAATTGATATTACTGAACTTTTACAAAGTAAATTATTAACGCTTTTGAAGGATAAAACCAGTCAGGGTGTTAGCAATAATTTCGGTGAAGTATTAATTGGCAAAAGCGCTAAATTTAATGCGAAAAACATCTCTGGAATTGATTTCCAAAATGTAAATCCTTTGGGATGGACAGGTGAAGCAAATACAGATGAATTAATCAATGTTTTGTTGCATAATTTCAGCATCAAGTTCAATGAAGAATTGGGTAGATATAAAAGAGAGAAGTTCAATATTTCTATTGGAGACGAACTTCCTGCAGGTGTATTGAAATTAGCTAAAGTGTATATCGCAGTTAAGCGTAAACTTAAAGTAGGGGATAAAATGGCGGGACGTCATGGTAATAAAGGTATCGTTGCTAAAATCGTTCGTCAAGAAGATATGCCATTCCTTGAAGATGGAACACCAGTTGATATTGTGTTGAATCCACTTGGGGTACCTTCACGTATGAACCTTGGACAGATTTATGAAACAGCATTGGGTTGGGCTGGTGAAAAATTAGGTATTCGTTTTGCAACACCAATCTTTGATGGTGCTTCTGTTGAAGAAATTGCAGAAAATATCGAAAAAGCTGGCTTGCCTAAATTCGGTCATACTTATTTGTACGACGGAGAAACTGGAGATCGTTTTGATCAAAAAGCAACCGTAGGTATCATTTACATGATTAAGCTTCATCACATGGTTGATGATAAAATGCATGCTCGTTCTATCGGACCGTATAGTTTGATTACGCAACAACCTTTGGGTGGTAAGGCGCAATTCGGTGGTCAGCGTTTTGGAGAGATGGAGGTTTGGGCATTGGAGGCTTATGGTGCTTCAAACATCTTGCAAGAATTACTTACATTGAAATCAGATGATATCATCGGAAGAGCTAAAACTTACGAGGCAATTGTGAAAGGTGAAAACATTCCAAGAGCAGGTATCCCTGAATCATTTAATGTATTGGTTCATGAATTAAGAGGTTTAGGTTTGGACTTGAAGTTTGAGTAAGCTAGTATGAATTTTAGTCCGCTTTTCAACTGAATTTAAAAACATTATCAAAACATTTTTTAAAATATGGCATTCAAAAAAGAAAATCGTCCGAGACCATCATTCTCAAAAATTACAATTGGTTTGGCATCTCCGGATAGTATCTTGGAAAGAAGTTACGGTGAAGTAATTAAACCGGAAACCATTAATTATAGAACATACAAGCCAGAGAGAGATGGTCTTTTCTGCGAACGTATTTTTGGCCCTGTAAAAGATTACGAATGTGCTTGCGGAAAGTATAAGCGTATCCGTTATAAAGGTATCGTGTGTGATCGTTGTGGGGTAGAAGTTACAGAGAAAAAAGTTCGTCGCGAAAGAATGGGACACATCAAACTTGTTGTGCCTGTAGTTCATATTTGGTACTTTAAATCTTTGCCCAATAAAATTGGATACCTTTTAGGTATGAGTTCTAAGAAATTAGAAACCATTATCTATTATGAAAGATTTGTAGTTATTCAACCAGGTATCAGAGCAGATAAAGACCAAAAATTTGGCGATCTTTTATCTGAAGAAGAATATTTAGATATTTTGGATGTATTGCCAAAAGAAAACCAAATGCTTCCTGATGAAGATCCAAATAAATTCATCGCTAAAATGGGCGCAGAAGCGGTTCATGCTATGTTGGGTCTTTTAGATTTAGACCAATTGAGTTTTGATTTACGTAATTCAGCAGCAACTGAAACATCTCAACAACGTAAAGCAGATGCATTAAAGCGTTTGAGTGTGGTTGAAAGTTTCCGTGAAGCAAATACAAGAATTGTGAATCGTCCAGAATGGATGGTTATGCAATATATTCCAGTTATTCCACCAGAATTAAGACCATTGGTTCCTTTGGATGGCGGACGCTTTGCATCTTCTGATTTGAATGATTTATATCGTCGTGTTATTATTCGTAACAATCGTTTAAAGCGTTTATTAGAAATTAAAGCGCCAGAAGTAATCTTACGTAATGAAAAGCGTATGCTTCAGGAATCTATCGATTCATTATTTGATAACAGCCGTAAATCAAATGCTGTAAAAGCAGAAGGTGGAAGGGCATTGAAATCATTAAGTGATGTATTGAAAGGTAAACAAGGTCGTTTCCGTCAGAACTTATTGGGAAAGCGTGTGGATTATTCAGGTCGTTCGGTAATTGTAGTTGGTCCTGAAATGAAAATGCATGAGTGTGGTTTACCTAAAGATATGGCTGCAGAATTGTTTAAGCCATTTATTATTAGAAAACTAATTGAAAGAGGTATCGTAAAAACAGTGAAGAGTGCGCGTAAATTAGTAGATAAAAAAGAAGCGATTATCTGGGATATTCTTGAAAATATTTTGAAAGGGCATCCGGTAATGTTGAACAGAGCCCCAACCCTTCATAGATTGTCAATTCAGGCATTCCAGCCAAAATTGATTGAAGGAAAGGCGATCCATTTACATCCATTGGTAACTGCCGCTTTCAATGCGGATTTCGATGGAGATCAGATGGCGGTTCACGTTCCATTAAGCAATGCAGCAATCTTAGAAGCTCAATTGTTGATGTTATCATCACACAATATCTTGAATCCTCAAAATGGTACGCCAATTACGCTACCTTCTCAGGACATGGTTCTTGGATTGTATTACATCACAAAAGGAAAGAAAACAATTGGCGACGATATCGTAAAAGGTGAAGGAAAAGCATTTTATTCTGCAGATGAAGTAATCATTGCATACAATGAAAAACAAATCGACCTTCATGCAAACATTAGAGTTAAAGCAAATTTCCGTAACCCAGATGGTTCATTAACGTTCAAGTTAATTGAAACTACAGTTGGTCGCGTAATCTTTAATCAGTTTGTACCAAAAGAAGTTGGTTTCGTAAATGCATTGTTGACTAAAAAGGCATTAAGAGAAATCATTGGAGACATTATCAAATGGACAAACGTTCCTGTTACTGCTAGATTCTTGGATGACATTAAAACACTTGGTTTTAGAATGGCATTCCGTGGAGGATTATCATTCAACATCAATGATTTGATTATCCCTGCAGTTAAAGAGCAATTGGTAGATAATGCACAAGTAGAAGTAGCCGAAGTATGGGATAGCTACAATATGGGTTTAATTACCAATAATGAAAGATATAATCAAATTATTGACATTTGGAGTCGTGTGGATACAAAAGTTACAGAAACGTTGATTCGTGAACTGGCTATCGATAAACAAGGGTTTAATTCGGTTTATATGATGTTGGATTCTGGAGCTCGTGGTAGCAAACAACAGATTAAGCAGCTTGCTGGATTAAGAGGTTTGATGGCTAAACCAAGAAAATCAGGATCTTCAGGAAGTGAAATTATCGAAAACCCAATCTTGGCGAACTTTAAAGATGGATTGAGTGTACTGGAGTATTTCATTTCTACGCATGGTGCGCGTAAAGGTTTGGCGGATACGGCCTTGAAAACAGCGGATGCGGGTTATTTAACCAGAAGATTGGTTGACGTTGCTCAAGACGTGGTAATTAATGATGAAGATTGTGGCACATTACGTGGAATTGCAACTTCAGCATTGAAAGATAATGAAGATATTATTGAATCATTAAGCGATAGAATCGAAGGTCGTACTGCATTGTATGATGTAATCAATCCAATAACTGAAGAAGTTTTGGTTTCAGCCGGAGAAGAAATCAGTACAGATGCTGCAAAGAAAATAGAAGATACAGGAATTGATACTGTTGAAATCCGTTCGGTTTTGACTTGCGAAAGCAAACGTGGTGTATGTGTTAAATGTTATGGTAGAAACCTTGCTTCTGGCGCGCTTGCTCAACGTGGTGATGCCGTTGGTATCATTGCCGCTCAATCAATCGGTGAGCCAGGTACTCAGCTTACATTACGTACTTTCCACGTGGGTGGTGTGGCAGGTTCTGCTTCGGTAGAATCTACATTAACCGCTAAGTTTGATGGCACACTTCAATTTGATGGATTACGTACAGTAAGTAGTGAAAAAAACAATGACGGTAAAAAAGTATCCGTAGTAATAGGTCGTACTGGTGAGATTAGAAATGTCGATGTAAAGTCTGATCGTTTATTAAACACCATGCACATTCCTTACGGAGCGGTATTAAGTGTGAAAGATGGTCAGAAGGTTTCAAAAGGAGATGTGATTTGCACTTGGGATCCATTTAATAATGTAATCGTTGCAGAAACAAATGGTAAGATTAAATTTGATGCGGTAATTGAAGGTATTACTTACCGTGATGAGGCGGATGAACAAACTGGTCATAGAGAGAAAGTAGTAATTGAAACAAAAGATAAAACCAAATTGGCAACCATCATCGTAAATGGTAAAGAAGAGAAAAAATACAATTTACCAGTTGGTTCTCATATCGTAATCGAAGAAGGTGATGAAGTAAAAAGTGGACAGGTAATGGTAAAAATCCCTAGAATTTTAACCAAATTAAAAGATATCACTGGGGGTCTTCCTCGTGTTACTGAATTATTTGAAGCAAGAAACCCAAGCAACCCTGCAGTAGTTTGCGAAATTGATGGTGTGGTTAGTTTTGGTAACATCAAACGTGGTAATAGAGAAATCACTGTTGAAGCAAAAGATGGGGTTAGCAGAAAATATCTTGTTCCATTGAGTCGTCAAATTCTTGTACAAGATGGCGATTTCGTAAAAGCTGGTGCTGGATTAAGTGATGGTCAAATTGCGCCTGCAGATATTTTGTCTATCAGAGGTCCTTTTGCTGTTCAAGAGTATGTAGTAAATGAAATTCAAGAGGTTTACAGACTTCAAGGGGTGCGTATCAATGACAAACACATCGAAGTTATCGTACGTCAGATGATGCGTAAAGTAACCATCGAAGATGCTGGAGATACTAAATTCTTAGAAGGAGATACAGAAGATAAATTAGACTTTAACATTGAAAATGATTACATCTATGATAAGAAAGTAATCACTGAAAGCGGAGAAAGTACTAAATTAAAATCTGGTCAAATAGTAACCTTACGTGATGTAAGAGAAGAGAATTCGATTTTAAGAAGAGCGGATAAAAAGCTTGTTGAATATCGTGATGCAAGTCCTGCAACCTCTTCACCATTATTGTTAGGTATCACTAAAGCTTCTTTAGGAACACATAGCTGGATTTCTGCAGCTTCGTTCCAGGAAACTACGAAAGTATTAAGCTCAGCAGCTATTCTAGGTAAAACAGATGAAATGCTAGGTTTGAAAGAGAACGTAATTACTGGTCACCACATTCCTGCAGGAACTGGATTGAGAGATTTTGAAAACATGATTGTAGGAAGTAAAGAAGAATACGAATTATTGATGACTACCAAAGAAGCGATGAGCTTCGATGACGAAGAGTAAGATAATTCAAATCATAAAATTAAAAACGAGTACTCAAAAGGTGCTCGTTTTTGATTTTAGATACTAGGTTTAGATGCTATATATCATTTCGTTCTGGTTGAGTTATTCTAAGATTTGTGTCAATTTTGTTTGGCGTTTGGTGTTTGGCGTTTTAATTATTCACTAATTGCGTAATTGGTTGGGGATGGGGGCTTCAAACCCCAAACCCCAAACCCCAAACCCCAAACACCTACATCATACAATAAAATTTTGCGAAGGGTTTAGTTTATATTAAATTGTGCACGAAGATAAATTTAAACAAAAAAGAAAATCTGTGCCATGAATTTCAAACAATTTAAAGTTCCGTATCCCATTAATGATTCGTATTCAAAATCAGTTGCCTATTTTTCAATGGAGTTTGCGGTACATCAACCACTAAAAATATATAGTGGTGGCCTTGGCTATTTAAGCGGGTCTCATTTACGAAGTGCTTTCGAGTTAAAGCAAAATCTTATCGGCGTTGGTATTTTATGGAAATACGGTTATTACGACCAAGCTAGAAATCAAGATCAAACATTGCAAATTCAATGGAATGAAAAGTTATATAGCTTTCTTGAAGACACGCACATTAAATATCAAGTAGAAATACATGGGCATCCAGTTTGGGTAAAAGTATATTATTTAAATCCCAATACTTTTAATACCGCACCACTGTTTTTATTGAGTACAGACATTCCTGAGAACGATTACGTTTCTCAAACCATTACACATCGTTTATATGATGCAAATGTGGCTACTAAAGTGGCTCAATTTATTTTATTGGGTGTTGGCGGTGCAACATTGATGGACGAATTAAATTTCAATCCAGAATTATATCATTTAAATGAAGCACATGGTATCAGTGCAGCATTTTATCTACACAAAAAATTTGGCAGCAAAGAAGAAGTTACAAAAAGATTGGTTTTTACTACGCATACACCTGAAGAAGCCGGGAACGAAAAACATGATTTGTATCTCTGCGAAAAAATGGGTTATTTCTGCGGAATGAATTTGGATGAAGTAAAACATGTAGCTGGTGTAACAGATGATAAATTCAATCACTCTTTAGCCGCTTTACGTTATGCAAAATTGGCCAATGGGGTAAGTCAATTACATGGTGATGTGAGTAGAAGTATGTGGAAACATCAAGAAGGGATTTGCGACATTACAAATATCACCAACGCACAAAATTGGCAGTATTGGGCTGATAAAAAATTATATACAGCAATGGATGAAAAAGCCAATGAAGTTTTTGCAGATAGAAAGTATTATCTCAAGAAACGTTCAATGGAAATCATTGCGGATCAAACAGGGAAATTATTTAAGCCAGATGTATTTACAATAGTTTGGGCACGTCGTTTTGCAGGCTATAAAAGAGCTGAGTTGCTTACGCGTGACAAAGCAAGGTTTACCGCTTTAGTTAAAAATTCGAAATATCCAGTTCAGTTTGTTTGGGCCGGGAAACCTTATCCATTGGATTATCCGGCCATAAGCGATTTTAATTTCTTGGTTAATTTAAGCAAAGAATACAATAACGTAGCGGTTTGCATTGGTTACGAATTAACCCTCAGCAAACAATTAAAACAAGCCTCTGATGTATGGTTAAATAACCCAAGAGTGCCAAGAGAGGCGAGTGGTACTAGCGGAATGACGGCAGCCATGAATGGATCTGTAAACTTCAGTACGAACGATGGTTGGATAAGAGAATTCATTAAACATGGCGAAAATGGGTTTGTGGTTCCAATGGTTGATTACGACAACATGTCTACTCAAGAACAAGACCAATACGATATGGAGAAATTATTTGAGATTTTGGAAAACGATATCCTTCCAATGTATTACGACCATCCTGAGAAATGGCGTGACATTGTACAGAACGGGATGAAAGATGTTCGCGTACAATTTGACAGCAACCGAATGGCTCGTGAATATTACGAGATATTGTATAAATAATAAAAAAAGCCGATGAATAATTTTCATCGGCTTTTTTTATTTATAAGTTTCGAAGGATTAAAAATTAACCGTAGTAACCGTACTTGATTTAATAGTCATTTCCATTTGCTGACCCATCATATCCATTGAATTTGTACCGTCTGTAGTATTGGTGGTTTTTGTAACAAGTCCTACATTGATATTTACAAGCATTTGTTCTGCAATCTTATTATTCATTGTAATGCTCATTGTCATTCCACCTGCTTCTTGTTCTTTTGTACCAGTAATTGTTCCTGTTACGTCAATTGTAGCCACATCTTGAGCAATACTTTTTAAAGTATAAGTTTTGGCAGTTGTAATCCCTTTACTAACAGTAGATTCAGTCCATGTATCGCCGATTTTTTTACCAGCTGGCAATATGAAAAAAGCTGCGTTAGGTACACCTTCTTCGTCTGATATACTAAACATCCCTCCACCCATTCCACCTTCTTCTTCTCCACCTTCCTTTTTTACGATGGTTGTTTTGCCTGTTTTTTTGTCGAGAATATAGGTATCTACTTTTTTTAATTTATCGCCCATTGCCTGTCCCATTTGAGAATCTTTATCCTCTGGCTTTTCTGAATCATAACTCATGTTTTGACCCAT
>CANKLV010000046.1 GCA_947483415.1 Chitinophagaceae bacterium
AAGATCTTTCAAATTACTTTCATAAAAGTTTAAACTTTTTTACAGTAATCCCTATTTTAATTTCTTAATTTCTATTTTTTATTTCCCTCTTTTTTCTCTCTAGAAAAACAACCCATTTTTGATTGGGAGTGCAAATGTAGAGGTTTTTTGTATTTAAAAACCAAAAAGTCATTTTATTTTATAAAAAACTATTCCTTATTGCTAAAGCACATTTCAATTTTTTAAAGCGGGCTGTAAATTTAGAGTTATATCTTTTTAACCCAAATTGATTTAAAAAATAAATTTTAATTTTTTACAACAAACCAGCACAATGTCTTTTCTCTTTTTCGTATCGAATGTCTTAGAACTTTTTGCTCGTTTTAAAAGCGGGGTTTAAATATACTAGCATATTATTAATAAGCAAAATTATTTTGAAAATAAAATGTTTTTATTTTTTTATAAAGTATTGAAATTCAATAATAACCAATACTGTAAAGCATTTCATACGAAGGTTTGTAATAACAAAAAAGGGAAATAAATTATTCCAGTGATTAATAATTTACACTAACTAGCATTAATCCACGCGCAGGAGTAGAAAAATCAACCTGACTTAAATCTCCAGATTCAATTATCTTTTTAAATGCAGCAATACTTGTTTTCTCTGTTCCTACTTTCAACATCGTTCCCACTAATCCCCTGACCATACCCCTTAAAAACCGATTTCCACAAACATGATATTTAAATTCGTTGCCGTTTTGATGCCAATCGCTTTCAAATATGTTGCAGTTAAAGTTTAAAACCTGCGTATTTTTTTTTGAGAATGATTCGAAATTTACAGTTTCCTTGATGATAATTGATGCTTCAACCAACTTCTCCATATTTATAGGATAAGGAAAATAATATCCCCTATCTGTCATGAAGGGATCTTTTTGTTGGTATATTGTATATAAATAACGCCTACTTTTTGCATCAAACCTGCTATGCGCACCATCATGCTTTAGTGTTATGCCTTTTATAACTACATCTAAACTGATAATCGAATTTAAATGATATACTGATTTTTCAAAGGTTTCAATTGGAATTTCATTTTCATCAAAATGAAAAAAATTTTGTAAAGCATGAACGCCCGCATCAGTTCGGGATGAGCCTGTTAAATCAATTTGTTTTCTGAAATATAATTTAAGTGCTTGCTCTATTTCAGATTGAATAGTATGTGCATTGTTTTGCTTTTGAAATCCAGCGAAATTGGTTCCTATGTATGAAACCTCAATAAAATAACGAGACATTAGATTGGGGTTTATTCAAACAGGTGATTAAATTGACTTAGGCTCTTTTCCTCCGTTAGCAAAGTTGATAATGAGTTGAAATTCTGTTTGTCTGACACATATTTGTATGCACGCAATAAAAAACTCAATTTGTTGTTTTCTTTTAAAAATAAAACCGCTAAATTTTTCATCATCTCAGTAGAGTATGTTGTTGTTTCAAAAGCTTTTTCTGAAATGTTAATCATGTGCTCCTCATTTTCTTCTAAAATCATTTGTTTCCTTAACAGTAAGAAATCCTTTTCTGTAGCTTGATTTATGGTTGGCTTTTTTACGGCTGTTTCTTTTGGCAAATCCGATTTTTCAATTTGCAGTTTTTCGGCTGCGGGTATTTGTTGAGGAATATTTTTATCTGTTTTAACCATCGTAGCAAACGGAATAAATATCGACACTGTGTCGTTTTTACCATCATGACTGATAACATATTTAATTAGATTTCCAGTGCTGTCGATAAAAGAAAAATCTTTTTTTATGCTTTCTGATTGCCTATTTCTTATTTTTTCAGTTTGAGCAACATCTATATCGACTCGAGTTGAATCCAAATTTTCTACACCATTAATTTTTGATTCCGATTTTAAATTCGAACCATCAATTGCTTGAATGATTTTTCTGGTTTGCTTAATCTTTGGATTGTTGCTAACTTCTGCCAAGACATTAGAAAATTCATCATTATTATTTTCCATTAAATCTTGTTGCGTACCTGTTTTGTTTTTTAAAATTGTATGCTGTCCCTGATCATCATACAATTCCCAATTTAATGAATCCACTTTTTTTAGACGAAAAGACATATCCCTATTTTCAACTTCTACTTCATAGTTCATTGCATTCCATTTATTCATTGGGAACCCAACTATTAAAGAAAGTTTTCCAGTTTGCAATTTTGGTATAATCAAAAAGCCAATATCTGACGAACTAAACACTTTATTATTTAATCGCACATAAAAAGCCTGACTATTATCAGATTGAATATATAAAAAATGGACAGTTTGCGCTGAAATGCTTGTAGAAAAGATAAACAGCAAAAAAAACAACCCCATTTTTTTTATTGAATTTAAATGCGTCATGTTTCAAAGCTACTTAATTGTATATAAATTTCAATTGTTAAAACCATTCATTTTTAAATAAATGCAAGTAAATTTGGCAAAAAATATAACCACATGCGCAATCCATTTATTTTACTTTTATTATTAATCACATCTGAAAGCTCATTTGCTCAATTTCAAAATGAATCTAAAGACACCAGTTGGAAAAAAGAATATAGAAGTAGCGAAACGAAAATCAATAGTGTTGTACACACAAAATTAGAAGTAAAATTTAATTTCGACAGCGCAACTATGAATGGAAATGAGTGGCTTACACTACAACCTACATTTTATGCTACAGACTCAGTAAGGCTTGATGCTAAAGGAATGACCATTAAAGAAGTTTCATTATTTAATGCAGGGGTAAAGACCAAATTGAAATATGAATATGATGGAAAGCAATTGAATATCAAACTAAATAAAACATACAAGGGTGGAGAAAAATACACCTTATATTTTGAATATATCAGCAGACCTAACGAATTGGAATCTGAAGGAAGTGCAGCAATTACAGATGCAAAAGGACTTTATTTCATCAATCCAACAGGAGCAGACAAAAACAAACCAACTCAAATTTGGACTCAAGGCGAAACGGAATCTAATAGTGCATGGATGATTACGATTGACAAACCGAATCAAAAATCTACTCAAGAAATCACGATGACAGTGCCTAATAAATACGTTACCCTTAGTAATGGTTTATTGATTAGTCAAAAGAAAAATACTGATGGCAGCAGATCAGATTATTGGAAAATGGATTTACCACATGCGCCTTATTTGTTTTTTATGGGTGTAGGTGATTTTGCCATTGTAAAAGACAGTTACAAAGGAAAAGAAGTAAGTTATTACGTAGAAAAAAAACAACAACCTTATGCTCGTGGCGTGTTTGGCAATACGCCCGAAATGATGGATTTCTTTTCGAAAAAATTAAATGTTGAATACCCTTGGCCTAAATATGCTCAAATGGTTGGTAGAGATTTTGTAAGTGGTGCGATGGAAAATACATCAGCTACATTACATCAAGAAAGTGCTTATCAAAATGCGCGTGAATTAACTGAAGGAAATGATTGGGAAGAAACAATAGCGCATGAATTATTTCATCATTGGTTTGGCGATTTAGTTACAGCAGAAAGTTGGAGCAACCTTACTGTTAATGAAAGCTTTGCCAATTACAGCGAATATTTATGGGATGAATATAAACATGGAAAAGATTTTGCTGATGCCCACAATTTCGAAGACATGCAAGGATATATGATGAGCGGTTCTGATAAAAAAGATTTAGCAAGATTTCATTATGCGAGTAGAGAAGACATGTTTGATGCCGTTAGTTACAACAAAGGCGGACGTATTTTACATATGTTGAGAAATTTTGTTGGGGACGAGGCATTCTTCAAATCATTAAACAACTATTTAACCACCAATAAATTCAAAACTGGAGAGGCTCATCAATTGCGTTTGGCATTTGAAGAAGTAACAGGTAGGGATTTAAATTGGTTTTGGAATCAATGGTACTATGGAAGTGGACATCCAAAATTAAAATTCAGTTATGGCTTTGATTCAGAAAAAAACACAGCATCTGTAATAATTGATCAATTTCAAAAATCAGGTAAGGCTTTCATTTTACCAATGGCTGTAGATATTTATGTAGATGGAAAAGCAACTAGACAAAATATAACAGCAACAAATTTGAGTGATACGTTTAAATTCAACGTAACAAAAATGCCAGATTGGATTAGTGTAGATGCGGATAAAATTTTACTTACGGATAAAACGGATTCAAAAACGGAAGCCAATTATCTTGCACAATGGAAGTATGGTAAAAATTATTTAGACAGAAAAGAAGCACTAGATTATTTTGCAAAGAACAGCATTGTAATACTTTCGGAAGGGCTTAATGATAAGTTTTTTAAATTAAGAATAAGCACGATTCAAAAAATTGGAACTTCAGGTTTTAAATCAGACACTTCAATTATCAATCAAATTGAGCGCATTGCAAACAAAGATGCAAACAAAAAAGTAAAAGCAGCAGCGATTAATTTCCTTGTGAAAAATGGAGATAAAAAGTATCTATCATTATTTGAAGCAGCCATTAAAGATTCATCTTATGCTGTTGCTGGTGCTGCATTTAAAGGAATAAACGCCATCAATCCTGAAGGCGCTTTTGAACTTGCAAAAAAATACAGCAATGATGTAAAAGGTGCATTTGGAGACGAGGTAAACAAAATTATTTTAACTCAGGGAACAGAAGCAGATTTTGACTTCATCGCTAACCGGTATGCAGATGCTCCTTTAAGTCAGGAAAAAATTTCAACTACTGATAAATTTGCCTTGTATTTATCTAAGCTAAATGACATCACAAAAGTTAAAGCCGGAATCGATATGATTTTAGCATTTAGAAAAAGTATTCCTACACAATATATGAACTTCATCGACCCAAGTATTTCAAAAGCATTGGGCAAAATTTCAAAAGTAAAAGGAGAAGAGATTGAAAAGTATATTGAAGAGAAGTTGAAGTAGGAGGAGACGTTTTTGAGATTTGGGAGGTTTTTGATGTTTTTGAGGTTCAATGAGTTCAAAAGGTTCAATAGGTTCAAAAGGTTGGAAGTATTTTCCGATTTTGGCTTATTGAACCTTTTTGATTTTTAAAGGAGATTATGAATTATTGAATGCTCAAGCTCCCTTCACCTTTGGGGGAAGGGTTGGGGATGGGGGCTTTTCAGAAGGTTGGGAATTTTTATCTGCCATATTTTTGAGACGAAGGCAGGAAACACGAAGGCGCAAAGACACTAAGTTTTTTTATAAAAAAATGCTAGTACATGGAAAATACTTCAAACCTAAAACCATTAAAATGGAGCTAGCCTGCTATTTACTGATTAATATGATTAACCACCCTTATTGGTACAATTATAATTTTCATGTACGGATAATATGGTAAAGTAGAAAGTTTTGCATGTACATCTTCAATGTCATCTGCCATCATCACAATGTAAATTCCAGACATATCCAACTTGGTTAAGTTATGTAAAATGGTTCCATTTTGTTCCATTTCTTTTACCAACTCCTGTTCTCTCGGAAGCAAACTCATACTTGTTTCGTTATCTAATCCTTAGAGCTTGATATCCAACATGAATTTTTTCATGGGTAGTTTTTTAAAATTGAAGTTTATGAGGTTTGTGAGGTTTGTGAGGTTGTAACTATCCTCCAAATTAACTTTGTGTCTTCGTGTCTTTGTACCTTCGTGTCAAAAGAACTTTTTACCACCCCCCACTTGCACCGCCACCGCCAAAGCTTCCTCCTCCAAATCCACCGAAGCTGCCGCCGCCAGAACTACCGCCACCACTCGATCCTCCAAATCCACCACCCATTGGGAAAAACATAGGACCACCAAATCCACGATGCCCTCTCCTACTCATCATCGAACCGCCTCCGCTACCACCTGCTCCCATCGACAAAATCACTAATATTATCACCAAAACAATTACAATTTTACCTGATGTATTCTTATCCTTTTTACGTGCGGTATTATATTCGCCTTTTACCGCTTTAATGATGGCATTTGTTCCTTCATCAATTCCGCGATAATAATCATTGCCTTTAAAATTGGGTTTTACCTCATCTTCTATAATATGCTTTGCGGTAATATCTGGAAGCGCACCTTCTACCCCATATCCGGTAGAAATATTCATCTTCCTATCGTCTTTGGCGATTAAAAAAACCACGCCATTATTGTACTCTTTTCCGCCTATACCCCATGACCTGCCTATCTTTAATGCATAATCACTGATATCATTTCCTTCAAGTGTAGAAACAATGATTACCGCAATTTGTGTACTCGTGCTATCGTCAAAGGCTACTAATTTTCTTTCTAAGGCAGCTTGTTGATCGGCAGTAAGCGTGTTGGTATAATCATTTACCAATCGAGGTGGATTTGGACGATCTGGAATATTTTGACCAAATCCAATTTGAGCCCATCCAAAAATAAACAACAAACAAACTATACCTATCTTTTTCATTTTTGGGGGCGTTTATTTACCGAATACGATTTCATCCGGCAATTCATTTTTATCCATGTTTCCTTGATATGGAAATTTTTCAATCAATACATTTCCAACTTCGGTTATACATTTTACAATGCCTTCTGTCAGGTTATTTTCTTTAAACAATGTTACCATTTGCTTTACCTGATTATTCCAGAATTCAGTACCTACTTGTTGATGAATACCTTCGTCGCCAAAGATGGCAACCTCTTTATCTTTATATGCGAGATATAACAAAACCGCATTCCTTTGTTGGGTTTCCTGCATTTTTAAATTGAAGAAAATCTCAGATGCACGATCAATTGTACTCACCAATGGATTTTTAGATTCAATATAAATCCTTATTTCTCCACTGGTAAGTTGTTCGGAAGATTTAATGGCCTCCACAATTCTTGCATTTTCTGCATCAGAAAACAATGGTTTCTTTTTAAACAATCCGAACATAATGGTATTTATTTTCTTCTTGATTAAAAATTACTTGATATTGAAATCAATTTGAGGCGCTTTATCCGTGCCTTCATCTGCTTTGTAAAATGGCTTATCATTATACCCAAACAAACGTGCCAATATTACACCTGGAAATTTCTTCACCCTTAAATTATAATCTTCAATGGCTTTATTGTAATCCTGACGGGCTACATTAATTCTATTTTCAGTACCCTCAATTTGCGCTTGAAAATCTCTAAACGCATCTGTCGTTTTTAAATTTGGATAATTTTCTGCTACTGCCATCAACCTACTGAATGAACCTTGTAAATTAGCTTGTGCTTTTTGATAAGCTTCTAATGATGCAGGATCATTGACATCTACTTGAATTTGTGTTGCTTTAGCTCTTGCTTCCATCACTTCTTTCAAAGTTGATTTTTCAAAGTTTGCAGAACCTTCTATGGTTTTGATTACACTATTGTACAAATCTGTTCTGCGTTGATAATTTGTTTCTACATTACTCCATACTTTTTTTACCCCTTGGTCTGCACCAACCAAACCATTGTATCCATTACATCCCCAAAATCCAATGATTAATAAAAAAGCGCCTAAAGCGATTAAAATGATACTACTTGTCTTCATGATTTTTATTTTTTTGTAAAATTATAGATTCCAAAACTAATTCGACTGTTAATTTAAACAAAGGATTTGAAATATGTTGAAAATAATTGATGATTGTGATTTGTTATTAGAAATAGACTACAATCCAGATTAACCACCGACAAGTTTTATTTTCTATGTTTGATTTAATAAGTAGTTTCACCACGTGGAAAATTATTCAACATTAAAAAAGGCATTAAAACCCATTCACCTTTGGGGTTTGGCAGTAGGCTTGGTTATCTCTGGCGAATATTTTGGCTGGAACTTAGGATGGGATGCAGCAGGAACCATTGGCTTTCTGATTTCCACTTTAATCGTTACCGTATTATACATCTGCTTTGTTTTTAGTTTTACAGAGTTAACTGCGAGCATACCTCACGCAGGTGGACCATTTGCATTTGCTTACATAGCATTTGGACCTTACGGCGGACTCATAGCCGGTTATGCAACTCTAATTGAATTCGTATTTGCTCCTCCTGCCATTGCCTTTTCGCTGGGAAGCTATGTTCACTTTCTGCATGCAGGCATTCCCGTTATGTACACTGCTGTTGGTTGCTATGTATTATTTACACTCATTAATTTATTGGGTATTAAAGAATCTGCAATCTTTAATTTAGTGATTACCATATTGGCCATTATTGAATTGCTGCTTTTTATGGGGATAGTTGCCCCAAGTTTCAATATCAAAAATTTCACCTCCGATCCAATGCCTCATGGGATTACTGGCATATTTGCGGCGCTTCCATTTGCTATTTGGTTATTTTTAGGAATTGAAGGCGTGGCCATGGTTGCTGAAGAAGTGAAAGATCCCAGTAGAAATATCCCAAAAGGTTATTTAATGGGTATTGGCACACTTATCTTTTTGGCAATGGGTGTAATGATTTTAACCGGCGGAATTGGAGATTGGCATTTGCTCAGTAAAATAGATTACCCTCTTCCAGAAGCCATTGGTATGGTTATGGGAAAAAATAATCAACTGACCGCAATATTCGCAGGCATTGGATTGTTTGGATTAATTGCTTCTTTTCATGGATTAATCATAGGTTATTCAAGGCAAATTTTTGCATTATCAAGAAGCGGTTTTCTACCCAAAATATTCAGCAAAGTGAACACACGTTTTCAAACACCACATTGGGCATTGATTTTAGGCGCAGTAGTTGGACTCATTTCATTATTTACAGGAACTACACTTTTAGTCATTACCATTTCTGCATTAGGAGCGGTGGTCATGTACGCCATCAGTATGATTAGCTTATTAAAATTAAAAAAAGACATTAACTTTCAATCAAGTTTTAAAACACCATTATACCCATGGTTTCCAATAATTGCTTTGTTACTTTCTTTAGTTTGTATTGTTGCTATAATTTACTATAAAGTATTGCTTAGTGTTATTTTCTTTGCCGGACTTCTGGTAGCATTTTTGTTATTAAAATTATCAGACACTAAAAATATCAACTTGTATATTGATGTTGAAAAAAATCAAGAATTAGAAATTAGAAATTAATAACGTCTGATGTATAAACACAGCATTCAACATATCACCTATTCATTCTCCGACTTGAAAACATTGATGGCAAAAGCTACGCCATTTAGAACTGGAGATGCATTGGCGGGTTTATGCGCAGACAGTTATCAGGAAAGAATTGCGGCACAAATTTGTCTTGCAGATGTGCCGTTAACTAATTTTTTAAATGAGGTTGTCATTCCTTACGAATCTGATGAAGTAACCAGATTAATTATAGACAGTCATGATAAAATTTCTTTTTCAGAAATCAGCTCCTTTAAGGTAGGTATGCTTCGCGACTGGTTATTAAGTGATCATGTAGATGCATCAAAAATTCAACAATTGCAATTTGCATTTACGCCAGAAATGGTTGCAGCTGTGAGCAAAATCATGCGCAATCAAGATTTGATTTTAGTGGCTAAGAAATGTGAGGTTGTTACAAAATTCAAAAATACGATTGGGCTAAAAGGAAGATTGTCTACCCGACTTCAACCCAATCATCCAACAGATGATTTAAAAGGAATTACTACAAGTATTATTGACGGATTGTTTTATGGAAGCGGAGATGCGGTAATTGGCATAAATCCAGCAACAGATAATCCAGAAAAAGTACATTCCATTTTGTCGATGCTTGACGAGATAATTTCTAGCTTTGAAATTCCTACTCAATCATGTGTGCTTACTCATGTAACTACTACAATAGATTTAATCAATAAAAGTGCGCCTGTTGATTTAATATTTCAATCCATAGGCGGCACAGAAAAAACAAATGCCAGCTTTGGCGTTAGTTTAAATTTGTTACAAGAAGCTTATGACGCGGGGCTGAGCCTAAATCGTGGTACCATAGGAAATAATGTGATGTATTTCGAAACAGGTCAAGGTTCTTCTTTATCAGCAAATGCACATGAAGGTGTTGATCAACAAACTTGTGAAGCAAGAGCTTATGCCGTTGCGAGAATGTTCAAACCGCATTTGGTAAATTCTGTTGTTGGATTTATTGGACCCGAATATTTATATGATGGCAAACAAATAACACGCGCGGCATTAGAAGATCATTTTTGTGGTAAGCTACTTGGACTTCCAATGGGAATGGATATTTGTTATACCAATCATGCGGAAACAGACCAAGATGACATGGATAATTTATTGGTAATAATGGGAACCGCAGGATGCAATTACATTATGGGAATTCCTGGAGCTGATGACATCATGTTGAATTATCAGTCCACTTCATTTCATGATGCTTTATTTATTAGAGCATTACTTGGACTTAAACCAGCACCTGAATTTGAAAGTTGGTTGCTCAAACAAGGATTAACAAATGATCAAGGAAAATTAATCTCTTCAAAATCAAATCATCCTTTATTAAAGTACATTAATGCATAAAGAAAACGAAATAATAGAGCATGATTCATGGGATGTTTTAAAAAAACACACCGCCGCAAGAATTGCTTTGGGTAAAACAGGCGTATCTATTCCTACTAAACCAAATTTAGCATTCAAATTGGCGCATGCATTAGCGAGAGATGCTGTTTATAATTTACTGGATAAAAAAGAGCTTCATCATAACCTTGAATTGCTTCATATTCCTTTTCTTTTTTTACAAAGTTGCGCCATTGATAAAAAACAATATTTACAAAGGCCTGATTTTGGAAGAAAATTAAATCAACATTCAATTGATATCATCCACAAAGAAGATTCAAAAATTGGACATGACATCTGTATAAATATTGCCGATGG
>CANKLV010000047.1 GCA_947483415.1 Chitinophagaceae bacterium
ATTGTGGGAATTGCCACTGATAATGATGACTACTTGAATATGGCGCTTTATGGAACGGAAAAAGATGGCAAGACTGGTTTTATTGCGCATTTAGATGGTTTGTTTTCACCCGATGGCTATTATAATGAAGGTCCTTATTATACCAGATATGCTGTACTGCCATTCTTTTATTTTGCAAATGCCATTCAGCAAGTAAAGCCTTCTTTAAAAATATTTCAACACAGAGATAGCATATTAAAAAAAGCATTGGATGTTTGTTTAAACTTAACCAATACCGACGGGTCTTTTTACAGCTTTAATGATGCATTAAAAGAAAAGACATACACATCAAATGAATTGGTGGTTGCTGTAGATATTGCTAGTATGGCTTATGGTGTTGATCCGGCATATCTTCCCGTTTCAAAAGCACAAAATCGAATTTTATTAAATAAAGGTGGCGTGGAAATAAGTAATAGCTTGAAAAAAAATGTAAATAAAAATTTAAGTTTTCCATACAAATCTGCACAATATGTTGATGGTGCTGATGGTAAAAGTGGCGGGGTTACCGTTTTGAGAAATGGAAAAGGAAATGATTTAATGTCTTTGATTTTTAAATACAGTTCACATGGCTTGTCACATGGTCATTACGATAAATTGAATATTCAACTTTACGATAAGGGTAATGAGGTGCTTCAAGATTATGGCGCTGTTCGATATATTAATATTGAACACAAATGGGGTGGTCGTTATTTACCTGAAACAAATTCTTACGCACAACAAACCATTGCGCACAACACGATTACAGTTGATGAAACTAGTCATTTTAAAGGTATTGAGAAGATTAGCGAACAATATCATGGCAATGTTTTTTACAGTGATTTATCGGGTAAAAATGTTCAAGTCGTTTCTTCGTATGACGACCATGCATACTCGAATGTAAAATTGTATCGAACCCTTTTTATGATTCAATTACCAGATGTGAATCAAAAATTAGTATTAGATATTTTTAAAACAAAATCAGATTCTGTTCATCAATACGACTTGCCCTTTAATTATTTGGGCACTTTGATGAAAACGAATTTTAAATACAAATCATTTTTAACCGAACAAAAAACATTAGGGATTAAAAATGGGTATCAGCATTTATGGCAAGAAGCGGTGTCGGAAAAATTGCCTTTATTTACGCAGTTTACCTATTTGAATTATCGCACATTTTACACCATTTCTAGCTTGTCTTCAGATAGCGCAATAGCCTATTTTACAAGAGTTGGTGCTAGTGATCCTAATTTTAATTTAAGGCACGACCCTTCTTATATTTTAAGAACAAAAAGTCAAAATCAAACATTCATCAATGTAATTGAATCGCATGGCAATTTTGATCCATTATCAGAAATTTCTTCAAATACAAATTCTGTTATAAGTACTATAAATAAGTTGCAAGATGATGCCATATACACTGTTGCTGAAGTTGTAATCAACAAACAGAAATTACTTGCCATACAATGTAATAATGATGTTAATAAAACATCCATTCATGAATATTTGTATGAAGGTGAAATGTTGAATTGGAATGGTCCTTTTTTAATTAGATACAACAATAAAAATTTAAAATAAAAACACAACTTAAAAATTTCAAAAATTAAATTTATGTCAACAACACAATCCATGGAGTTAACGCAACAACCTTTTGTAAATGGAACTTCAATCGAGTGGCAACAAATGGCTCCAGGTGTAAAAAGAAAAATATTGGCTTACGATAAAAATCTAATGATGGTTAGAGTAGCTTTTGATAAGGATGGAATCGGTACTTTACACCAACATCCACATATACAAATGACTTTGATTGAAAGTGGTTCGTTTGAAGTTCAAATCGATGGTGTAAAACAAATTCTGAATGCAGGAGATGTTTTTTATGTAGAATCAAATTTAGTACATGGTGTAGTGTGTTTGGAAGAAGGCGTATTGGTAGATGTGTTTAATCCAATGAGAGAAGATTTTTTTCAATAATAAAATCGTTTTTAAAAGATTAACAGATTTAATTTCATATCAACCCCCTTTGAATTTCTTAGAATAAAAAAAACAAAAAATGAAAAATCTATTATTTGTACTGACATTAATTTGTTCGTCTTTATTTACATTTTCTCAAACTACATTTTATTGGGTTGGGGGAACAGGATCTACCGCAACTGTAAGTTTCACCACCAACAGCAGATGGAATACCGCGTTGGATGGTTCTGGAACAGCAAGGACTATAGCTGCAGCAACTGATATATTAATAGTTGATGGGACTAACGTTGGAGGATCAACGCCAACAGTTGGAAATATTACTGCAACATGTGGATCAACAACTTTGGCTCAACTTGTATTAAGAAATGGTGCAAATTTAACTTTAGTGAGAACTACAGCTAGCACTGGATCAATAACAATCAATGGTGATGCTACAAATGCGGAGGATTTATTGGTTAATGCAGGTTGTACTTTAAATTCTATTGTGCAAAACAGCGTAATAGATTCAGCAGGTAATAACATTGCTTTAGCTGCAACTGCTACAGGTAGGGTTTTTGGAAATTTATTTTTAATAAATGGTGCATCAAAATTAACAACTTTAAATACCCAAACTGGCGGTGCTATTTTCTTCGAAAGTGGTTCGGAATGTAGGGTAAAAGCCAATAATACTTTTTCAACCTCGGGTTCTTCGAGTAGTCAGTATTCATTCGGTTCAAATAGTGGTGTTCCTGGTGCTATTGTATTTAACAGTGGTTCTAAGTTGACATTTCTTGGAGGTAATAACGTGTACACAAATACGAGTAGTTATAATCCAATAGATTTAAAGCCTGGTAGTACTTTCAGAATTGAAGCTTCTATACCAAGTGCTACGGTTACTTCTTCCAATCTATTTAGTTCAAGAAAATATTCAAATGTAGAAATCGGAGGGGGAGCAGTAGTTGTGGGGGATGCATTTTATAATTTTGATAATTTAACCATAGATGTAGGTTCTAGTTTTTATTTAAGATCTTCAGGATCTTCACCTATTTCAGGAAATATTGTAAACAATGGAGTGTTCGGTTCTGCCACAGGATTTACTTCTTCTACATTATTAATGAAAGGACTAACTCCACAAACAATCAGTGGTAATGGTACTTTTGAGCCAATTGGTGCATTTACCATTTCTCCTGGTTCAAATGTTACTTTAAACGCAAATCTCATCTTAAACGGTACTTCTACTTCTTCCAATAATGGAACATTAAATCTTCAAAATAAAACCATTTCTGGATCAGGATCTTTTAGAACGGTTTATTCAGTTCCGGTTACTTCTAATGTAACCTCCGCTGCAGTTGGAAGTTATATAATAGTATTAGATGCAACGGTTTATAATGGTACAACAAATAATGCTGGCGTTGCAAACGGATTGCAAATCACTGGAAACGGAATACCAGCCAACACATTTATTATTGGTACTTCATCGAGTGCAAGTACAATCACCATTTCAAATGCATTAACTGCAACACCAACAAGCGTTACTATTTCAGGTGGAATTCCTGTTTTACGTACATCTAACATAAACGGTATTGATGGCGGGTTAAGTGGAGTTGGTACTTTGTCGCTTTCAAGTTTGACCGATTATTTTTTTGATGCACCAACAACACAACCATTTAGTAATGTTGTTATTTCAACCATGAGAAATGTAACATTCAATGCGGCATGTACATCAAACCGTTCTGCAACAATTGATAGTGTTTTAACCATAAATAGCGGATTGTTTTCTATTCGTGCTACAGATACCATTAGAATAAAAAATGGAAAAGATATTGGCGGAACACCTTTTACAAATGCCAAGCATATCGTAGCATTAAGTAATGGAACGAGTACAGGAACTTTAAGAATTGATCTTGTAAATGGGTCAAAACTTTTCCCTATTGGTTCTTCAACTTATTATTTACCAGTAACACTTTCGTCTACAACTAATTCTACTTTATTGGCTTCTGTTTTTGAAGGCATTACCGATAATGGGTTGGTTTCCGGAACACCTTTAGTACCAGCCGAATTATCTAAAGTTGTAAATGCAGTTTGGAAAGTAGGTCGTTCTTCAGGAACAGGCGACATTGGGTTGGATTTCGGTTGGGATGAATTGTTGGAAGGCGGATTGTTTACAACACAAGCCAATTCAAGAATAGGGATTATAAAAAATACAGGTACTGCATGGGATATTCCATTTGGAACAGGAAACAATTCCACCAACACAGCATTTGGTCCTACAACTTCTACAGGGAACTATAGTATTGGATCTATTCCATTAATAACAGCGTTTACTTTCAATGCTATTGCCAATAGAACTTATGGCAATCCTGATTTTAGCTCGGGTGCTACAAGTTTAAATACTGCACAACCAATTGTGTACACAAGCTCAAACCCAGCTGTAGCAACGATTTCTAGCGCAGGTGTCATTCATATTGTTGGCGTTGGAACTACAGATATTACTGCTTCGCAAGCATCTGATGGTGTTTATCTTGCTGCAACTCAAACTCAAACATTAACCATTAATAAAGCAAACCTTACCATTACGGCAAATGATGTATCGAAATATGAAGGAACAGTAAATCCTGCTCTAACAGCGTCTTACACAGGTTTTGTATATGCAGAAAATGAATCTGTTTTAACTACACCAGTTGATTTATCTACTACTGCTGTTACAGCGTCTACACCTGGTAGTTATCCAATTACAGTCTCTGGTGCAACAGCTTCTAATTACAATATTAGTTTTGTAGCAGGAACATTAACGGTTCTGGCAAAGCAAAATCAAACGATTTCATATAATAATGTACCTGCGATTACTTATGGTACAACAACTTATAATATTCAAGTAAGCAGCACGAATAGCAGCATTCCACTTGTATCTACAAGTTCTAATCCGTCGGTGGCAACTATAAACGGAAATGCGTTACAGATTTTAGGTGTTGGAACTACAACAATTGTAGTATCACAACCAGGTAATGATGCTTATTTTCCAGCAAGCGATGTGCTAATTACAGTAGTTGTAAATAAAGCGCCACTACTCATAAGCGTTAGAGATACATCTAAAGTAGAAGGAACAGCTAATCCAGCATTTACTTTAGACTATACCGGATTTGTTTTGGGTGAAACAACTTCTGTATTTTCTGCGCAACCAATGATAACCACAACCGCAACATTGAATTCAACACCAGGTGTTTATAGTGTTGTAGCGGGTTCGGCGGATGCTAATAATTATGAAATTACATATAGAAGTGGTTCATTGACTATAAATCCAGATGATAGTACTACTCAAACAATGGTTGCGTATTATAATAACGGTCAAGTGTATGTGAAATTCTTTTCACCACAAACAGATATTGGTAAATTGATGGTGTATGATGCACAAGGTAGATTTTTAGCTCAAAAAGACATCTTGGTAAATAAAGGTTTCTCGGCTTCTGATTTAATAGTAAACAATGTAGCATCTGGAAATTATTTAGTAGTATTCAGGGGTAAAAATGGTGCAGTAACAAGATGGTTGCGTATCATTAAATAAGAAAATTATGATTAAAAATAAATTTTATTGGCTGTTTATAATTTCAATGTTGTTTATCAACATCGCAAAATCTCAGGAAAGTAAACTGAATGTATTTACCATGGATAGGAACGCTTTGGAGATAAATAAAGCTAAAATTAAAAACAACGATCCAAAGCTTTTGCCATCGTATGAAAAATTGTTGAGTGTGGCAGATGAAGCTTTGGCGGTTAAGGAATTGTACACGGTGATGGAAAAAAAGCAAATCCCACCGAGTGGGGATATGCATGATTACATGACCATTGCCATTTATTTTTGGCCTGACCCCAAAAAGGCAGATGGACTTCCATACATCAGAAGAGATGGTGAAATAAATCCTGAAACAAAAGATTATAAAGACAAGGCGAATATTGGGTTGATGATAAAATCGGTTGAAAAGCTTGCCCTTGCCTATTATTTTTCAGAAGATGAAAAGTATGCGGAAAAAGCAGTGGCACAAATTAAAGCTTGGTTTTTAGATCCTGCAACTAAAATGAATCCGAATCTAAATTTTGCTCAAGCAATAAAAGGAAAGAATGATGGTCGTGGAATTGGATTAATTGAAAGCAGAGAATTTGTACTAGTGATTGATGCAATCGGTTTACTTCAACATTCAAAACATTGGACTTCAAAAGAACAAACAGGGATGGAGGATTGGTTTAAAGCGTATCTTGAATGGTTTTCTACCAGTAAAAATGGTATAGAAGAAATGAATGCAAAAAACAATCACGGTATTTGGTATGATGCACAGAAATTGGGTTTTGCATTGTTTACAAAAAATAATAAAGCAGCAAAATCTACAATAGAAAGCGTTAAAGAAAGACTCGAATCTCAAATGGATGAAACGGGTTTCTTTCCACTAGAGATGGAAAGAACAATCTCTTTGCATTATGAAGCTTTTATTTTAGAACCTTTATTTTGGATTGCCCAAATGGGTGGTTTCCTAAACGAAGATTTATGGAATTATGAAACCCCAAAAGGCAAATCAATAAAAAAAGGGTTTGAAGTTTTGGTGCCTTACCTTACTAATGAAAAAGATTGGATAGGTCAACAAATAAAGCCGTTTGAATATGATGAATATACTAGTTTATTGGCAAAAGGATATTACAAGTATAATTGTTCAAACTGCTTAACAGGAATTTATAAAAATTTAGATAAAAAAGCGGATCAATCTATCCTACATCTAACCACATTAATCGATTAAAGAAAAATAAAAAAAATGAAAAAAGGTTTTTACACATTGGTGTTTTTGTTTGCTGTTTTAATTGGGCATGCACAAAAAAGAGAGATTACTGGAACTGTCACAAACAAATCTACTGGTGAAACGCTTGAAGGCGTAAATATTGTTGTTGACAAATCTAAGTCGGGAACTTCCACAAAGAAAGATGGAACGTATACCATTTCAGTAAAGCAATCAAAAGTTACTTTGATTTTTTCAAGTATCGGATTTGCCACTCAAATGTTACAGATAGATAAAAACACAAACGAAGTAAATATTCAGATGGTACCTTCCATTAGTGATAATGCAGAAGTGGTGGTTATTGGTTATGGTACACAACGACGTGGAGATGTAACCGGAGCGATTACAAAATTTAAAGATGACAAATTAGATGAGTCGCCTGTTGTAAGGTTAGATCAAGCATTACAAGGTAAAATTGCTGGCGTTCAAATTCAAAATTTATCATCTGAAGCAGGTGCGCCCCCAAAGGTAACCGTTAGAGGTATCAGTTCTATTTATGCAGGTGCTAGTCCGCTTGTTGTGGTAGATGGACAACCCGTTCCTGATGGACTTGCCTATGTAAATATGGCGGATGTAGAATCGGTAGAAATTTTAAAAGATGCGGCTTCTGCAGCTATCTATGGTTCGCGTGGAGCGAGTGGCGTTATCTTAATTACCACCAAAGCAGGTAAGTCTGAAAAGGCCAAATATGTTTTCAAGTATTCAATTGGTGCAAAACAAGATTATAAACGTTATGACGTTTTTACTTCTACAGAGTACTTAAACAATTTATACTATGAAGCGTCATTGAAAGCGCAAGATCCAAGTGTGCCAACCCCTACAGAAGCCACGCTTGCTACAAACAATGAAAGAGCAGGATATGTTATAGAAAACGCCTTGTTTGGTGGAAAAGGTACCAATTGGCAAGATCAAGCATTGAGAACAGGTATGTTTCAAAATATTTTGTTGAGTGTTTCTGGAGGTAAAAGTGATGTGAAATATTATATTTCTGGAGGGTATCAAAAAGATCAAGGGTTGATGCGCAATAGTGAATACGATAGATTTAACGTTCGTACACGCATAGACGTTAATTTAACCAGCAAAGTGAAATTGGTGGTTAATATTAATCCTTCTTATTCTAGAAGAGAATCTCCTTCTATTAATTACACAACATTTGTTCGATATCAAAGTTTTCTTCCTGTAAAACATAATGCAGCTACTTTGGGTTTGGTAGGGCAAAATCCGCAATGGTCTACACTCAATGTAGGAGACTTTGCACAACCTCGTCATTTTAATAATTTGTACTATGCTGGTTACATGCCTAATGGCTCTTATTGGGATCCAGGGGGATTGTCAGATGCATTTAACTCTAGTACCAATTCTCCATCTGCTATTTTAAATAACACACTTATTGAGAATAAAGAATATCGTTTGCAATCATCTGCAGATTTAACCATCAAGCTTTTTAAAGGGTTAGATTTTAAATCATTGTCTACCATGTATATCAACAAAAGCAATGGATTAAATTGGAGCAACAGAAATGCTGAAGCTGATGGATTGGTAAGTAGAGGTGTGTTTACAGATAATATGTTTGTAGACTTACTTTCTGAGCAAACTCTTACGTATAATAAAGTAGTAAAAGACCATAACTTCAATGTGTTGGCGGGTTTTACGATGCAAACTACAAAAACAAAAAAGGATCAAGTAACAGGGTTGGATTTTCCAAGTGATAACATTAGAACATACAACAATGCCAGTATCATTGATAAAGGGTCAACCTTTGGTTCTAACAATACAGTAGCGTTGATTTCTTATTTAGGCAGGGTGAACTATAATTACAAAAGCAAGTATTTAATTTCAGCAAGTTTCAGAACGGATGGTAGTTCTTATTTTGGTCCAGGAAATAAATGGGGTACGTTCCCTTCTGTATCTGCAGGATGGGCAATGGATAAGGAGAAATTCATGAACAAAGTAAAATGGATTTCTAAATTAAAATGGAGAGCGAGTTATGGCGTTTCTGGTAACAACAGAATTCTTGATTTTGGTTTCCTTGATTTATTATACATTTCAAATTATTCATTTGGAAATGGAACAGGAAACGTAAATACCGGACAATCTACATCTGCTACAATACGTTCAAATAAAGACATTACTTGGGAGTCAACATTTCAAGCAAACTATGGAATGGATTTATCCATCTTAAAAGGAAGATTAGGTATAACTGCTGATTACTACAATTCAAAAACAGATAAGTTATTGTTGCAACAAGCTACAGTTGCCTATTCAGGTGTTCCAGCGAGTTGGAATAACATCGGAAGTTTGAAAAATACCGGTTTTGAATTGCAATTGAATTCTATAAACATCACAAAGCGTAATTTCAAATGGAGTACAGCGGCAAATATTTCTCATACCCGAAATGAAATTTTAGAGTTGGGTCAAGAATCGTTTTTGCTTAACGAAGGAGAAAGAAATGAATTGTATTTGAATAAGGTTGGTCTTCCTTTGATTCAATATTTTGGATATAAAACGGATGGTATCTGGTTGTCGCAGGCGGAAATTGATGCTGCTCAAGCAAATGGATTAAGCAGTCAATTGGCCAATGTATTTGTACCAGGACAATTAAAATTGGTTGATATTAATGGCGATAATGTAATTGACATTAAAGACAGAACGGTATTGGGTTCTCCTTATCCTGATTTTACATGGGGAGTTACAAATACGATTACATTCAATCAATTTGATTTGAGTTTTACATTCCAAGGTGTTCAAGGTGGCTCGTTAATTAATGGCGATCCAAATTATGATGATGTAAAGAAATTGGTTAGAAATTACAATACCAATAGATATATTTCTCCATTATTTCCAGGGGATGGAAAAACGCCAAATTACAATAAAGCAGCATTCAATTGGTTGTTGACGGATTATGTTATTGAAGATGCTTCTTATTATGCTTTAAGAGAAATAAACCTAGGATATAAGTTCGCTGATGATAAAATAAAATTTGCAAAAATCAGCAGTCTTAGACTTTATTTGTCTGCACAGAATTTGTATTTCCATTCTGCAAAAAGTTACAGAGGAATCAATCCTGAATCAAGAGTTACATCTGGCCCTTATGGTTCAGCGCTAGTAGGTGGGTATCAACGCGGAAGTTTTCCAATACCACAAACTTTTGTATTTGGCGTGGATTTGAATTTTTAATTGAATAATTTTTTAATAATCATAAAATGAAAAAGTTAAGTTTATATTTTGTTGCATCAATAATTGCACTTACCAGTTGTAATAAAATGATTGATGTTTATCCGCCCTCTAATTTATACGATCAGGCCTTTTATCAAAATACTGGTGATGTAGAAAAAGCATTGACTGGTTGTTACAATGGTATGCAAAAGCCTTTGTACAACGAGTGGATGGTTACTGAATTAAGAAGTGATAACACGTTGATGGGAAGTCCTACAAGCGGAAGTTCTGATAATCGTGAGTTTAGTGATTTGGATATGTTTATGCCAGCAACCTCACACTCAAGCATGTATGATTATTGGCTAGCCACATACTACAATATTTACAATGTAAATAAAGTGTTGTCAAATCTTGCAGTTAACTACAAACAAGAAGATGGTTCATTAACTTATGATTCTATTTCTATTCCAGTTACCCTTCAAGATAGAAAACGTCTTTCATCACAGGCTTCATTTATCAGAGCGTATCATTATTTTAATTTGGTAAGATTGTTTGGTGGTGTGTTTTTAATCGACAAACCTGTTTCACCCGCTGATGCCAAATATATCAACAGGTCTTCAGTTGATGAAATTTATAAATTAATTATTGCGGATTTGCAAAATACAATAGAAAATGGTGCTTCAGCTAATTTTAACTCAATAAACCCAAATGATTTTGGTAGAGCAAATACATGGTGTGCAAAAGCGATGATGGCAAA
>CANKLV010000048.1 GCA_947483415.1 Chitinophagaceae bacterium
ATTTTACATGAAGATTCTTTGATTGGTGGGATAGGTGGTGAAATTTCTGCATGGATAAATGAACATTGTTTTACTTCGTTAGATGCGCCTATTTTACGTTGTGCAAGTTTGGACACACCGATTCCGTTTAATTTAGATTTAGAGAAAAACTTCATGGCATATTCGCGCTTGGGCGAAACGGTGGAGCGGTTGATGAAGTATTGAAAGCCCCCTTCCCCAGCCCTTCCCCCGAAAGGTGAAGGGAGCTTAAGCTCGTTCCAAATATAGCATCTACTTAGGTTTCACGAAATTTTGTTACAAATGCAACGAAGGAAATAAGGAATAAGAAATAAAAAATTAAGAATAAGGAAATGAAACTCGAATAGGTATGAAAAATTCAACCTTTTGTAAGGGTTGAAAATTTTCAAATCCTACAATACTCAAACTCCCTTTCCCTTTGGGGAAGGGTTGGGGTTGGGGCTTTATTTCCCCACAAACTTCATCGATATCGAATTCACACAATGACGTATATTTTTTTTGGTGAACATTTCTCCGGTAAATATATGACCCAAATGTCCACCGCAATTAGCGCATATAATTTCTGTACGTCTTCCATCCGCATCTAAAACCTTTGTTACAGCACCCTTAATTTCATCATCAAAACTGGGCCATCCACAACGTGAATCAAATTTATCTTCTGATTTATACAATGGCGCATCACAGCGTCTACACATATACGTTCCTTCTTTTTTATTATTGGTGTATTCTCCAGTATAAGGCATCTCGGTGCCCTTGTTTATAATCACATATTCTTCATCAGGGGTTAATTTATTGTACTCCATATTGGTTACCTTTTTTTTAAATTCTTTATAACATACTATAACGTAATTTGTAAAAATAAGTTCATCCGCATTTTTTAAAAACTCAAAACCCGGATTGTAGATATTCATAAAATGTTCCAACTCCGGAGAAGCCAAACCCGTAATTCTTTTTACAATTGTTTTACTGAATCTATAATGAATGTATTTCTCTTCCTCTTGCTCCGTTATTCGTTTTTGAAATGCCAACATACGTTTGTTTCTCCTAAACCTAAACATATTGATCAACTCATTCAAATCAGCACCAGCAAAACCATCTGGTGAAATGGTACTGCTCACGCCCGGCTTACTAAAATTGTAAATGTTGCGATATGCCATTCTATTTTCTATCGAATCCAATGTATACGATTTCGAAAAAACCGTTACTTCCTTCATCGTTTTATATTTGCCATTTACTTGTATGTGTAATGAAATATCAAACTGATTTGGATTTATAATTTGTGCTATCGAAAATTTTTGTGTGGGCTTATTGTTGTAAAAAAAAGTAAGCGAGTCGTTTTCAAAAACCTCAATTTCATATTTTCCCAAAGTATCTGTTGTGGTTGCTTTTCCCGAACTGTTTTCTACTCGAACATACGCCACATAATTTACTTTAGTTACATCATATACCGTTCCTGTAATTTTCATCTGCGCATTTGCAGATAGGTTGAACAGAAAGATGGTAAGTAGTAAAAATTTCAAATGTTCAGTTTAAATCAAACAATATTAAATCAGAAAAATTAATCAATTGGGTTAATCGTTTTTTTTAACGTTCATTTTTGATTCTAAAATATCAGCAATCACTATTGGATAATGTAAATACTCCAACTGATGTATTTTCTCTCCCAATGTTTCTGCATTGTCTGTTGATAACACATTACATTTTTCTTGTAAAATAATTTCTCCGTTATCGTAAATCTCATCTACAAAATGAATGGTTATGCCAGATTCTGTTTCTTTATTTTCTATAACCGCCTCGTGTACATGTTTCCCATACATCCCTTTCCCACTATATTTTGGCAACAACGCTGGATGTATATTAATTACATTGCGCTCATACGCTTGTAAAATATTCACAGGAACTTTTTTTAAATAACCAGCCAATACAATAAATTCAATCTGATGATTTTTTAAATGCTTCAATATTTCGTCTCCAATATTGATATCCGATTTTGGAATAACAAAAATGGGAATGTTGTTTTTAAATGCTACATCATGAATGCCAGCATTTTCTTTATCTGAAACAATCAAAGAAACTGAAACTTGAATGTTTGAAATCCCTTTTAAATAGGATATTATATTTTCCGCATTGGTTCCGTTTCCACTTGCAAATATGGCTATTTGTATATTTTCAAGTTCTTGAATCATTTTTTACCAACAATTTTTTTTGCTATTCGTTGAATATAATTTTTAAAAAAGGAAAATTGTCCGAGCGGAATGCTGATTAACAATACACAAAATGGCCACAATATCGTTACCAAAATAATGTACAACACCCACCAGATAAACGTTTTATCGTTGCTCCATAGTTCTAATAAAAAACCAGAAAGATTACCACATGCCGAACCTCCTAAAGCAAAAGTGAAAAGGATGAGCAATAGATTCCACATGTTTACCTTCCAACGTTCTTGTAATTTTTTAAACATCTTGCAAAATTGCGGAAAACAAAATTATTTTGAACTTAAATTTTAATTGTTTTAAGTTTTGTTGAATTGTTTACAATTTTATGACAAATAAACTTTCATCATTTAAATAGTTTTAAAAATTAAGTATAAAAAAGTAAAAAAATTTTTTAAAAATGTTGATATAATGTCAACAACCTACCTTACTTTTGCTTGCGAAAAAGGACATTACCCACATTAGACCCGATAACTGTATGAGTCTCTATAGAATTTTCATCAACAAAGCCTTAACAGGCTTGCTTCTTGTAGTATTACTTGCAACATCAAATATTTCATTTGCTGCAGATGGAGAAGCACTATTCAAAGCCAATTGTTCCAATTGTCATAAACCAGATGCGGATTATACTGGTCCGGCACTTAAAGGTTGGAGCGATAGAGAGCCAAACAAAGAATGGCTATACAAATGGGTTGCCAATCCTGCACAAATGATTGCATCTGATGCATATGCAAAACAATTGTTTGAAAAGTGGAAACCAACTGTAATGACTGCATTTGCAAATCTTAAAAAAGATGAGATTGATGCAATCATGAAATATGTGGATGATTATACGCCACCAGTTGCAACTGCTCAGGCAGGAGGCACTGCAGCAGGAAGCGATTCTGGTGGAGAAGACAACACGTTGCTTTTTGGCATTCTTACACTTACACTTGCCTTAGTAGCATTTATCCTATTACAAGTTAATGGCAATTTAAGAAAACTAACCGACGATAAAGAAGGCGTTAACCGTGGTGAACCGGTTCCGTTTTATAGAAATAAAATGTATTTAATGATTGGTGTTTTGGTTTTATTTACTATTGGTGGTTACAATACCGTTTCAGGTGCCATCGAATTGGGCAGAATGAAAGATTACCAACCAGACCAACCTATTTATTATTCACATAAAGTGCATGCCGGAACCAATCAAATCAGTTGTTTGTATTGTCACGGAAGTGCACAAGACAGCAAGCATTCAGGAATTCCTTCTGTAAACGTTTGTATGAATTGCCACATGGCCATTAAAGAATACAAAGGAGAACCAATTATAAAAGAGGATGGAAAAACATTGGATGCAAACGCTGAGATCCAAAAATTATACAGTTATGCAGGTTGGAATTCGGAAAAGAATGAATATAATCCGGACAACAACAAAGACGGCGTTCCAGATGGTGCACACGCTATTCCTTGGGTGAGAATTCATAACTTACCTGATCACGTTTATTTCAACCATAGCCAACACGTAAAAGTTGGAAAACAAAATTGTCAAACTTGTCATGGCAATATACAAGAAATGCCGGTAGTAAAACAATTTTCAAACTTAAGCATGGGCTGGTGTATCAATTGTCACCGCGAAAGCAAAGTGGATTTCTACAACAAAGAAACAAAAGAAGGGAATAAATTCTACAGCATTTACGAGAAATTCCATACAGATATTAAAAATCATAAATTGGATAGCGTAACCGTAGAAAAAATTGGTGGAACAGAGTGTCAGAAATGTCACTATTAATATTTGATCGTGTTGGTTAGATAGCACATTACCGAATTTTAGAATTATAAACTATGAGTAATAATAAATATTGGCAGAATTTCGGGGAATTAAATCAAACAGAGGCGTATAAAGATGCTACTGAAAAAGAATTTAAAGAAGATTTACTTCCTATTGAAGAGTTATCTAATGAAGGGTTAACCTTAGGGAAAACGCCAAGAAGAGATTTCTTAAAATATTTAGGTTTCAGTACAGCTGCGGCAACTATTGCTGCAAGTTGCGAAATGCCTGTTCGTAAATCAATTCCATACTTACAAAAACCAGATAATGTAATTCCAGGGGTTTCTAATAATTATGCTTCTACGTATGTTAATGGCGGAGATGCCATCAGCGTTATCGTTAAACAAAGAGATGGTCGTCCGATTAAAATTGAAGGCAACGATTTATCATCTATTACAAAAGGCGGAACCAACGCTCAAGCTCAGGCTTCTGTTTTGGATTTATATGATACAACTAGATTACGTCATCCTTTACAAAAATCGGGTAACGATTTTAAAGAAGTGAGTTCATTTGATGCTTTTGATGCCATGATTGCAAATGCAATGGGTTCAATAGGCAACAAGCCAGTAGTTTTATTAACCTCTACCATTAATTCTCCATCGACTTTACAAATCATCAATAATTTTTTAGCCAAACATCCAGGAAGCCAACACGTTCAATACGATGAAGTGAGTTACAGTGGTATGTTGATGGCCAACGAAGCTTGTTATGGTAAAAAGGCAATGCCTGATTATCGTTTTGACAATGCAAAAACAATCGTAAGTTTAGGCGCTGATTTTTTAGGTACTTGGTTAAGTCCAGTTGAATTCAGCAAACAATACGCATCAAACAGAAAAATTACCGGTGAAAAACCTACACTAAGCCGTCACTTTCATTTCGAAAGTATGTTGAGCTTAACAGGAAGTAACGCCGATGATAGATATACGCACAAACCATCAGAAACTGGTGCAGTTGCATTGGCGCTTTTGGCAAAATTGGGCGGTGAAGTTTCTGCACCTACAATTGCTGATGCGCAATTAAAAGCAGGCATCGATAAAGCAGCAGCTGAATTGATGAAGTCAAAAGGTGCTTCATTGGTGGTATGTGGAAGTAATGATGTGAATGTTCAGGTAGTTGTAAACGCCATCAATGAAATTATTGGTGCAAACGGAACAACAATCAATTGGTCGGCTACAAACAATACACGTAAAGGAACTGATGCCGAAATGGCTAAATTGGTTGCAGATATAAACGCTGGTCAAATTGGCGCTTTATTGGTTTATGGTTGCAACCCGGTTTATACATCTGCTGATGGAAAGAAGTTGGGAGAAGCTATTGCTAAACTTCCTTTGAGTATTTCAATGAATGGCAGCTTAGATGAAACTACAGAGCAATGTAAATTCGTAATGCCTGCACATCATTGGTTGGAAAGCTGGGGAGATGCAGAAATTAAAACAGGCCAATTTAGTTTTATACAACCTATTATAAATCCATTGTTCAAAACAAGGGCATTCCAATCATCTTTAATGAAATGGAGTGGTGGCGCGGTAGCAAAAACTACTACAGCTGCAAAAGATAGTACTGGAAAAGCAGTTGCTGTTACTAAAGTTGAAGGGGCGGATTACGATGCTTTCTTTAAAAATTACTGGACTTCAAAATTAGGAAGCGCAGATTTATTTGATAAAGCTCTGCAAGAGGGTGTGGTAGAAACGACATATGCATTAGCTCCTGCAATTTTTAACGGAAGCACAAGAGCCGCCATTTCTGCATCAAAATTAGCTGCAGCAAAATCTGGTGCTATTGAAGTGGTTTTATATCAAAAAGTAGCTATTGGTACGGGTACTCAAGCAAACAATCCATGGTTGCAAGAATTACCTGATCCAATTTCAAAAGTAACTTGGGACAATTACGCAATGGTTAGCCCTGAATTGGCAAAAACGTTGGTTGGTTTGGATATCATGAACAACCAACGCCAAGCGGATAGTTATGAAGTAACACCAGAAAAACCAGTAATAAAAATAACTGCAAACGGAAAATCTATCGAGCTTCCAGTGTTGGTTTTGCCAGGTTTAAACAACTCAACCATCGCGGTTGCTTTAGGATACGGTAGAGCAAGTGCTGACGAAAAATTATCATTAGAAAGAATTGGACGTTCAGCAACAGGAGCGGGCAAAAACGCTTATCCTTTGGTTGGATTTGATGGCAATTCTTTTGTTTACAACATGGTAGCCACTGCAGAAAAAACCAACAATACATATCCATTGGCTCAAACGCAGGTTCACGGTTCATCAGAATCAAGACCTGTTATTTATGAAACTAATCTTGCAAGTTTCTTAGCAAATCCTGAGGCGGTTTTAGAAGAACCAAATCATGAAAAAGTGATTTTACTTGCAGAAGGAAAAACAGATTACGTAAAAGATGGAACCATGTACCCAGACTTTGAAAAGCCAGGTATTAAATGGGGAATGAGCATCGATTTAAATACTTGTACAGGTTGTAGCGCTTGCGTAGTGGCTTGTACAGCTGAAAATAATGTGAGTGTTGTTGGTAAAATTCAAGTGCAAAAAGCACATGAAATGCACTGGTTGAGAATCGATCGTTATTTTACAGGAGATGTAAAAAATCCAGATGTAGTTTTTCAACCAATGATGTGCCAACATTGCGATAACGCTCCTTGTGAAAACGTTTGTCCGGTTGCCGCTACAAACCACAGTTCTGAAGGATTAAACCAAATGACGTACAATCGTTGTATTGGTACAAGATATTGCGCGAATAACTGTCCATTTAAAGTTCGTCGTTTCAACTGGTTGGATTTTACTGGTTCAGATAGCTTTAAAGACAATCAAGAACCATTACGTGGTTCTGAATTAAACGAAGTTGTTTTCCAAATGAATGAAGATTTAACCAGAATGGTGTTGAATCCAGATGTTACCGTTCGTTCAAGAGGGGTAATCGAAAAATGTTCTTTCTGCGTACAACGTTTACAAGAAAATAAATTAGAAGCTAAAAAACAACAAGATCCATCTTTGGTTCGTGATGTGAAAACAGCATGTATGCAAGCTTGTCCTACAAACGCCATCAGTTTTGGTAACGTAAATGATAAGCAAAGTATGGTATCAAAAGCAAGAGCAGATAAGCACCGTAATTTCTATGTTTTAGAACAATTACACGTTTTGCCAAATGTGAGTTACTTGGCTAAAATCAGAAATACCGACAGACACATTGGTGTAATCGAACAACATGAATCTGGAGCAGAACATAAAGCAACAGAAAAACATGAGCAAAAACACGGTTAAGACTAATAATTAATAAAAGAGAAACAGCTATATAAACTGGCAAAAAGCTAAAAAGAATATGTCATTACTCAGATACGAATCACAGATTAGAGAACCATTGATTGGTGGGGAAAAAGATTATCATCAAATAACTGAAGATATTATAAGCCCTATTGAGATGAAGCCATCACGTCTTTGGTACATTGGTTTTTTCATTAGTCTCGGACTATTACTTTTTGGCGCTTATAGCGTTTACAGAGAGGTAACTTATGGTATTGGTCAGTGGAATTTGAACAAAACCATTGGATGGGGTTGGGATATTACCAATTTCGTTTGGTGGGTAGGTATTGGTCATGCGGGTACGTTGATTTCTGCGATATTATTGTTGTTCCGTCAAGGTTGGAGAACAGGTGTAAACAGAGCTGCAGAGGCGATGACAATTTTTGCGGTAATGTGTGCTGGTCAGTTTCCAATTTGGCACATGGGTCGTGTTTGGATGGCGTTTTTTGTATTGCCTTACCCAAATTCACGCGGTCCTTTGTGGGTAAATTTTAACTCTCCACTTCTTTGGGACGTATTTGCGATTTCAACTTATTTCACCGTTTCTTTATTGTTCTGGTATTCTGGTTTGATTCCAGATTTAGCAACAGTTAGGGATCGTGCAAAAACAAAATTGCGTAAATTATTATACGGGGTTGCGTCATTTGGTTGGACAGGAAGTACCAAGCACTGGCAACGTCATGAATCATTATCATTGGTATTGGCAGGTTTAAGTACACCACTTGTACTTTCTGTACATACGATTGTATCTTTTGACTTCGCAACTTCTGTAATTCCAGGTTGGCATACGACTATCTTCCCACCTTACTTCGTTGCAGGTGCGGTATTTAGCGGATTTGCCATGGTACAAACACTTTTGATTGTGGTAAGAAAAGTAATGGGTTTACAAGATTACATCACTTTAGGTCACATCGAAGCGATGAACAAAATCATCGTATTAACAGGTAGTATCGTTGGTTGTGCATACTTAACAGAGTTATTCATCGCTTGGTACGGACAAAATCCATACGAGTGGTATGCATTTAGTCAAAACAGAGCAAATTTATTTAGTCCTTATGGATGGAGTTATTGGTTGATGATGTTCTGTAACGTGGTTTCTCCTCAGTTATTCTGGAGCAGCAAATTAAGAAGAAACATCACCGTAACATTCTTCATGAGTATTATCGTAAATATCGGTATGTGGTACGAGCGTTTTGTAATCATCGTCACTTCAATTTACCGTGATTTCTTACCATCTAGTTGGAGTACATATTACAGCCCTACCATTTGGGAAATTGGATTCTACTTGGGTACGTTTGGTTTGTTCTTTACTTGCTTTTTCTTATTTGCAAAATACTTCCCTGTTGTAGCTGTGGCTGAGGTTAAATCAATCTTGAAAACAACAGGAGAAAATTATAAAGCAAAAATGACGGAAATGGATAAAATGGATGCAGAGAAATTTTATATCGAAGAAGTAGAACACGCACATTAATAAAAGAAAAATTAAAAATTCAAAAACAGAAGAGAGCGCTTAAAAAATAAGATTTAGCTTTTAACTTTTGACTTTTAAATTAATTAATAAGAAATATAAAAAACATGGCTGGAGGAATAAAAAAATTTGTAGTTGGTTCATTTGATGATGAGGCCGTTTTGTTTCCCGCGGTAAAAAATGTACGCAAAGCTGGATATAAAATCCATGATGTGTATACACCTTTTCCAATACATGGTTTAGATCATGCAATGGGATTAAGAGAAACAAGTTTACATACTGCCGGATTCATTTTTGCGGCAACTGGAACAACTACAGCATTAAGCTGCATTAGCTGGATATTTACAAAAGACTGGCCTTTAAACATTGGTGGTAAACCAAATTTTGCTTTGCCAGCCTGGATTCCAATTACATTCGAATTAACTGTGTTATTTTCTGCGGTAGGAATGGTGCTAACTTTTTGTTACTTATGTCAATTATCTCCATTTATAAAAAAACATCATTTTCATGCGCGTGCTACAGATGATCTTTTTGTAATGGCCATTGAATGTACAGACAAAACAAATGATGCAGAATTACAAAGTTTTTTAGAAAAAGCTGGAGCCAAAGAAGTAAATATTCAAGTAGCAGAAACAGGATGGTGGATAGGCAGATACGATAAAGAACAAAAATTATACAGAGAAGAAAAAGGATACTAATTTGAAATAAATCAAATTGTTATAGTTTTCAAATTCAACCCAGTTGAAATTAATAAGAAAAAGCATTTAGAATAATGAAAAAAATTGCAACATTCGGTTTACTGGTTTTATCAGCAGCAATTGTCTTCGTTTCTTGCGACGACAAGCGAAACAAACCAGGAAAAATATACATGCCAGATATGACATACAGTAGAGCTTATGAAACATATGCTGAAAGAGACTCTGCAATGTTTACCAATGACGCAACTAATAAAGGGGGTAAAATATTTTACAACAATATTCCAGTTTCTGGAACCATAAAAAGAGGTGAGTTATTTCCATACACTCTACCAAACGATAGCAATGGATACAAAATGAGTGCAATGGTAAAAAATCCAATTGAAAGCATGACAGAAGCTGAAATGAAAGAATCTGCTCGTTTGTATAATATCAATTGTGCGATTTGTCATGGTGAAAAAGCAGCTGGAAATGGTCCTATTGCAACAGCTGGAAAAATTGGTGGTATTGCAAATCTAACCTTAGATTCTTATGTAAAAATGGCGGACGGCACCATGTTTCATTCCATTCAATATGGAAAAAATAGTATGGGAAGTTATGCTTCACAGTTAGATAGAAAGCAACGTTGGATGATTATTAAATACATCCGCACATTGCAACCAAAAGCAGTTGTAGAAACAGCAAAAGCAGACACAACTAAAAAAATATAATAACAAAAAAGAACCAACTCCCTTAGAGAAGGTGTTTTATAAAAAATAAAGTTTATTTAGATGAATCATCAATTTGAATTACCAAGCAACTACAAAAAATGGACATGGGGACTGATCGGAGCGGGCGCAATTGCCGTGTTGTATGGTATTATAATGTTTCACCCGTTTTCTGCACCAGTAGCACATGGACACGGTGGCGGCGCACATGCTTCAGCTGCGGTAGATTCAGGAACAAGATTTTGGGCGACATTATTACAAAATAGTGTGTTTTTCTTATTGGTTGTCAACGCAGCTATGTTTTTCATCTGTGTAACAACAATGGCCATGGGTGGTTGGCAAATAGCTTTAAGAAGAGTACCAGAAGCTATTTCAAGCGTAGTGCCTATTCTTGGTATTGTAACCTTTGTAATTCTGATGGGAATAGTTCTTTTTGGAAGAACAGATATTTTTCA
>CANKLV010000049.1 GCA_947483415.1 Chitinophagaceae bacterium
AAATTATGGCAAGATACAGGCGTTACAGCAAGTGAGTTTTACTGTTCCAAAAGGCACAGTGTATGGAATTTTAGGACCTAACGGTAGTGGTAAAACGACGATGCTTGGGATTGTAATGGATGTGCTTAAATCATCTGGAGGAAACTATAAATTGTTTGATGAAATGCCAAATGAATCGCATCGAAAAAGAATGGGCACTTTACTTGAAACACCTAATTTTTATCATTATCTATCAGCTGTTCAAAATTTAAAAATTGCAGCAAAAATTAAGCAGCGCGGCGAAGATGATATTGATCGTGTATTAGAAGTGGTTGGCCTTACACAAAGAAAAAACTCTCCTTTCAGTTCGTATAGTTTGGGTATGAAACAACGCTTGGCTATTGGAAGCGCGTTGTTGGGCAATCCGGAAGTGTTGGTTTTAGACGAACCTACAAATGGATTAGATCCAGTTGGTATTGCTGAGATTCGTTCATTAATTATGTCATTAGCAAGTCAAGGAAAAACAATCATTATGGCAAGCCACATGCTTGATGAAGTGGAGAAAGTATGTACCCATGTAGCGATATTAAAATATGGTAAATTAATTGCCTCAGGTGATGTAAATGAAATTTTGGTAAACGAAGATGTTGTAGAACTTGCCGCATCAAATTTGGATGCTTTGAAAAATATGTTGACATCGTTTCCGAACATTTTATCGCTTCAAATAAAAGATAAAGTTGTGCAAATGAATTTGCCACAAGGCACCGCCAACATGGAAGCCATAAATAAATTCTGTTTCGATAACAATATTGTGTTAACGCATTTGCAATTGAAAAAGAAAAGCTTGGAAACTAAATTTTTAGAACTCACCAATTAATTATACATCATGCTCGATCTGCTTAAAATAGAATGGTTAAAATTAAAAAACTACAAAGCGTTTTTAATCATCGGTATTTTTTTTATACTCGGAATTTTTATCACCAATTACATGGTGCTTACGGTTTTTAATAAAATGGTTGACAAAACAGAAGCCGGCATGTTGCTGGGTAAATTTATGCCTTACGATTTTAAACATGTATGGCAAACCACCAGTTATGCTTCAGGGTATATTTTGATTTTGCCTGTAATGTTGCTCATAATGTTGGTTACAAATGAGTTTACGTACAAAACAAGTCGTCAAAATATTATCGACGGAATTAGTCGATTGGATTTCATTCATGTGAAGATTATTTTATCAACGCTATTCGCAATCATTTCAACACTATTTGTAATTGTAACAGGATTTGCACTTGCGTCTACAACTGGAACAGAATTTTCTTTAGATGGGTTTTCTCATGTTGGCTATTTCTTTTTAAAAGCCATTACTTATAATTTTATCGCAGTTTTTATTTCGGTTTTGATTAAACGAACAGGCTTCGCCATTGGCGTATATTTTATTTACATGAGCGCAGAAAATATCATTTCGCAATTATTAGACGTGTGGAGTATGAAAATAAAAGGGGATTCTAAATTGGATTTAGGAAGTCTTGGTAGCTATCTACCCATGAATGCATCTGATAGTTTATTGTCATTTCCAGATAATCCTTTCAAGTCAATGGCAAAAAATGCTTTTCCTACCGACTATCATTATCTGACTATTTCAATAGCCATATTTTTTGTTGTTTTATTTTATTGGTTGAGCAGAAGCATTATTTTGAAGAAGGACTTGTAAGTTCTTTTAATGCCGCTTCAATGCTAGGGTAATAAAAGGTAAAACCTGTTGATTTTATTTTTTCACTTGAAACGGTGGTGCTTTTTAATATCTCTATACTACTTTCTCCAAGTATGATTTTTAAGATAAAACTAGGCACATGCATTGGGATAAAAAAACTACCCCTCAGCAATTTTGCTAAAGTTAAAGTGAGCGTTTTATTGCTAACAGGCATTGGTGCTACGGCATTGAAACTACCTGTTAACTTTGGGTTTTCTATTGCATGAATAAACATTCTACACAAGTCTTCAACATGAATCCAACTGATCATTTGATTGCCATTTCCTAAAATGGCTGCAATGCCCATTTGAAGTGGTTTTTTAAATTCAGCCAGCGCGCCTCCTTCATTACTCAATACAATCCCTGTTCTTAATTTACATACCCTAATCTCCATGATTTCAGCAGTGGATATGCTTTCTTCCCATTGTCTGCAAGTCGTTCCTAAAAAATCTACTTCTGCGGCATCCGTTTCCACAAATGCGTAATGTGTTTTTTGATCAGCGCCATACCAGCCAATAGCAGATGAACTCACAATCGTTTTAACTTGATGATTTCCTTTTTTTAATGCATCTACCAACAACAAACTACTTCTAGTTCTGCTCGATAAAATTTCTTTTTTGTAGGCAGAAGTCCATCTTTTATCCACCACGCCAGCACCAGCAAGATGTATGATACAATCCGCTTTAGATATCGCTTCCATGTCAATGGTTTGTTTTTCAACATCCCATAAAGCATAACTGATTTCTGTAGTATTTACTTTATTTTTTAATGACCTACTGAGGATAATCACTTTGTAGTTTTTTTGCACCAACATTTTGGTTAATGCTTTTCCTACAAGTCCAGTTCCTCCTGTTATTAATATTGTTTGCATAATATAATTAAACAAATATTTGGTTATATTGTTTAAGACAAGTTAATACAAATGGATTTTTAATATGATTATTATTATTCTTGTTTAAATTGAATTGTATTTTCATTTTATGCCAATCATCTAGATTTACAAGTGATTTAGCGATTAAATTTATAATTATGTACACAATGATTTCTTTGAGTTTTAAATCTTCAAGGTTCTTGTATAAAAAAATGGTTCTGCTAGTAATTGTTTTTTTGTTTTTTGTTCATCCTTGTTCTGCGCAAAATGTTTTGTTTTCAGAAGTTCAAAAGAAAGACAATAAAAACATTAAGTTTGAAATTTTAGGAAAAGTAGACGGACATTATTTGGTGTATAAAAATATTTCTAGAACGCATATGCTTTCATCTTATAATGCACAAATGCAACTAATAGAAACCAACACGTTGGAGTTTTTGCCAGAGAATCTTTTTGATATTGATTTTATTAGATACACAGATTATTTCATTGTATTGTTTCAATATCAAAAAAATAAAATGGTTTATTGTAATGCGGCAAAAGTGGATATTCATGGCAAATTATTGCAGCCTATTACCATTTTAAATTACACAAACATTGGCTTTTTTGCAAGTCAGAAAATCTTTAATACGGTGTATAGTGAGGATAAAAATCAGATTTTAGTGTTTAAGAAAAATGTAAAAAATGATGTTATTTTTCTAGAAGCAAAATCGTACAATATCAATTTTTCATTGATTGATTCTGTGTTTCAGCAGTACAGTTTTAATGTTCGAAAAGAAAATTTTACAGATTGCTCAATTGATAATTTGGGTAATTTCTATTTTATAAAAGAGACCACAGCATTTAATGGAGATAATATTAAAAGTTTGGAACTATACCAGCACCGATTTAATCAAATTGGGTTTGATAATTTGTCAATAAATCTCAATGGGTATTTTGTAACAGGATCATGTATAAAAGTAGACAATATCAACAAGAGAATTTTAATTAATGCATTCTATTTAGAAGAGAAACAGGACATAGCTGAAGGGTTGTTTAGTGCAGTTATTAACCCATCAAATTTTAGTGCAGAGAAATCCATGTTTAATTTATTCTCAGAAGACATAAAAAAAAGTTTACTATCAGAGAAATACAAGAAAAATAATCAGCAAGTAATTTTATCTGAAAATATTCTGCTTAAAAAAAATGGAAGTTTTATTTTGATGGCAGAAGACAATTACAATGAATTTGTTTATAACAATAACCAATTTAATAATTCAAATTTTTACGATCCAAGTAGAGGATACGCTTCAAATGATTATTTTTTATATAACCAAAATTATAATAATTACAGATCATACAATTCCTTCAATAATTCAAATTCGTTGAGGTATTATTATAAAGATATCGTGATGGTTGGTATTGGCGAAGATTTGCAAATGGAGTGGGTTAATCAAATAAAAAAAAATCAGGTAGATGTAGAGCAAGATAATTTCCTTTCGTTTGCCACAATTAATTTGGGTACGCAAATTCAATATTTATTCATTGATAAAGATCCTCAACATGAAATAATAAGCATTCAAGGTTTATTTTCAGATGGTTCAATTAAAAGATATCCAGCATTAAAAAGTCGCCAATTGGGATACGAATTCATGCCTCGATTAGCCAAGCAAGTAGGAAGTAAAGAATTGCTCATGCCCTTTGTTTATATGGGTAAAATTGGCTTTGCGAAAATTATTTTTTAAATCTTTTTAGAACTTTCAAACTCAATTTCATTAACTTCATTTTTATTAATCAACAATAAACATATATCGTGATAGGCAGCTTCAAAGCCAATAATCCCCGAAATAATTTCTTATTAATGTTGTATGGTTTGGCATTAAATTGGCCATTATTTTTCAAGTCAGCGGGTTTAACAATAAACAGCAACGATACTTTTCTATTTCAATATTTTTTTGGAATTTTTAATAAATTTACAAACGATGCAATCATAACTGGCGTAGGGTTTTTTATCCTTTTTCTTCAAGCTGTAATTATAAATAAGATTGTAACAGACCAAAAAATGTTTCAACGAAATAATTACCTTACTGGAATGAGTTATTTGTTGATCACTTCCATTTTTCATGTAGGATTCACATCTACATTGATTTCAGTTAGTTTTATCATTTGGATTTTATCGATATTATTCAACCTTACTACGCAACAGAATCCCCGAAAAAACATATTTAATTTAGGTTTATTAACAGGCGTTTCTATTTTAATATTTTTCCCTACGTTTTTATTTGTCTTGCTTATATTTTTGGGACTTCTAATTTTTCGGCCATTTAGACCTCGAGAATGGGTAATCTTAATTTTGGGGATTATTACTCCATTTTATTTTGTATTTGCTTTTGGCTATTTGCTCGATAAGCCGGAATGGTTACTATCTCCTTTATTTTATTTTAGAATGCCCAAGTTTAGTTTAACGGTATTTGAAATCAGCAGTTTGAGCATAACGCTTTTACTTGTTATAATTGGCTTTTCGTATGCTCAATCTAATATGCGAAAATTATTGGTTCAATCTCGAAATTGCTGGACGATTATAACGGTATTTTTAATATTTGCCTTATTTATACCATTTTTCAGCAAAACACCCCAATATTATTTTACCTTATTTTGTTTTGTACCAGCTTCAATTTTCACAGCTTCAACTTTTTTTTATCCAGAAAAAAAATGGTTTATTAATTTATCTCATTGGGTATTAGTCGTACTTTCTGTTATTAACGGATATTTTTTTATTTTTCATTAAGTCCTATGCTGTAAATTCGCATAATTATTCAACAAGCAAAACTCCAAAAAATGAAATTCGGTGTAGTTATTTTTCCAGGTTCCAATTGTGATAGAGATATGGTAGAAGCCCTAAGAGCCGATCTTAAACAAGAAGTTATTGAATTGTGGCATAAAGACAATGACATCAGTATGTTTACAAAAGAGGATTGTATTGTGTTGCCTGGCGGATTTAGTTTTGGAGATTATTTAAGATGCGGCGCCATTGCAAAATTTAGCCCGATGATGCAAGCTGTTATTGAATTCGCGCATCAAGGCGGAAAAGTACTTGGTGTTTGTAATGGTTTTCAAATTTTATGCGAAAGTGGTTTGTTGCCAGGCGTTTTACTTAAAAATGCCAACCAACAATTCATTTGTAAAAACATATACCTTAAGTCAACAAGTTCAAATACGAGCGAAGCGCTTAAAATACCAATCGCTCATGGTGAAGGTAGATATTATGCCAACGATGAAACCATAAACAATTTGGTTAAAAATAATCAGGTTATTTATACGTATTGTGATGAAAACGGTGAGGTTACTTCAACAAGTAATCCAAATGGAGCAACACAAAACATTGCAGGGATTTGCAACGAAAACAGAAATGTTTTTGGCATGATGCCACATCCGGAGCGTGTTTGCAACTCAAGTCTTGGAAATATTGATGGTAAAATAGTATTTAAAGAACTTTTCGGGATTGGATAATTAACAAAATTTATTAAAATTTAGAAAACGAGGTTTATATTTTTACAAAAAATTAAATCAAATGAAAAAATTCGGATGTTTCACCTTATTAATATTTTTCTTTTCAGGAATAGGATTCGCTCAAATCGAAAATCCGGTTTCTTGGAATTTTACAGCAACCAATACAGGTGCAAAGCAATTTGATCTACACATGACCGCAACAGTATCTGGAAACTGGCATATTTACGCACAAGTTTGTGGAGAAGGTCCAGAACCAACTACATTCAGTTTCACCAAAAATCCATTGATTAAGTTGGTCGGTAAAATAAAAGAAGTGGGGAAATTGGAAACTTCGTACGACCCAAATTTCAAATCCACACTAAAATTCTACAGCGGAAATGTTGATTTTGTTCAAAAAGTTACCGTAAAATCAGCAGCAAATACAACATTAAAAGGAACAGTTTTATACATGGTTTGCAACGATAAAAGATGTTTACCACCTAAAGAAATTCCATTCAACATAAAGCTTGCATCTAAATAAATTATAAATTTGTCAAATCCCGATATCTTCGGGATTTTTTTATGATTATTCCGATTTGCGCTTCAAAAAAATAGTAATCAAATTGGACAAATCATGTGAATGAATTTTTTAAAATACTATATTGACAAATGAAAAATAAAATCGCTTTCTTCCAAGTTTTACTTTGCACGTTGACTTTTGTTTTTTTCGGACTACAAGCATTTGCCCAAGATTCATCTGTTGTAAAATGGACACAACAAATAAAAAAAATAAAAAAAAATCAAATTGAAGTCACTTTAAAAGGCATCATTTCCAAAGATTGGCATTTATATAAAGCAGACGCTGATGAAGGATTAAGTGGAATATTAATTTCTTCAAAAGAGTCCTATGCGAAATTGCAAATTCCACAAATCAATGCTCCTGAAAAAAAAATAAATGACAAGGTATTTGAAGGCGCAGAAAAAATGGTGTATGAAAATGAAATTGAAATCATTCAAAAACTTGAATTTACTGGTAAACAACCCGAAGCTTTTAAATTAATTATCGCTTATGAATTGGGGAAAGACCTGGATTTTATTACAGAAGAGCACCAAGAAAAAATTATACTTAATAATAGTGCGAATCAGCAATCTCAAGCCAGAGTATTAATTCCTACAATTGATGTCCAACATCCCAAAAACAATTGTGGCATAACTTCTACAAGTAATAATGATACCAAATCCAAAAGCTTATCCAGCTTGTTTTTAATTGGTTTCTTAGGCGGATTAATTGCGCTACTTACACCTTGTGTGTTTCCAATGATTCCACTTACGGTTTCTTTTTTTACCAAGAAAGCGAGTTCTAAAAAATCAGGAATTGTAAATGCATTTTTATACGGCTTTTTTATTTTTATCATCTACATTTTATTGAGTTTACCTTTTCATTTTTTAGACAGTGTAAACCCTGAGTTTTTAAATAACATTTCTACAAACGTTTATCTGAATGTGCTCTTCTTTGTAATCTTTATATTTTTTGCATTGTCGTTTTTTGGTTTTTATGAAATCACATTGCCCGCTTCTTTATCGAGTGGGGCAGATAGTAAAGCCGGCGCTGGAAATATTTTTGGAATTTTCTTTATGGCATTAACGCTTGCGTTGGTTTCATTTTCATGTACGGGTCCAATTTTAGGTTCATTGCTTGCAGGTTCATTGGCTTCAGATGGGGGAGCGATGCAATTAACTTTTGGAATGGGTGGATTTGGACTTGCCTTAGCACTGCCTTTTGCTTTGTTTGCCTTATTTCCAAATTGGTTGCAATCTTTACCAAAATCTGGCGGATGGTTAAATACCGTAAAAGTTGTTCTGGGCTTTTTAGAACTCGCTTTAGCATTTAAGTTTTTATCAAATGCAGATATGGTTAAGCATTGGGGCCTTTTAAAAAGAGAGATATTCATTGGTATTTGGATCTTAGTTGGAATCGGACTTTCATTATATCTTTTTGGAAAAATAAGATTCAGCCACGATTCACCCAATCAAAAAATTCCATTAAGCCGAAAATTATTGGCTTCTGTGGTATTATTAGCAACACTTTATTTAATTCCTGGGGTTACAAACACTAGCTATGCCAATTTGAAATTAATCAGTGGATTTCCCCCTCCTTTGTATTATAGCGTTTATCAAAAAGAATCAGATTGTGTATTGGGTTTGCATTGCTCTAAAAACTATGAAGAAGGGTTGAAAATGGCAAAAGCAGAAAACAAACCATTATTGATTGATTTCACAGGTTATGCTTGTGTAAACTGTAGACGCATGGAAGAAAATGTTTGGAGCGAACCTGATGTATATAAATTAATGAGTGAAAAATTTGTAGTGGTTTCACTTTATGTTGATGATAAGAAAGCACTTCCTGTATCTCAACAATTTATTTATAAAACAAAAGAAGGTGCCAATAAGGAGATCAATACTTACGGTGATTTGTGGGCTACATTTGAAACGGAAAACTTTGCCAATAATGCACAACCACTTTATGCCATAATTGATACAAACGAAGTTTTATTAAATAGTCCTGTTGGCTATACGCCTGATAAAAATGAATATTTACGTTGGTTGAATTGCGGATTAAATACGTTTCAAAAAAAATAGCAATGCTTCTTAATTCATCGATTTCATTTTCATGACAATTATTCTGATAGCCCACGGTTTCAACCGTGGGTGAATGATTTTGGGACATTTTATTGTACCATTTGTTTTTATAGCCCATGGTTTCAACCGTGGGTAAAGGAGTTAATGGTTTCAACCATTTATTTCTTAATTGCGGATTAAATACATTTCAAAAAAAATAGCAATTCCCAATGAAGAGAATTGCTATTCTAAATGAATATTATTTTAATATTATAAAGCGATTTGTTTTTCAGTCATCATTTTACGTAAATTGATTAAACCATAACGCATTCTGCCTAAAGCAGTATTGATGCTGCAGTTTGTTAATTCAGCAATTTCTTTAAAGCTTAAATCAGCGTAATTTCTCAAAATGATTACTTCACGTTGATCTTCTGGAAGCAAATCAACCATCTTTCTGATTTTGTCATGACTTTGATTCGCCATGATTTTTTGATCAGCACCAGGCTCAGAGAAGTTTAATACTTCAAAAATGTCGTGGTCGTCACTTGTTTTGATACTTGGACTACGTTTTACTTTTCTGAAATGATCTACACACATGTTGTGCGCGATACGCATTGCCCATGGTAAGAATTTTCCTTCATCTGTATAACGACCACCTCTTAAAGTGTCTATGATACGAATGAATACATCTTGGAAAATATCTTCAGCAAGATACTTGTCCTTAACTAATAAATAGATAGATGTGAAAATTTTGTCTTTGTAACGTTCAACTAGAACATTCATTGCATTTGAATCGCCGTTCATGTAAGAACGAACTAAATCTTGGTCGGTTAGTGTAGAAAGGTTTTTCATGTTTTTTGTTTTTATTGGTTTAGGATATTGGTTTTTTTGATTTCAAACATTGAGAAAAAAACTTGTTTTTATTTTTTTATTTTTTTCTGGTTGCTCTCAATCACAAAGTAAAAGTAGAGGTAAAAATTAAGCTTCAAAATATTTTTTAAGCTTTTTTTGGCAAAACTCAAAAATCGAGTACTAGTGCTCGGAAACCATGCGTATATCTACTTAGTAGTTTTTTCATACCACGTAAATTTATCAGTATTAACCACATTCTTAGCTTATTTTTGCCTAATTATATGGAAAAGAAAAAAACAAAAAAAAAAGCAGATATTCTTCCAAAAAAGAATAATGATATACATATTCATGGTGCACGTGTTCATAATTTGAAAAACATAACGGTTACCATACCACGAAGAAAATTGATAGTCGTTACAGGTGTTTCCGGCTCCGGAAAATCATCATTAACTATCGATACTTTATTTGCAGAAGGGCAACGTAGATATGCAGAAAGTTTAAGTTCATATGCACGTCAATTTATGCAGCGTATGAATAAACCTGATGTAGATTATATAATTGGTTTGTGCCCGGCCATTGCCATCGAACAAAAAGTTATTTCCCGTACACCCAGAAGCACGGTTGGTAGCATGACCGAATTGTATGATTATTTAAGATTGCTTTTTGCACGTATAGGTAAAACCATTTCGCCGATTAGTGGAAGAGAAGTAAAGAAAGATGATGTAACTGATGTGGTTAAATTTCTACAAGGATTAAATAATGGACAGAAGATATTAATTCTTGTGCCGTTTAAAATTCAAGCCAATAGAGATGTAAAAGAAGAACTGAATATTTTATTGCAAAAAGGATTTTCTCGTATCTACCACAATAAAGAAATCATTAGAATTGAAGATGTTTTAGAAAATAGCAAGCACCCCATTTACAAACAAAAAGATGCAGGCAAATCATTTTTATTAATTGACCGTTTAATAAAAAAAGAATTCGACGAGGATGATATTCATCGAATCTCTGATTCTGTTACTACTGCTTTTTATGAAGGTGAAGGATCTTTAATTGTTGAGGTAGATGGAAAGAATGTAGTTTTTAGCAATAAGTTTG
>CANKLV010000050.1 GCA_947483415.1 Chitinophagaceae bacterium
GCACCAATGACAGCTAATTTCACCAACACATCAACACTTGCTACAACTTATCTATGGAATTTTGGAGACAACACAACATCTACAATCGAATCTCCAAGTCATATTTTTAATACACAAGGAAATTACACCATTACCTTAACAGGTACGTCGGCAAATGGATGTAAAAACACCAGAGTTAGAGATCAATATATTAGTATACAATTGCCTGTTGTTACAATCAGAAATTTACCACAAAGTGGATGTGGACCATTAACAAAAACTTTTCAACATCAAGTAGTTGGCGGTGATAATATCGTAAGTTATTTTTGGAATTTCGGGGATGGCACTACATCTACATTAATGAGTCCTACACATACATTTAATGTGGGTACTTATGACATTTCTTTAATTATTGTAACGGCTTCTGGATGTACAGACACCGTTGTTTATGCGAGAGGAATCAGGGTTGGAACTAGGCCGCATACTGCATTTGACGCCACACCAAGAATTACTTGTGCTCAATTTCCGGTAGCATTTGGAGATTCAACACCTATAGCAGATTCTGTAAATCAATGGTTATGGAATTTTGGAGACAATACTACAAGTACTGCTCAAAATCCAACCCATGTTTATGTTGATACAGGCTATATGACAGTAACATTAGTAACTGCATACAATGGTTGTAAGGACACTTTAATCATGACAGACTTTTTATTTATCAATCCTCCTATTGCAAATTTTAAAGCAGTTGTTGATTGTGCTGACAGAAAAAAAAGAAAATTTGTAGACCAATCAATAGGTGCTGATAGTTGGTTATGGAGTTTTGGTGATGGAGCAACATCTACTGAAACAAACCCAGAACATTACTATGCTGCCAATGGACCTTATGCTGTAAGCTTAACCGTTTTCAATAATACCACTGGATGTAGTTTTACAAAAACAACCAACATTATTATTGTTGATCAACATCCAACAATCGGTGCATCAAGTTATTCGATTTGTAAACCAGGTGATGTGAAATTCAAAGCATTAGGTGTAACTCCTGCATATTTCAATGCATTTAACTGGAACTTTGGAGACAATTCAACAGGGACAGGTGATTCTATTACAAAAAGATATTTCAATGCAGGTACATACTGCGTTAGATTAACAACAATTGATAAAAACGCTTGTAAGGATACCACATTTACAAACCCATGTATTCAAGTTAATGGACCAAAAGCTAGATTTAATGCATCCACCACAAATGGTTGTGCAAATACAAATATTTTGTTTAGAGATAGTTCTACTTCAGATGGAAGAAACAGAATCATTTCGAGAACTTGGAATTTTGGAGATGGAACAATAATTACAACAACTGATTCTGTTGTAAGTCATCTTTATACAAGAGGAGGAATGTTTACAATTAGCTTATTGGTAACTGATTCTGCAGGATGTTCAGAATTATTAACGAAAACAAATTACTTAACAATTAACAAACCTGTTTCTAATTTCTATACTGCTGATTCTGTGGGTTGCCCAATGAGTAGTGTAAATTTTATAAATTATTCTCAAGGTTTTGGATTAACCTATTTATGGAATTTTGGTGACGGAAACACTTCTACATTAACAAACCCAAGACATCAATATGCAACAAATGGATTGTATAATGTTACATTATCAATTTGGGATCAAAACGCTTGTAGAAATGATTCTACAAAAGTAAATATGGTTCGTATAACTAGACCTATAGCACGCTTTCAAGTAAGTGATACATTAGGTACTTGTCCTCCATTAATCGTAAATTTCACTAACCAATCTTCAAATCAAGTGAGCTGGTCATGGGATTTTGGTGATGGATCAGGAGTAGTAAGTACGCTTAATCCTTCACATTTCTATGCAGTTGCAGGAACATTTCATTCAAAATTAACTGTTACAAGTCCAGGTGGTTGTAGAGACACTATTCAAAAAACAATCGTAGTAAGAGGCCCGAGTGGAACATTTAGATACGCAGGATTAACTGGCTGTATTCCAACAATTGTAAATTTCAATGCGAATACAAGAAACACAATTAGATACACATGGGACTTCAGCGATGGAACGGCTATAGACACCACCACTAATGTAATATCGCATCAGTATACAGTTGCAGGTTCTTTTGTACCAAAAGTAATTTTAAGAGACACCGCAGGATGTACGTTTACTTTAAGAGGAAGAGATACCATTAAAATACGTGCAATAAATGCAGATTTTAGTTTCAATACACGTACTATTTGTGATCAAGGCTCAGTATTATTTAACAGCATTACAACTGGAACTGATGCAGTATCAAATTATCAATGGAATTTCGGAGACGGAACAACATCAACAAGCCAAAATCCTAATCATTTTTACAATACTACCGGTATATATTACCCGAAGTTAATCGTTACATCTACTTTTGGCTGTGTAGATACTATGATTAGCCCGAACCCAATAAAGATTGTGAAATCTCCTATTGCTAATATTACACAATCTATAAATGGTTGTGTGCCTTTAAATGTTAATTTCAATGCTTTAAATATTGTAGCAGATACCTCTGCATTAACATGGTCTTGGAGATTCGGCAATGGGGTGGTTTCTAACTTAATGACCCCATTAGTGCAAACATATTCAGTTGCAGGAAACCATCCAGTACAGTTGATTGTTACAAATAGTTCGGGATGTAAAGACACCGCCAACGCAACTGTTGAAGCATATGCAATACCTGTAATTAATGCTGGCTTGGATACAATGATTTGTAGAGGAACTGGAATAAATCTAGTTGCAACTGGAGCTGTTCAATATGTATGGAGTCCTTCAACAGGATTAAGCTGTACAACATGTGCTAGTCCAATTGCTAATCCTGATAGTTTAAAACAATACTTTGTAACAGGAACAAGCATAAATGGATGTAGCAGTAAGGACTCTGTAAAAGTTGCTGTAAAATATCCATTCAACATGACAACCAGCAGAAAAGATTCATTATGTATCGGAAATTCTGTAACCATGCATGCAAATGGAGCTTATAGATATACTTGGACGCCTTCTACAGGATTAGATAATCCAAATTCAGCAAATCCAGTAGCTACGCCAAATGTGAGTACTACCTATCAAGTGGTAGGTACAGATGATAGAAATTGTTTTACCGTAAGAGCTACCATTCCAATTATTGTTCATAACTATCCAACTGTAGAAGCTGGGGCAGACAGGACAATAAATGTTGGGCAAACTATAAATATAATTCCACAAGTTTCTTCAGATGTAATTGACGCAAGATGGACACCAACAAACGCTATTTTCCGTGATATATTCCCAGGCATCACTGTAAAGCCAAATACTACTACAACTTATAAAGTAGTTGTAAAAAATAAAGGAGGTTGCAAAACAACGGATGAATTAACGGTGAACGTGTTGTGTAATGGAGCAAACATGTTTGTACCAAATACATTCTCTCCAAATCAAGATGGTGTAAATGATCTACTATATCCAAGAGGAAGTGGCATCTTTACCATAAAAAGATTTAAAGTTTTTTCAAGATGGGGTGAAGTGATTTTTGAACAAAACAATTTCAATGCAAATGATCCTTCTAAAGCATGGGATGGAACATTCAAAGGGAAAAAGCTAGATCAAGATGTATATATTTATACAGTTGAAGTAATGTGTGATAACTATTCAGTATTAACTTTCAAAGGAAATGTGGCTTTAATAAAATAACCTTAATCGCGCTTTTGTTTATAGAATAGAATTGGGCTTGCAATAAAATGCAGGCCCTTTTTTATTGTTCGAAATACCATAAAAAGACAAGTTAAATATCAAAAGTTAAAATTTAAAAAAGACAAATCGAAAATATATAGAAACTTATCCCCTGTTTTACAAAAAGAAATCGGATTTTTTTTAATTATTCCTTCACATTTATACAATAAGTTAAGCCCTATTTCGTTTATATAATACCGTAACTTATCAAAAACAAGCCCTATGAACACTATTCTAAAAACCTCAACGCTATTTTTATGCCTGTTATTTTTCAGGCAAAATATACAAGCTCAAGACATCCATTTTTCACAAATTTTTGAAACACCAATTTTAAGAAATCCATCTCTTGCTGGATTATATAATGGAGACATCCGAATTCAAACTGTACACAGAAATCAATGGAACTCTGTGACTGATGCATATCAAACAACCTCAGTGAGTTGCGATTACAAAAAACATGTTGGCAATGGAAATGATTATATCAGTATTGGTGGTCAAGTAGTTTACGATAAAGCAGGAACAATAGCTTTAACTACAACACAAATATTACCTGCTATAAATTACAACAAATCAATGAGTGATTTTAAAAACGTTTACTTGTCTTTAGGATTCATGGGAGGAATTATACAGCGTAGGTTAGATAGAACTAAAATGACCACAAACAATCAATTTGATGGCACTGGATTCAATGGGGCATTATCTGACGGAGAAACCTTTTCGACTAATGGTTTCAGCTACTTTGATGGCAGTGTAGGAATGAGTTTGAATTCGCAATTGGGAGAAAATGAAAATAACAATTTTTATGTAGGTTTAGCTTATCATCATTTCAATCAATCTAAGAAAGCAAATTTCTACAATACCGCAAACCAATCGGTGACTCCAAGATGGGTATTGTCTTCTGGTGTACGTTATGAAATGACAGACAATTCTTATTTCACACTTCAAGCGGATTATAACAAACAAGGCACTTATCAGGAAATCATAGGTGGCGCAATTTACTCAATGAGAATAGGCCAAAATGAAGACGCTAGATATTTATTTCATTGTGGAACTTATATGAGATGGAGAGACGCAATCATTCCGGTAGCAAAAATCGAATTTCAACCATTAGCAGTAGCCATTAGTTACGACGCAAATATTTCTTCCTTAAAAACATCCAGTAAAGGTAGAGGCGGTTTTGAAATTTCACTTTCTTATCAAAAATTCAGAAAAAATAACAGCAGTTTGGATGCGGTAAGATGTCCTAAATTCTAATCCAATAATTTTTAATAACCCAACAGTTTTACCCTGACCCGGTTCTAACAGACAAATACTTTTGTTTTTATGGATTGTTTGGATAACAGAAGCCCTGCATTTTGCGGGGCTTTATTGTATTTAATAATGTTTGTTGTTTGTTGTTTGTTATTTGTTGTTTGGTGTTTGGTGTTTGGTGCTCAAAAAGGAACGAATCCAGTAACCATCTTTTATTATTTTTTCTTAATTTGATGATTTTTTAAAGATTGCTAGCTAACTTGCGTTAAAATTTTAAAACAATATAACATGTCATTACAAATCGGAAACCAAGCGCCTAACTTTACCTTGCATACTTCTATTAACGAAACAATCAGCTTGTCTGATTTTGCCGGAGAAAAAAACGTATTGATTTTATTTTTTCCTCAAGCTTTTACTGGTGTTTGTACCAAAGAACTATGTGCTATTAGAGACGATATCAGCCGTTATCAAAATTCAAATGCTCAGGTTTTAGGTATTTCTGTTGACTCGGTATTTACTTTAGCGAAATTCAAAGAAGAACAACAATTAAATTTTCCATTGTTGAGTGATTTTAACAAGGAAATTTCTACAGCTTATCACACCATTTATGAATCATTTACAGGTATGAATATGAAAGGTGTAAGCAAAAGATCAGCCTTTTTAGTGGACAAAGCTGGAGTTATTCAGTATGTAGAGGTTTTAGAAAGCGCTGGAGATATCCCTAATTTTGAAGCGATAAATGAATGCATTGACCGTTTAATAAATTAACGGTTTCTTTTTAGAAAATATTTTATTATTCTACCTAATTCATTTAAATTTATTGAAAAATCGGTTTTCCATTCTTGAAAAAAATAATTATCATATCATCGCTGCTTGTTTTTGGGCTCAACCTACAAGGTTTTAGCCAAAATAATACATCAGAAGCTTCAAACCGTATAATAAAATTTTATCCCAACCCGGCTTCTTCATTTATCAACTTCGATTTCTTAAGAAGCTATGACGTTAATTATACGCTTTTCATATTTAATTTCATGGGGAAAAAAATATTAGAAATCAAAAATACGCCCTCTAGAATCAACTTAAATCTTGTTGATTTTTACCGAGGAGTCTATATTTATCAGCTTAGGGATAAAAACGGCATTATTATGGAAACTGGAAAGTTTCAAGTGGTGAAATAATCTTTACGCATCATATCTTCCCCTCTTTTCGTTTTTTTTACTGTGTCAAAATGTCGGCATTTATACAATTGGCAATATGTTTGACAACTATCGTTTTGCAACAATCATTTTGCAACAATCATTTTAAATTAATATGGAAGAAAACAAATTACCCTTAGAAGAGGAAGTGCCAAATTTATCAACAGATGAAACCCCCAATACTGTAGATACAGAAACTATAGAATCAATTAAAATCAAAATGCAAGAAGAGAACGACGAACTAAAAGACAAATATGTCAGATTATTGGCAGAATTCGATAATTTCAAACGTCGAACTGCAAAAGAAAGAATTGAATTACACCAAACAGCTGGTAAAGAAATGATTATTGCTTTACTTGATTTAATGGACGATTGCGACAGAGCCGAAAATCAGATACTAAAATCAGAAGCGAAAGAAACCAATGAAGGCACTTTATTGGTTTTTAACAAACTACGCAACTTTCTGCAACAAAAAGGTGTTCAAGAAATGGAATGTTTGCATACTGAATTTGATCCTGAAAAACATGAAGCGATTTCCATTGTAGATTCACCAGAAGAAATGAAGGGAAAAGTAATTGAAGTATTGCAAAAAGGTTATTATTTAAACGAAAAATTAATTCGGTTTGCTAAAGTAGTAGTTGGCAAATAATTTAAACTGAATCAATATCATGTCGAATAAAAGAGATTATTACGAAATACTAGGCGTACCTAAATCGTCTAGTCAAGATGAAATTAAAAAGGCTTACCGTAAAGTAGCAATGCAATATCATCCTGATAGAAATCCCGGTGACCAATCTGCAGAAGATAAATTTAAAGAAGCTGCCGAAGCATATGAAGTATTAAATGATGCAGATAAGAAAGCCCAATACGATCGTTTTGGACATAATGCATTTGGTCAAGGTCGATCTGGTGGTGGTGGCGGATTTAGCGGTGGAGGAATGAATATGGATGATATTTTTAGCCAATTTGGCGATGTATTTGGTGACGATGGTTTTAGCGGATTTTTTGGTGGTGGTGGAAGAAGCAGACGTGGCGGGCAATCAGGCGGCGTGAGAGGAAGCAATTTGCGTGTTAAACTAAAATTGAATTTTGAGGAAATGGCAAAAGGTGCCAGCAAAACCATCAAAATTAAAAAATACATTAAGTGTAGTACGTGTACAGGAAGCGGTGCAAAAGATAAAAACAGTATTCAAACTTGTGGCACTTGTAAAGGAAGCGGACAAGTTAGAAAAGTACAAAATACTTTCTTAGGTCAAATGCAAACCGTAACCACCTGCCCTACTTGTAATGGCGATGGCACTTCAATTACCGCAAAATGTGGCAATTGCAAAGGTGAAGGCAGAGTTTATGGAGAAGAAACCATCAACATTGATATTCCAGCTGGTGTTCAAGAAGGCATGCAACTTAGCTTGAGTGGAAAAGGAAATATTGGAGAGCGTGGTGGTAGTTTTGGAGATTTAATCGTTCAAATCGAAGAAGAAGCTCATCCGCAATTACAAAGAGATGGGCTAAATGTAGCTTTTGATTTGTATCTCTCTTTTCCTGACGTAGTTTTTGGAACGCAAGTAGAAGTGCCAACAATTGACGGAAGGGCAAAAATTAAAATCCCTGCTGGTACACAAAGTGGAAAAATATTCCGATTAAAAGGAAAAGGGTTCCCTCAGGTAAATGGTTATGAAAAAGGAGATCAACTCATTCATGTAAATGTTTGGACGCCTCAAAATATTTCAGCAGAAGAAAAATCAAGTCTAGAGAAATTAGCTCAATCGAAAAACTTTGAACCGAACCCTGAAAAAAATGAAAAATCATTTTTTGATAAAGTAAGGGAGATTTTCAGTTAAATAAAATAGTGTTGTTGTCAATTAGAAGGAATACAAATCAAGAATAACATTCAAAAAAATAAGCTGAAAAATATTTATAATTTACTCAACCTATTTTCTTTTTTTATTCCCATATATTTTTTCAGCTTTGTCAATCAGTTTTAAAAATTCATTTTGTAGCCGATTTGTTTCTTCTACACAAGGCTGAGCCAACCTTTTTATACTTCTCCATGATTTATATGGGAAGTAATTTGATTTTTTTAGTTTCAAAGAAAACATGGTTATTGCGGTAGCCAATCTCATTTTATTATCAATACTATCAAAAGGTATAAAATTTGAAGTGGCCATATAATGAAGTGAGTGATTTGTATGCGCACTATTTATTGAATACCTTAAGTCCATATCAGCTAAAAGTTGAATTGAATGTGAACTATTAATTTTGATTAAGCTATCTGTTGGTGCAATCTCAAAAATTGCAAGTACATTGCTTCCACTACCTATTTCACCCCCTTCAAGCAAATTCTTATTATCTACTAATGCCTCTTTTTTATTGTCAAACCCAATTAATCGATATGATTTTACCAAACTAGAATTGAAATTTACGTTCATAAACGCATCGTCTGCAACAGCATAAAATGTTTGCGTAAGTTCTTTTACTAAAACCCTTTCAGCTTCCTGAATGTCATCTAAATATGCATAATTACCATTCCCATTTTTCGCAAGTGTTTGAAGCTTTGAATCTTTTAAATTGCCCATTCCAACGCCCAAACATGTTAAATACACACCTGTTAATCTCTGTTTTGAAATGATTTCGTCCAACGCTTTTTCTGATGTTTCTCCAACATTAAAATCACCATCTGTAGCCAATATAACCCGATTGTTCCCGCCCTTAATAAATGTTTTCTTAGCCAGTTGATAAGCCACACGTATGGCAGATTCTCCAGGTGTATCTCCATAAGCTTCAAGTGATTCAATGGATTCTAATATTTCTTTCTGGTTTTGTCCGGAAGTTGGTTGAAGCCAAATTTGTACATAACCCCCGTATGTTACAATTGAAATGGTATCAATAGGTCTCAAATTTTTAACAAACAGCTGAAATGCAGCTTTTAACAAAGGCAACCGATTGGGCATATCCATACTCCCAGATACATCAATTAAAAAAACAAAATTACCTGGCGGGACATTTTCAAGGTTTATTTTTTTTGCACTTACATTAACAAACATTAATTTTTTCAATTCATTCCAAGGACAAGCCGTTAATTGTGATTGAACGCTAAATAAACTGTCGCCACCAGGTGTATGATAACCAAGATTGAAATAATTAACCATTTCTTCTGTACGAATTGCATCAGTTGGCACTTCGTTCCCCATATTAATAAAGCGCCGTACATTACTATAAGAAGCTTTGTTAACATTCAATGAAAATCCAGTATTAGCATAAGCTTTGGCATCAATAACTTCATTTTCAACCAATTGGAAATAAGTTTCATCGCCTGTAGCTAAAGCTTTGAAGGCATCTCTGTTTTGATCTTTAGTAATGGAAATTAATTTAGGTTGCCGTTTGCTATTTGCATCATCTCTAGCTTTCAATTTCACAACCAACCAAACATCAGTTTTTACCCAAATCGTTTGGGTTTCATATCCATCTAAACTAATTGTAAGTGAATCGTAAAGTCTTTTTTCGGTGATACCAAAACTACCAGTATTAGATTCGGAGTAATGGATTTTTTTTTCGCCATGAACAAATATCTTGGCGTGAGGAAGCGGTTTGTTTTTTTCGTCTTTAATCTCTCCACGTAAATAATACTGCGCTTGTGTATGATTGATACACAAAAAAATAAGACAATAAATTATTGATTTTTTAAAAAACATGGGCACTATTTAAAGTACAGCATCAATTCTAAATATACCAATTTTATTTTATTATTCTTCGATTTTGAGTTGATAAATCTCTTTAAGATTTCTACCCAAACCATCATAATCCAAACCATAACCTACTAAAAATTTATTGGGCACTTCAAATCCCAAATAATCCACTTTTACTGGATACAATAAAGCGTCTGGTTTGTGTAATAAAGAAGCAATGCGAATGCTAGAAGGATTTTGATTGTATAGTTGAGGCAAAAATTCATGTAAAGTTTTACCGGTGTCTACAATATCTTCTATTAAAATAACATCACGGTCTTTAAGTGAAACATCAAGTCCAATTGACGTGGTTACTTGTCCTGTACTTTTAATTCCTTTGTATGAAGCCAATTTTATAAAACAAATTTCAGCTTCAATATCTAGTGATTTAAATAAGTCGGATCCAAACATAAATGAACCATTTAAAATAGCTATGAATAATGGACATTTACCACTGTAATCAGTATTTATTTGTTGGGCAATTCGCTCTACTTGTGTAAGAATTTCTTCATGACTTAA